>NZ_JBEFAK010000005.1:0-399113 GCF_040137845.1 Nonomuraea sp. B19D2 | reverse complement strand
CGGGACGGACGAACCTCTGGTGTGCCAGTTGTACCGCCAGGTGCACGGCTGGTTGGCTACGTTCGGGAGGGATAACCGCTGAAAGCATCTAAGCGGGAAGCTTGCCTTGAGATGAGGTCTCCCACCCCGTGAGGGGGTAAGGCTCCCGGTAGACGACCGGGTTGATAGGCCGGAGGTGGAAGCACGGTAACGTGTGGAGCTGACCGGTACTAATAGGCCGAGGACTTGACCACAAAGCAGACTTTTTTGAAGTTGTTCTTGCTCGCGTCCACTACGCAATTCTGAGACAGCAAACAGCTGTTTCGCGGGGTTGCGGCGGTTATGGCGGGAAGGAAACACCCGGTTACATTCCGAACCCGGAAGTTAAGCTTCCCTGCGCCGATGGTACTGCACTCGGGAGGGTGTGGGAGAGTAGGTCATCGCCGCACAATTCTTATGGAAGAGGGCCACCTTTCGGGGTGGCCCTCTTTTTGTTTTTCCTTCCTCTCACACTGCGAGAGTCCTCGCCTGACGTCCACACCGACGTTCTCGAGGCTGTAATCGGCCGGCCACCGGGGAAGCCGCCTTCATCCGGCTCATGGACGTTCCTGGGCTTGCTAGGCTGGAAGATACCGGGCCACCCCAGGGGTGGCCTTCGTCGCGTAAGGCCCGTGGGCGGGCGGCGACCAGCCACGGTGGACCGTCGTTGTGAGTCCGCTGGGTGAGCCAACGAAATGGACCAGAAGTGAACAGAGATAACGGATCGGACGGCGGACAGCGCGGGCGCGGCGACTACGGGGACAGGCGCTCCAGCGGAGGCGACAGGAGCGGGGGGTACGGCTCTCGCGGGAGAGACTCTGGCGGTGACCGTCCGTTCCGTTCCGATGACAGGTCGCGTTCCTACGGGCGAGACCGGGCGCCACGGCGGGACGACGGCTATCGGGACGATCGCGGTTCCCGGCGAGAAGGTGACGAGCGTCGTTCGTTCCGGGATCGGGATGATCGTGGTCCGCGTCGTGAGGGCGGCTATGGCGATCGTCGCGAGGGCAGGTATGGGGACCGTCGTGAGGGCGGATTCCGTGACGATCGAGGCCCGCGCCGTGAAGGCGGCTACGGTGATCGTGGCCAGGGCCGTGAGGGCGGATATCGGGACAACCGTGGCCCTCGGCGCGAAGGGGACGATCGCGGACCTCGCGGTGACGATCGTCGTATCTATCGGGACCGTGATGACCGGGGTCCACGCCGTGAGGGTGACGAGCGTCGTTCGTTCCCGGATCGGGATGATCGTGGTCCGCGTCGTGAGGGCGGCTATGGCGATCGTCGCGAGGGCAGGTATGGGGACCGTCGCGAGGGCGGGTTCCGTGACGATCGAGGCCCGCGCCGTGAAGGCGGCTACGGCGATCGTGGCCCGCGTCGGGAAGGCGGTTCCGGTGATCGTGGTCCGCGTCGGGAAGGCGGTTCCGGTGATCGTGGTCCGCGTCGGGAAGGCGGTTCCGGTGATCGTGGTCCGCGTCGGGAAGGCGGCTACGGCGATCGGCGTGAAGGCAGGTACGGGGACCGTCGCGAGGGTGGATTCCGTGATGACCTGGGTCCACGCCGTGAGGGTGACGAGCGTCGTTCGTTCCGGGATCGGGATGATCGTGGTCCGCGTCGTGAGGGCGGCTACGGCAACCGGCGCGAGGGTGGCCCCGCGCGCTCGTTCTCACGCGACGACCGCGGCCCTCGTCGGGAAGGCGGCTACGGTGATCGTGGTCCGCGTCGCGAGGGCGGCTACGGCGATCGTGGCCCGCGCCGCGAGGGTGGATTCCGTGACGACCGGGGCCCGCGTCGTGAGGGCGGCTACGGCGATCGGCGCGAGGGCAGGTACGGGGACCGTCGCGAGGGTGGATTCCGTGACGACCGGGGCCCGCGCCGAGAGGGCGGCTACAGCGGCCGACGCGAGGGCGATGGAGGCCCGCGTCGTGGCGGCGGTTATGGCGACCGTCGTGAGGGCGAGCGCGGTCCCCGGCGTGAGGGTGGTCCCGGCCGCCCGTTCTCGCGCGATGACCGCGGGGAGCGCCCCAGTTCCCCGGGCACCCGTGCCAGGTACGGCAGGTCCGACCGGGAGGACGAGGCTCCCAAGCGCGAGAAGTTGCCCGATGTCCCGCTCGACATCACCGCGGACGAGCTCGACAAGGAAGTCCGCGAGGAACTGCGGTCCCTTCCTGGCGACCTCGCCGAGCTGGTGGGCCGGCACCTCGTCGCCGCTGAGCGGGCGCTTGAGGACGACGACCCCGACCGGGCGCACGAGCACACGAAGGTGGCACGCAGGTTCGCGGCCAGGATCGGCGTCGTACGCGAGGCCGCCGGCATCGTCGCCTATCGCGCGGGGCACTTCTCCGAGGCGCTGAGCGATCTGCGCGCGGCCAGGAGGATGACGGGCTCGGAGGCGTACCTGCCGGTCATGGCCGACTGCGAACGCGGTCTCGGCCGCCCCGAGCGGGCGATCGACCTCGTACGTTCACCGGAAGCCGAACGACTCGACCGAGCCGGACGCATCGAGCTGACCATCGTCGAGTCCGGCGCCCGCCGTGACCTGGGCCAGCACGACGCCGCTGTGATCACCTTGCAGCGGCTTCCCGAGCTGCGGGACCCGCAGCCCAGGCCGTGGTCGGCGCGGCTGGCGTTCGCGTACGCGGACGCGCTGGCCGATGCCGGGCAGCAGGAGGCGGCCGCGGAGTGGTTCGGCAGGGCGATGGCGTTCGACGAGGACGGGGAGACGGACGCGGCGGAACGGTACGCCGAGCTGACCGGTTCCGTCATCGAGGACGTCGAGGAGGACTTCGACGACGCCGACGCCGATGAGACGGGTGCGGAAGCGGACGACCTCCTGGAGGAGGAGCCGGTCTCGGAGGGTGGCGCAGCGGAAGAGCCCGCCGATGTACTGGATCGAGAGCCGCGGTCAGAGGACCCGTCCGACGGCCCCGAGCCAGAGCGAGCGGGCCCGGCCGAAGCACCTGATCAGGAGGATTCGGCTGCCGTACCCGATCGGGAGCCGGAGCAGGTGAGCACGGACGAGGTGCGGGACGGAGGACCCGAGCAGCCCGGCCCGGCCGGCGCCGCAGAGGGCCCGGCCGATGAGCGGGACACGCCAGAGGCAACGGCACAGGTCCAGGCTCCGGGCATCACCCCGGCGTTCATCGAGCCGAACTTCGGCGACGTGCTCGCCGAGCGCGACGAGCGCGATGATTCCGCCTCGGACGACAAGCCCAAGACCGACGACTGACGTCTGAGGGGCTCTCCCACGTCTCGCCGTACTTGGGACTACCCCGCCGTCCTGCCGCCGCCCCGCGGTACCACTGCCGTCGTGGCGTGTTGCTGCCGCACCGCTGTAATCGCGGTGTTCCGGTATGGCGGGACGCGGGGTGGGGCTCCGCACGGCACCCCTCGCCCGGGGACGGCGCCGGAGCTGAGCCGTCCCACACATATGGGGCGGCAAGGTGACGGCTCCCCAAACGGAACTGTGGTACGGCGGGGAGCCGGGCCGCTACGGTGAGACGCGGTTGAGCCAGTGGAGAATCCCCGCCACGTTCGACGGAGCACCGCTCAACATCTCCAGCTGCTCACCCGCGCCATCGCCGTCATCCGGCTCCGGCGCACTGTAACGCTCCTTCGTGCGCTCCCTGACCATGGCCACGGCGTGGTCCAGATCCATCCCCTCAGAATGGGCCTGCTTGGTGAGATCCACCCAGATGCGAAGCTCCTCCGCGGACCGTTCGAGAGTCTCCCGCACGGCGTCAACCGGCCCATAGTGGCTGAACAGCAGCCGTTGCGGCCCAAGCCCCTCGAACAACGCGATCGAGTCGAGCGCCGTCTGCAGGTCGAAGTCCGGCGGAGGCGTCGCGGGACGGAGATCGCCTGTTTCTGGCAGGTAGACACCGGCCGCATCACCGACGTACAGATCGCCGGTGGCGGAGTCGATCAGCCCCACGTGATGTTTCGCGTGGCCGGGCGAGTAATGGCTGTTCAGCGTACGTCCGTTGCCAAGGTCGATGGCCCCGGTGTCGCCGAGGGCGACGATGCGTTCAGCGTCAGTGGGGGACAGTTCGCCGAAAAGCGTGTCGAGCTTGTCGCCCCACACCATCCGTGCACTGGCCATCAACCGTGACGGATCAGCGAGGTGGCGGGCGCCCTTCTCGTGTACGACGATCTGCGCGGAGGGGAAGAACTTGGCGATGTCGCCCACCCCGCCTGCATGGTCCAGATGAATGTGGGTCACCACGACGGTGGCCAGATCCTCTGGTCCGACACCGAGCGAGGCGAGCGCATCACGCACCACGGGCGCCGAGGTCGATGTACCCGTCTCCACCAGGCACGGCCGATCACCCAGAATCAGATAACCGGCGGTGATGCCCGTGTATCCAGCCATTTTGGTGTCGATTTCATAGACGTCGCCGCCCAGCGCGGTGATGTTGTCCACAGGCACTCCCGAGCGTCCAGCCGTTGTCCCCAGAACGGCGTTCCAGCCGATCCGGACTCCTCCCCATCGTAGAGAGTGATCTCCATCAGAGCACCGACAGGAGGACAACAGTGGACAGAAACGAAGTCTTGCTGGTGGGCCGGCTCTCCGCGGCGGTCGAAGAGCACCCCATGCCCAGCGGCGACACCGTGACGAAGTGGCGCATCACTGTGCGCCGCCGTCGCCACAGACGCGGAGCCGCCCTGACGGACAGCATCCCGTGCGTCACCTTCGACCCGGAGACGGCCGCCATAGTCCGCCGTCTCAAACCGCGCGACTACATCGAGGTGACAGGGGCCTTCCGCTGTCGTGTGTTCGGCCCGTCGGCAGCCAAGATCTGGCGATACGAGGTGGAAGTGAGCTCCGCCAAACCGTACGAAGCCGACCTCCCCCAACCCGACGCCCTCCCGGACGACCCCACCCTCAGCCCAAACGGAAGCCTCACCGCCCTGATCCCCCGTCAGGTGGCCTACCTCGCACCGGCAAGCTGACCCCGACGCTGGCGGCCGGTCTTGCGGCGTGGAACGGCAGCAGATCGAGGACCGCTCGCGCCAGGCGCACGGCGTCGGAAGGTGGTCGCTGAAGGCGCCCGCGTGCCCAGCGTGGCAGGGGAGGGCGCTCCGCCTTGGTGTGTTGGAAGGCGCTGGATGTGACCGTCCGGAGAGTGAACGTTCCCTCGTGGGCAGGGGCGCCGGTGTGACGGTGCGGAGGTGGCGTTTTCGGTGCTGTTCGGGAGGCATGGATGTGATCGCGAGGACCGCGCGTCCCACCGAGTGCGGGGCGCTGGGTCAGTCGATGGCGAACGTACGGAGGACCAGGCCAGTCCTGGGCTTTGGGCCGAAGGAGGTGGATTTGCGGGGCACTCGTTCACCGCCCGCGGCGACGGCCAGCACGTCCTCGACCGCGAGGGGCTTGAGGAGCACTGCTGTGCCGCCGGTACGGATGGCCAGCCGCACTGCTGCGCCCGTGTCGTGGTGCACGACGCGTACGGCCTGTTCGTCGTCACGCATGCCCCACACCTTGGGCAGCACGAACTCCGTAAGGATGGAGGTGTTGAGGGAGTTCCAGCGCTCGGAGCGGTCGGGCGGCATGGCGCGGGCGAGCTGCATCGGGTCGGGGTCGGTGAGCAGGTGCGCGCCGCCTTCACCGGCGAGCAGGAAGCTCGGTTCGGGGGCCTCCTCTAGCGCGGCCAAGCCCTGCGCCAGGTCGTCGAAGTCGCGCACACGCCATGAGCCCTTGGCCTTGGCCGCCGCCTCGGCGAGGGGGAGGTCGGGGATCACGCGGTGGATGGCCTGGAGGTTGGGCGGGTACGCGGTGGAGTCGACGAGCAGGGCCAACCCGAAGTCCCACGGTCCGACGACGGGCTCCGCGTCCTCCGGAGACCAACCCCCGCCTCCGACGCCTCCACCTTCGGCGCTCCCGCCTCCGGCAGTCCCGGATTGGGTGGTCTGGGTCCCCGCGTGCTCGATTCCGGAGGTCACGGTGCCGGTGTGTTCGGCTGCTGCGTCCTCGGCGCCACCGACTCCTCCGATCACACCGCTGGCACTCAGGCTCGCAAAAGCACCCTTATCACCATCAGTACCGGCGGTGCCTCCGCCAGCATCGCCGTCCAGGCGGGCACCAGCGTCCTCAGCGCCGGCATTGGGGTGCAGGCGGGCACCAGCGTCCTCAGCGCCAGCCCCAGGTGTGGTGGTGCGTGGTGGCGTTTGTGGAGTGGCGGCTCTGGGGCTGGGTGGTGTGGGTTCGCCGGTGGCGGTGTGGACTGGTGGTCTGGTCTGTGCGCGGTGGTGGGTGGCGTGCTCCTGGCGTTGGAGTACGCGGTACGTCGCGTACCGGTGGTGGCCGTCGGCGATCAGAGCTTGGCGGTTGTGGAGGTCGGCGTTTATGGCATCGATTTCGGACGTGTCCGTGATCGCCCATAGGTGGTGCGTGAGGCCGTCTTCCGTGTGTGCGGATACGAGGGGAGGCCGCGTCGAAGCCACCTCGTCCACCACGCGGGTGGCCGTGCCGTGGTCGCCGTCGTAGAGGAGGAAGATGGGTTCGAGGTTGGCCTGAGTGGTGCTCATGAGGGCGAGCCGGTCGGCGATGGGTCCCGGCAGGACGTCCTCGTGGGGCAGGATGATGCGCTGCCCCGGGTCGGCCAGGCCTACGTCGCCGATCAAGCCGCGTTGCAGAACACCTGGCCCGCTCTGCTCGTACACGTAGAGCGCCGGCGCCTCGTCCGGTACCAGGATGCCGGAGTCGAGCCAGGCTCTCAGCGTGTCCCTGGCCCCGGTGTAGCGGTTTTCGACCGCTGTCTCGTTCGGCAGGGAAGGGGCGGCTTGTGCCTTGGGGGCCGGTTCGGCGTCGGCTGAGGCGCTGCTGCTGGTTGTGGTGTCCGTTGGGATTTGGCGGCTGAGCGAGGGCTCTGGTTCCCCTTGCCGGTGGGTGGCCGGGCGCTGGGCTGGGGAGTCGCCGCGAGGGGAGCGGGGAAGGATGAGGCGGACGACGTTGTTTGGATGGGAGTCCAGGAGGGCGTCGACGTCGGCGTCGGAGATCAGGTCGTACGGTGGGGAGGTCACCTTGGCGGGATCTTCGACAGCGAAACGTACGCCTCGGAAGGGCCGTAGCACGAGTCCATCCGGCAACGGCAGTTCAGGAGTCCCCATACCGGGCATGCTCCCATAAATGCTTGTGCCTTCCGGAAGTCGCCCCTTGGTTGCAGTCGTGCCCGTTCCGCAGCAGGGCGGGCGGGATCGCCGCTCACCGCTGAAGGAGTCCTCACGCATGACCCACGATGGAAACGTTCACGATGACGACTCGGGCGCTCCCAGGGGTGGCGTTTACGATTGGTACCAGCGTGGGGTGAAGTTGCTGAAGGAAGGCAGCCCGGCTGCCGCTGCCGCGTTGCTGGAGCGCGCCGCCGCGGCTGAGCCGGAGTCGCGCAGCATTCTGGAGGCGTTGGCTCGGGCGCAGTTCAACTCACGGCAGTACGCGGAGGCCGCGGCCAGTTTCCGGCAGATCGTGGACGCTAATCCGGCTGAGGATTATGCCTACTTTGGGCTGGGGTTGTCGTTGTGGCGGACTGGGGATGTGGAGGGCGCCCAGGAACCGCTGGCCATCGCGGTGGCCATGCGTCCGGATGAGCGGCATTATGTCTCGGCCTTGAAGAGTGTTCGCGCTACCTTGCGGGCTCGCCGAGAAATGTAGCCAGGGAGTGTCGCGATGACGTAGGTGGGCTGGTCCTTTCTTCTCTGCGGTCGGTCTCGTCCTTGTTGGGAACGGGTGTGGGTCGGGACGTGAGGCCGGTCGGTGGGGACCGGTTCAAGCGGGGGCGTTCGTGCGGTGGCGTCTGGGCTGAGAGACGCGATCTGGGGGTATCGGTGGTTGCGCAAACCCTTTGGCACGTTGGTCAAGTTGGGTCGCGGGCTGGTGCCGGGGCGTCCCCGGTAGGCGGGGTGAGCGTAGCGGCTGGGCTTTGGTTGGGGGCAGGGTGGGAGTTGAGGTGAGGTGTGTGGATGGTCGGCCCTTCTGCAGATGGCTGTAGGGCTGGCGCTAGAGTCTCACGCGGTGTGAAAGGCGAACGGGGAGAGGCGCTGTGCTGATCGACGGCTATGACACCCTGCTGCTCGACCTCGACGGCGTGGTCTACCTCGGCAGTCACGCGGTTCCTGGGGCTCCGGCGGCGTTGGAGGAGGCTCAACGGCGAGGGGTGCGGCTCGCGTACGTCACCAACAACGCCTCCCGCACGCCTGCCGCCATCGCCACGCACCTGCGTGAGCTCGGAGCGCCTGCAACGGCCGGTGACGTGGTGACCTCGGCGCAGGCGGCCGCCCGGCTGATCGCCGAGAGGGTGCCGCCCGGGGCGAACGTGCTCGTCGTCGGCGGGTCGGGGCTGCGGCTGGCCGTACGGGATCGAGGATTGCGGCCTGTCTCGACGGCTGCCGAGTCGCCTGTCGCCGTGGTGCAGGGGATCGCGCCCGGCTTGTCGTACGGGCTGCTGTCGGAAGGGGCGCTGGCCGTTCGGCAGGGGGCGTGGTTCGTGGCCTCCAACGGGGACAGCACGATGCCTACGCAGCGGGGGGAATTGCCGGGGAACGGGGCGATGGTCCGGGTGATTGCCGCAGCCACCGGGGTCGAGCCGGTTTACGCGGGCAAGCCGGATCCGCCGCTGCATCGGGAGTCCATGATCCGTACGGGGGCTCGCCGGCCGCTGGTCGTGGGGGATCGGCTGGACACCGATATCGAGGGGGCATCCAATGCGGGCGTCGACAGCCTGCTGGTGCTGACCGGGGTGGCCACGGCTGTCGATGTGCTGACCGCGGGTCCGCGGCATCGGCCCACCTATGTAGGTGTGGACCTGCGCGCGTTGCTCCTGCCGTATCCCGAGGTGCGGGACGGGGTTTGCGGAGGCTGGCGGGCCTGGTGGCAGGACGGCGTTCTGCGCCTCGACGGTGACGGGAGCCGGATCGACGGGTTGCGGGCGGTCTGTGACGCGGCCTGGGCTGTGGCTGGTACGGGGCGGATCGAGGAGGACGCCGTCAAGCCCGTGCTGGATCGGCTCGGTTGAGCGGATGGCGGCATCGTGCCGGAGCAGGGCGATCAGGTCAGGAGAGCGTCCGTGCGACCTGGTGTGTGCGTGTCCGCGTATGTGCCGAGCGCCGACGCCACCAGGATCGCCAACACCCCAGAAGCCCCGACGCGGGCCGCACGCCCAGGGCGAACGCCACCAGCAGGATCCCGACCACCTGGGCCGCGTTCATCCCCACCTGGAACACGAACCGCGACACGATCAGCGAACTACGCCTGATGGGCATGCTGAGCAGCTTGTCCAGATAGCCCGACTCCTTGTCGAACAGCAGCGGCATCGCCGCCGTCACCCCGTTGCCCACCACGGTGAAGGCGATGATGCCCGGCACCGAGAACGCGATGTAGTCGCCCGTGCCCACCACCCGCGGATCGACCGCGCCGCCCAGAGCGCCCGAGAAGAACAGTCGACGGCGAGGCGGTCGCCGAAGGCGCGGCTCAACTGATCTGCTTCGATGATCAGACCCATTTGGTTTGCCTAGCGCTTAATGGTTAATGAAGGCATTAAATAACTGGGCGGGGTGGCGGCTCAATCGGGTTCAGTGGGATGGATGAGGCTGGTGCGGGTCCTTGGAGGAGGTAGGGGTAGGTGGGGCGTTGCGGGGGTGGATGTGCGATTTCGGGGTCGCGAGAGGGCGAAGGAGTCAGAGCAGTTTGCGCAGGCGGAGCAGGTCGCCGAAGCTGGCGTCGATCTTCACCCGTCCGCCGAGCAGCGCCCTGGCCAGGTCCAGCTCCCCGTCCACCAGCGCGATCAGGTCGTCGCTCGCGATCGTGAGCTTGACGTCGGCCGGCTTGCCGTCCGGCGGCGGCTGCTCCGTGAACGGGTCGAGCCCTCCGTGGTGCAGCCGGCCGTAGAAGATCACGTCGAGGTCGCTGACCCGGCAGCTGACCGTGCGCTCGACCACGTGTTTGGCGCGGTCCTCCGCGTCGATCTCGTCGAACTGGGCGACGAGCTTGGCCAGTGCCGACCGGCACTCCTCGACGCTTGCCATGATGCGCATCCTTTCTTCCTTTTGCGGAGGGTAGCGTTCCACATGAGTAGCACCACCGTATGAGCTTCAACGAATGACACGCCTGCCGAGGTCCCGGGCGCTCGCGGGAGGCGTTACGGTCGAGTCATGAGTGAGCTGCAGGAGGAGACCGGCGACGAGCGGGTCGACGCCATCGTGGCCGGTCTGGGCCGTCTGGGCGAGCTGCCGGTGAGCGGGCATGTGCAGGTCTTCGAGGAGGCGTTCTCCGGGCTCGAGTCCACACTGGCCGCCGTGGAAGAGCAGTGAGCCGCAGGATCCGCCTCGACAGCGAGCTGGTACGCCGCGGCCTGGCCAGGTCGCGCGAGCAGGCCGGCCAGCTCATCGAGGCAGGCCGGGTCACCGTCGGCGGCCAGCCGGCCCGCAAGCCCGCCACCCAGGTCGACACCGCCTCCGCCATCGTCGTCGCGTCCTCGGAAGAGGGCCCCGACTATGTTTCGCGAGGAGCGCACAAACTGCTCGGTGCGCTGGAGGCGTTCGAGAGCCTGCGGGTGGAGGGCCGGCGCTGCCTCGACGCGGGCGCCTCCACCGGCGGCTTCACCGACGTGCTGCTGCGCCGGGGCGCCGCCCACGTGCTCGCCGTGGACGTCGGCTACGGCCAGCTCGCCTGGTCGCTGCGCACCGACGAGCGGGTGACGGTGATGGAGCGACTCAACGTCCGTGACCTGACCCCTGACATGGTCGGCGAGCCGCCCACGCTGATCGTCGGCGACCTGTCGTTCATCTCGTTGCGGCTGGTGCTGCCTGCGCTGGCCTCGGTCGCCGCGCCGCGGGCCGACTTCGTGATGCTCGTCAAACCGCAGTTCGAGGTGGGCAAGGAGCGCGTGGGGGCAGGCGGCGTCGTACGCGATCCCGAGCTGCGCAAGGGCGCCGTGCGTGACGCTGCCGCGAAGGCCCGGGAGCTGGGGCTGACCGTGCGGGGCGTGACCGCGAGCCCGCTGCCGGGACCGTCGGGAAATGTCGAATATCTGCTCTGGCTGGGCAAGGGTGAGGGCGAGCCGCCGATTGCCGACCTCGAAGCCGAGATCCAGCGTGCCGTCGCGGAAGGGCCGCAATGAAACGGACCGTGCTGGTCGCCGTACACACCGGGCGTGACGCCGCAGTCGAGAGCGCCCGCCTGGTCATCAACCGGCTGGTCGACGCCGGGATCGCCGTGAGGGTGCTCGAGTCGGAGTTCGGCGAGATCGGCTGCCGCGGGGTCGAGTCGGTGCCAGGAGACCCGGGTGCCGTCAAGGACGCCGAGGTCATGATGGTGCTCGGCGGCGACGGCACGCTGCTGCGCGCGGCCGAGCTGGCCAGGCCTGCCGGCACGCCGCTGCTGGGGGTCAATCTCGGGCATGTCGGGTTCCTGGCCGAGGCGGAGGTCGCCGACCTGGCGGCCGCGGTCGACAGCGTCGTGGCGGGCCGCTACGACGTCGAGGAGCGCATGACGATCGATGTTCTCGCCAGGCTGAACGGCCGGGTGCTGGCCGACACGTGGGCGCTCAACGAGGTCACCGTCGAGAAGCAGGAGCGCATGCTCGAAGTGGTCGCCGAGATCGACGGCCGGCCGCTGTCGCGGTGGGGCTGCGACGGTGTGATCTGCGCCACTCCGACCGGCTCGACCGCCTACGCTTTCTCGGCGGGCGGACCCGTCGTATGGCCGGAGGTGGATGCGCTGCTCATGGTGCCCATCAGCGCGCACGCGCTGTTCGCCAGGCCGCTGGTGGTCTCCCCGCGCTCCACGCTGGCCGTCGAGATCCTGCCCGACACGCCGGGCGGCGTCCTGTGGTGCGACGGCCGCCGCCGCTTCGAGCTGCCGTCGGGCTCTCGGGTGGAGGTGCGCAGGGGCGCCGATCCCGTGCGCCTGGCCCGCCTGCACGGCGTGGAGAGCACCGGAGCGCCGTTCACCGACAGGCTGGTCGCCAAGTTCGAGCTTCCTGTTCAGGGCTGGCGCGGAAGGGTGCGACCCTGAGTCAATGGATGGGAGAGCGCGTAGGATCACATGGGCGCAGGTGTTCGGAAACGACGCGTGTGACCATCGGACACGGCAGTGAACGGGAGTGGGCAGTGCGACCAAGGGTCGAGGAGGTCCGCATCCAGGGGCTCGGCGTCATCGACGAGGCCGTTCTCGAGCTTTCGCCGGGCTTCAACGTGGTCACCGGCGAGACCGGCGCGGGCAAGACGATGGTCGTCACCGGGCTCGGGCTGCTGTTCGGCGGCCGGGCCGACCCTTCGCGCATCCGCCCTGGGGCCGAGCGCACCTCCGTCGAGGGCACGCTGGTCATCGAGCCGGGCGGGCGCGTCTCCCAGCAGGTGGAGGACATCGGCGGCCAGGTCGAGGACGGCGAGCTGATCATCTCGCGCACCGTCTCGGCCGAGGGCAGGTCGAGGGCTTGGCTCGGCGGGCGCACGGTGCCCGTCGGCACCCTGACCTACCTGGCCGACGACCTGGTGGCGGTGCACGGGCAGATGGACCAGCAGCGGCTGCTCCAGCCCGCCAGGCAGCGCGCCGCGCTCGACCGCTACGCGGGTGACGAGCTCGTCAAGCCGCTGCGCGCCTACTCTCAGGCCTACAAACGGCACAAGCAGGTCGGCGCGCTGCTCGAGGAGCTGACCACCAGAGCCAGGGAGCGGGTGCAGGAGGCCGATCTGCTGCGCTTCGGCCTGGAGGAGATCGAGAAGGTCGACCCCAAGCCGGGCGAGGACGCCGAGCTGCGCGGCGAGGAGGAGCGGCTCTCGCACGCCGACGCCCTGCGCAGCGCCGCCACGACCGCGCACACGGCGTTGCTCGGCGACCCGATGGAGGCGGCGGGCAGCCCGCACGACGTGATCTCCCTGCTCGGCGAAGCGCGGGCGGCCGTGGAGGTCGTGCGCGACTTCGACCCCCAGCTCGCCTCCGTGGCCGACCGGCTGGCCGAGGCCGGATACCTCATCTCCGACGTGGCCACCGATCTGGCGGCGTACGCGGAGTCCGTCGAGGCCGACCCCGCGCGGCTGGCGGCCGTGCAGGAACGCCGGTCGGTGCTGTCCGGGCTGATCCGGAAATACGCGGAGGACAGCGCGGGCGTCCTGGCATGGGCGCAGCAGGCCGCCACGCGGCTGTCCGAGCTCGAGGGCGACGACGAGCGCATCGAGGAGCTGACCCGCGAGCACGAGGAGCTGACCGCCCGGCTCACCGACCTGGCAGGCGAGCTCACCGGGGTCCGCCAGGCCGCCGCCGAGCGGTTCGGCCAGGCGGTGACTGAGGAGCTGACGGCGCTGGCCATGCCCCACGCCAGAGTCGTCGTCCAGCTCGGCCAGAGCGAGGACTTCGGTCCTGAGGGCCGCGACGAGGTGGAGCTGCGGATGGCCGCCCATCCCGCCGCGCCGCCCCTCCCGCTCAACAAGGGCGCCTCCGGCGGCGAGCTGAGCCGCGTCATGCTGGCGATCGAGGTGGTGTTCGCCGGCGCGGACCCGGTGCCGACGTTCGTGTTCGACGAGGTCGACGCCGGTGTGGGCGGCAAGGCAGCGGTTGAGATCGGGCGCCGGCTGGCCAGGCTCGCCCGCACCGCGCAGGTCATCGTGGTCACGCACCTGCCGCAGGTCGCCGCGTTCGCCGACCAGCACCTGGTGGTCGAGAAGGCCAGCGACGGCAGCGTCGTGCGCAGCGGGGTGGTCACGCTCGACCACGAGGGCCGCGTACGCGAGCTCTCCCGCATGCTGGCCGGTCTGGAGGACTCCGAACTGGGCCGGGCACACGCGGAGGAACTACTCGGTCTGGCCGCGGCAGACAGGTGATCTTGAGTGACATAGCGGACACGCCGCGTGATGCGTGGCCTCCGCGCTGTTTCGCTCTGGCAGGATGGTCTTGATGAAGGTTCCGGGGAGCAAGATGCCGGGCCTCCGCGGCAGGAAGGTTGGTGACCTTCCCGGTGTAACGGCAGTGGCGAGAATCGACCGGCGTACCAAGAGGCTGACAAAGCGTCTCCAGCCCGGGGAAATCGCGATTATCGACCACGTCGACGTTGACCGGGTCAGCGCGGAGGCACTCGTCGCGTGCGGTGCCGCGGCCGTAGTCAACGTGGCCAGCGGCATCAGCGGCCGTTACCCCAACATGGGGCCACAGATCCTGCTCGAAGCGGGCGTGCCGTTCGTCGACAACGCCACCCGGGATCTGTTCGAACGGGTCAAGGACGGCGACGTCGTCCGCGTCAACGACGGCGTCGTCTATCTCGAGGACGACATCGTCGGCAAGGGTGACGAGCAGACCGTCGAGGCCGTCGAGGCGGCCATGGCCGAGGCCCGCGCCGGGCTCGCCGTGCAGATCGAGGCTTTCGCCGTCAACACGATGGAGTACGTTCGTGGTGAGGGCAGGCTGCTCATCGACGGAGTGGGCGTGCCTGAGATCCGCACCCCCATGGAGGGCAGGCATGTCCTCATCGTGGTGCGCGGATATCACTACAAGGAAGACATCGCCACCCTCCGCCCCTACATCCGCGAATACCGCCCCGTCCTCATCGGCGTCGACGGCGGGGCCGACGCGCTGCTGGAGGCCGGCTACCTGCCCGACGTGATCGTGGGCGACTTCGACTCGGTCTCGACCAAGGCCCTGACCAGTGGCGCCGAGCTGATCGTGCACGCCTACCGCGACGGCAGGGCGCCGGGCCTGGAGCGCGTGCACCAGCTCGGCCGCGAAGCGGTGATCTTCCCCGCTACCGGCACCAGCGAGGACATCGCGATGCTCCTGGCCGACGAGAAGGGCGCCGAGCTGATCGTCGCCGTCGGCACCCACGGCACGCTGGAGGAGTTCCTCGACAAGGGACGCTCCGGCATGGCCAGCACCTTTCTCACCCGGCTGATCATCGGCAGCAAGCTCATCGACGCCAAGGGCGTGAGCAGGCTCTACCGCAGCCGCATCTCCACCCCGCAGTTGCTGCTACTCGTGATCACGGCGCTGATCACGATGAGCGTCGCGCTCTTCCTCTCGCCGATCGGCCAGACCTGGCTGAACGGACTGCAAGATGCCTGGAACGCGTTCATCTTCTGGCTGGTCGGACTCTTCTCGTGATCGATTTCCGTTATCACCTCGTCTCCATCGTCGCGATCTTCCTGGCGCTCGCGGTGGGGATCGTGCTGGGCACCACGCTGCTGCAGGAGCCGGCGGTCAAGTCGGCGCAGGAGGTGGCCGCCCAGCTCACCAAGTCGAAAGAGGACCTGCGAACGCAGCTCGACGCCCTCCAGGGCCGCGAGGCCAGCAACGACGCGGTCATCGCCGCCATCACGCCGAGCCTGGTGGCGGGCGGCCTGACGGGCCAGCGGGTGCTCCTGGTCGAGACGCCCGGCTCCAGCACCTCCGTACGCGAGGCCGCGCAGCAGGTGCTCACTCAGGCGGGCGCCCAGATCTCCGGGCGGGTCGCGCTGACGGAGAAGCTCCTCGACCCCAAGGGCACCGGCGTGCTCGACGGCCTGGTCAACCAGCTCAAACCGGCCAACATGATGTTCCCCGCCACGGCCACCCCCTGGGACAGGGCCGCCACGCTGCTGTCGGCCGCCTTCGTCACCACCGACCAGGCGCAGGTGGGCACCCCCAACCCGGCCACCGCCGACGTCGTCAGCGCGTTCGAGACCGGCGGGCTGCTCACCACCGAAGGCGACCCGCTCAAGCGGGCCACGCTCGCCGTCATGTTCGCGCCGGAGAAGCCGTACGAGGGCGAGAACGCCGAGCTCCAGGCGGGCGCGCTCGTCTCCATGGCGAACGGCCTCGACGTGGCGGGCAAGGGCACGGTGCTGGCCGGGATCGCCGCCGCCACCGCCGTCCCCGGCGATCCGATCGGCGCCCTGCGCGACGACAGCGAGATCGCCAAGCGCGTCACCGCGGTCGACACCGCGGACATGCCCGCAGGCCGCGTCGCGATCGTCTACTCTCTCCGGGAGCAGATGAGCGGCCGCGCCGGCCAGTACGGCATCGGCAAGGGCATCTCCGCACCGCTGCCCTCGGTGCCGGCCGCCACCCCGTCACCCACCACCCAGTCAGGGAGCTGACATGCCTGCCACCCGGGTCCGTGGCCTGCTCTACGCCCTCGCCGGTGCCGCGATCGGCGCCGCAGCCGCCCGCGTCGCGTACTCCGCGTTCACCCGCAACCGCCCGGCCGACCTGACCGGCCGCTGGACGCGCAAGAACCACCGCGGCGAGCCCATCACACTCCTCGAAGGCCCCGCGTTCGTGGCCGGGGCCGGCGCCGCGGCCGCGCTCGCGCCCGGCCTGCCGGGCCGTCTGCGCCTGGCCGCGCTCGTCGTGGGCGGGGGCAGCGGCGCGCTCGGCGCGTACGACGACCTGTACGGCACCACGTCCTCCAAAGGCTTCAAGGGTCACCTGACCGCGCTCGCCCGGGGCGAGGTCACCAGCGGCGCCGTCAAGATCCTCGGCATCGGCGCCACAGGGCTCGGCGCAGCCGCCCTCGTCTCCCAGGGACCGGCCGACATCCTGGTCAACGGCGCGGCCATCGCCGGCGCCGCGAACCTCGCCAACCTCTTCGACCTGCGCCCCGGCCGGGCCATCAAAGTGGGCCTCCTGACGGGCGGGCCGCTGCTGGCCGCCTCCCTCTTCCGCGACGCGCCCGCCGCCGCCGCGCTGGCCGCCGTGCCACTGGGGGCCGCCGCGGCGCTGCTGCCCGAGGACCTCGGTGAGCGCGCCATGCTCGGCGACGCCGGCGCCAACGCCCTGGGTGCCCTGCTCGGGCTCGCCGCCGTCACCAAGCTGGGCAGGCCCGGCCGGTACGTCCTGCTGGGCACCGTCGTGGCGCTGACCACCGCCGCGGAGAAGGTCAGCTTCACCAAGGTCATCGCGGGCAACCCCGTGCTCAACCGCATCGACATGCTCGGCCGCCGTCCCGCCGACCCTGTGTGAGCCCGCGTTTGTCGGTACGGCCTGCCAGGATGTTCTGCGTAAGCGTGGTCGGGAGCGGGGCTGAGGGGGCCGGGTGGCTGTGGTGACGGCGCGCGGGGTCGCGGGCGGCGCCATGCTCATCGGAGCCATCACCGTGCTGGCGCGCATCGCCGGCTTCGCCAAGCAGTATGCCTTCGCGCAGACGGTGGGCACCAACTGCCTCGCCACGGCCTACATGACCGCCAACCAGATTCCCAACATCGTCTTCGAGGTGGTCGTCGGCGGCGCTCTGGCCGGGATGGTCGTCCCAGTGCTGGCCGGGGCGGCCGCCCGCACGCCGGGGAGGCCGGCTCCGGATGAGGGCGTCACCGGTCCGCACCCGGCCGGCCGTTCGGTGGAGCGGGTCGGGTGGATCGGCTCGGCGCTGCTGACCTGGGTCGTCGTGGTGCTCGTCCCGCTGGGCGTGCTCACCGCGCTGTTCGCCGGTCCGATCATCGGGTTGTTCTTCGGCACGGCCATCGACGGGTGCGAGGACGTCGGGGCGGTGACGGCGGTCGCCGCCCGGATGCTGGTCGTCTTCGCCCCCCAGATCCCCCTGTACGGCGTCGCCGTCGTGCTCTATGGCGTGCTGCAGGCGCACAAGCGCTTCGCCGGGCCCGCGGTCGCGCCGCTGGTGTCCAGCATCGTGGTCATCGTGGCCTATCTGCTGTTCGTGCCGCTCAGCGGCGGAGCGTCCGATCCTGCCACGCTGCCGGGCCCGGCCGAGCTGGCGCTGTCGGCAGGCACGAGCCTGGGGGTGCTGTCGCTGGTGCTGGCCGTGATCGGGCCCACGGCCCGGCTGGGGCTGCGGTGGCGGCCCACCCTGAGATTCCCCGACGGGGTGGCCGGCCAGGTGCGCAGGCTCGCCGTGGCCGGGATCGCCGCGCTCCTCGCCCAGCAGGCCGCCATGATCGTGGTGCTGGTGCTGGCGAACAAGGCGGTCGGCAACGGCGCCATCGCCGTCTACAACTACGCGTGGGCGATCTACCTGGTGCCGTACGCGGTGCTGGCCGTGCCCATCGCCACCAGCGCCTTTCCCCGGCTGGCCGCGCAGGCCGGCGAGCCGGAGGCGTTCTCCGAGCTGGCGGCGCGCACCACGCGGGCCGTGGTGCTGGTGTCCGGGCTGGCGGCCGGCGTGCTGGCCGCCGCGTCCTGGCCCGGCGCCGTGGTGTTCCTCGGGTTCAAGTCCGAGGTCCCGGCGGACGAGCTGGCCCGTGCCATCGCGCTGTTCGCGCCGGGGCTGGTGGGATACGGGCTCATCGCGCACCTGAGCCGGGTCCTGTACGCGGCCGGGCGCGGCCGGGCGGCGGCCACCGGGACCGTGGCCGGGTGGATGGTGGCGATGGTCGCGCAGGTGGTGTTCGCGCTGGCGCTGCCCGACGGGTGGCGGATCGGGGGGATGGCGCTCGGCATGAGCGTGGGCATGAGTGTGGGCGGGGCGCTCCTGCTGGGCTCCGTGATCCGTGCCCGAGGGAGCGGGGCCGTGGCCGGGCTGCCCAGGGCCGCCGGCGCGGCGCTTGGCGGCGGCCTGCTGGGGTACCTGGCGGGAGCCGGCGTGGTGGGGCTGATCGGGGCCGGCGGCATCTGGCCGAACGTGTGGGCCGCCGTGCTGGCCGCTCTCGTGGCGCTGGTGGTGGGTGCGGCGGTCATGGCCGTCGTGGACAGGGCCGATGCCGCCACCGTGGCCGCACTGCTGCGACGGGGCGGGCCGCGTGATGGCGCCGGCTGAGCAAGGGACGGTGCCTTCCGTGACGGGCATCGCATACGGAACGGCGTTCGCGTCGGGCAGCACCTGAGGAGCGGGTTGTGCGGGTGGCTTTCGTGCTGGGCACCACGTCCGGCGGCACCGGGCGGTATGTCCTGATGCTGGTCGAAGGGTTGGTGCGGCGGGGGCACCAGGTTGCCGTCATCGGGCCGCGCAGCGTGGAGGAGCAGTTCTCCTACACCCGTGCGGGAGCCCGTTTCGCGGAGGTGGCCGTGTCGGATCGGCCGCACCCGGTGAACGACCTGCGTGCGGTCCTGACCATCAGGCGGTTGACCCGGGACGCCGACGTCGTGCACGCCCACGGGCTGAGAGCCGGAGCACTGGCCGGGCTTGCGACGCTGGGGCGGACGGGGCTCGGGAGGCTGGAGCGGGCCGGGCTCGCGAGGCTTGGGCGGGCGGGTCGGCCGCGGCTGGCTGTCACCTTGCACAACGCGCTGACCGCCGGTGGGTTCATCGGGCTCGTCTACGGGGTGCTGGAGCGGATCGTGGCCCGGCGGGCCGACCACGTGCTCGTGGTGTCGCCGGACCTCGGCGAGGGCATGTCCAGGCTCGGCGCCCGGGACGTGCGGGCCGCCGTGGTGCCCGCACCTGCGCCTGGGCCGGCGAAACGCACGCCTCAGGAGGTCAGGGACGAGCTGGGCGCGGGCGTGCGGCCTGTTCTGCTGACGGTCGCCCGGCTGGCCCAGCAGAAAGGGCTCGAGACGCTGCTCGACGTCGCCGCCGGGCCCTGGCCGTCCGGAGATCCGCTGTTCGTGATCGCGGGCGACGGGCCGCTGCGCGAGGAGCTGCGGCGCAGGATCGAGGACGAGAAGTTGCCCGTGCTGTTGCTGGGGCACCGCAAGGACGTGCCCGACCTGCTCGGGGCCGCCGCCGCCCTGCTGATGCCGAGCCGCTGGGAGGGCCAGCCGCTCACCCTTCGCGAAGCGCTCATGTCGGGAACACCGGCAATCGCCTCCGAGGTAGGGGGGATTCCAGAAATTTTGGGGGATGCCGGGATCCTGGTCCCTTACGGGGACGTCGAGGGGCTGCGCGCGGCCGTACGAGAGCTGATCACAACGCCGGGACCTGCGGAAACTCTGGCAGCGGCGGCCGAGCGGCGGGGGCGGGAGATGCCCGGCGCGGACGATGCCGTGGAGAGCGTGCTGGCCGTGTACGGCCCTCAAGATCGGGAGGATGATTAGGCCGGGTGAGGGCGTTCTCATATACTGCCTGGGTTAGGGAGGGGAGTATCCCTTCGCGACAGCCTCGTCATCACGGTGCAGCCCCACTCCACGGGGCCCCCGGGGCTGCCGGTCCGCGGTTGTGAGCGGGCGGGAGAGACCTCCGGCAATGAGTCGTGCATGCCGGAAGGTCTTGAGACGTGACTGTACCCGTGTGGGCCTGGATCGCCGTGATCGGCGGTCTCATCGTTGTCCTCGCCATTGACCTGTGGATCGTCGACCGCGGAGAAGCCCGAGAGTTCTCCATGCGGCAGGCCGGATACTGGGTAACGTTCTACGTCGCTCTCGCCGCGGTGTTCGGCGTGGTTCTCTGGGCCACGTTCGGGGGTGACAAGGCCGGGGAGTTCTTCGCCGGCTACATCACCGAATACAGCTTGAGTGTCGACAACCTGTTCATCTTCTTCATCATCATGAGCAGGTTCGCCGTGCCGCGGGCCTACCAGCACAAGGTCCTGCTCGTGGGCATCCTGCTCGCGCTCGTGATGCGCGGCGTCTTCATCGCGCTCGGGGCCGCGGCGCTGGAGCGCTTCAGCTGGCTGTTCTACGTGTTCGGCGCCTTCCTCGTCTACACGGCGATCAACCTCGTCCGCCAGCACCTCAAGGGCGAGGAAGAGGAGTTCAACGAGAACGTCGTGCTGAGGTGGGTGCGCCGGGCGTTCCCCACCACTGAGGGGTACGTCGGCTCCAAGGTCACCGTCAAGATCGACGGCAGGCGCATGGTGACTCCGATGCTCATCGTGATGGTCGCGATCGGGAGCACCGACCTGTTGTTCGCGCTCGACTCGATTCCCGCGATCTTCGGGCTCACCAAGGACCCCTTCATCGTCTTCACGGCCAACGCGTTCGCCCTGATGGGGCTGCGTCAGCTCTACTTCCTGCTGGGCGGGCTGCTCCAGCGACTGGTGTACATCAGCTATGGTTTGGCGTTCATCCTCGGGTTCATCGGGGTTAAGCTGATATTGGAGGCGTTGCACGCCAGCCATGTCTCCTGGGCGCCCGAAATCCCCATCTGGGTGTCGCTCTCGGTCATTGGTGCCACCATGGTCGTCACCACCGTGGCCAGCCTGGTCAAAGCGCGCATCGACGCGCGCCAGGACGAGGAGCCACACCCGGAGCAGGTCTAGCGAAAAGGACTTCGAGGCGCTTTGCTTGTGTAGTTGCGCCGTGTCATAGTTGCTTGTTCTGTAACATCACGGCAAAGCGCCCAATTCAGTCTCCACCAAAGGTTGTACGTGTCAGACGATTCTGCCAAGTCGAGCCGCGTCCGGCTCGCACGCGGGGTCTCCCCGTGGCTCATCCCGACGGCGGCCGCGGCGGCCGCCACCGCGCTGCTGACGCGCAAGGACCGGCGATGGGCGCTCGCGGCGGCGCCGCTGAGCGCGCTCACCGGGGGCATGCTCTGGTTCTTCCGCGACCCTGACCGCACGCCGGGCGAGGGCCGCATCCTGTCGCCCGCCGACGGGGTGGTACAGAGCATCGACCCATGGCCGGACGGCCGCACCAGGGTCGCGATCTTCATGAGCCCCCTGAACGTACATGTCAACCGCGCCCCTCTTGCGGGAAATGTCGCATCCGTGCAGCATGTGGCAGGTGGGTTCCTGCCGGCGTTCAACAAGGACAGCGACCAGAACGAGCGCGTGGTGTGGCATTTCGAGACCGCGCTGGGCGACATCGAGATGGTGCAGATCGCGGGCGCGGTCGCGCGCAGGATCGTGCCGTACGTGAGCAGCGGCGCGAAGGTCGCGCAGGCCGAGCGGATCGGGCTCATCAGGTTCGGTTCGCGTGTCGACATCTACCTTCCCGAAGGGATATCTCCCGCGGTGTCCGTGGGCGAAAAGACGGTTGCGGGGGTGACCAGAATTGACCGCGGCTGACGCCGGTAGTTGGCAGGCGGATGAGGAGGAAGAACCTCGTGGTCCGGTCGGCAAGGCGTTCCGCCTGTCGGCTGCGGACTCCCTCTCGCTGGGCAACGCGGTCTGCGGGTTCCTCGCCGTGTGCGTCCTGGCGTACTCCGCGATCCAGCAGCTCCAGGGCGGTCATCGTTTCACGCCCGACCCGAGCTACTTCGCCACCGCCATCGTGCTGCTGCTGATCGGCGCGACGTGCGACCTGTTCGACGGCCTCGTCGCGCGGCGCTTCCGTGCCTCCGCGATGGGCGCCGAGCTCGACAACCTGGCGGACGTCATCAGCTTCGGTTTCGCGCCCGCGTTCATGGTCGTGATCTGGGGCGGGTTCACCGACCAGGTGCCGTTCACGATGGTGGTCGCCGCGGCGGCGGCCGTGCTGGTGGCCGGGGTCGTACGCCTGGCCAGGTTCGCCTGCGTCAAGACCAAGAGCGGCGACTTCATGGGCCTGCCCATCCCCATGGGCGCCATGACCGTGATCTCCATCGTGCTGCTGTTCCAGCCGAGCATCTGGTCGCTGCTGGCCGTGCTCGGGGTGGCGTGGCTGATGGTCAGCCGGATCGAGTACCCCAAGCCGAAGGGGCAGCTCGCGGCGGGCGTCCTGGGCTGGATCCTGGTGAACGTGGCGTTCCTGACCTTCTGGGTGGCCTGGCCGGAAGGCGGCGACCTGCCGATCAAGATCGGCGCGAGCATGCAGATCGCGCTCGTGGCGGCGATCCCGCTGCGGATGATGGTCTACAAGCGGGAGCAGCGCCGGGAAGCGGCCACGCGCGTCGGCAACTGACGGGATTTTTCGTCTTACTTCGGCTTTGATGGAGCCATGTCGGCTACGCCGCGCGAGCACACGCGCACGTACTATCTCGGCAAGCTGGCCACGGAGCTGGAGCAGCGCGGGCTGACCGCCACGTTGCGGTCCTACCCGCCCGCGTTGCGCATCAGCGACCCCGACACGGTGATGCTGGCGGAGACCGTCGACTGCGTTCCGCTGCCGGAGGGATGGTTCTACCGGTGGTCATGGGGCGACCTCGTGGGGATCGCCGACGACCCGGCCCTCGCCGCCGACCGCATCGTCCACGTCCTGGCCGCGCGCCACTGATCCCGCCCATCGCTGCGTGCGGGCGCGGGCAACCCGTGAGCCCGCACAACCGGCCGTGACAGACGGTCACCGGCGTCGGCCCGGCCGGCAGAGGCGGCGCTACCAGCCGCGGGCCTTCCATTCCGGGAGGGCGGGGCGCTCGACGCCCAGCGTGGTGTCCTTTCCGTGGCCCGGATACACCCACGTCTCGTCGGGGAGGCGGTTGAAGATCCGCTCTACCACGTCGTTGTAGAGCTGGGTGAAGCGCTGCGGGTCCTTCCAGGTGTTGCCCACGCCGCCCGGGAACAACGAGTCGCCCGTGAACAGGTGGTGGCCCGCCTCGCCCCCGTCGTACAGCAGGGCGATCGAGCCGGGCGTGTGGCCGCGCAGGTGGATGACCTCCAGGGTGACCGCGCCGACGGCGATCGTGTCGCCGTGCTCGACCGTGCGTTCCACCGGCACCGGGAGGGCGGGCGCGTCGAGCGGGTGGGCGATCACGTCGGCGCCTGTCACCTTGCTCACCTGCTCCAGAGCCTGCCAGTGGTCGCCGTGCTGGTGGGTGGTGACGATCGAGCGCACCGGCTGGTCGGTGATCAGCGCGAGCAGGCGGTCGGCGTCGGCGGCCGCGTCGATCAGCAGCCCTTCGCCGGTCTCCGTGCACCGCAGTAGGTAGGCGTTGTTGTCGTACGGGCCGACGGCCAGCTTGCAGATCGTGAGCGCGGGCAGCTCGCGCACGTCGGCGGGACCGCCGACCTGGACGTCACCTGTGTAGGTCATATGTAGTCCTCTGGGGGTGTCGCGGGCAGATCAGCGGGGGCCGGCATCGTCGGCCACGGCGGCTCTGGAAGGACGGCGCCACCGGGCGTGAACGGCTGCCCCACGGGCACCAGCGTAACGCCCTCGCCGCTCGATCTTCCGGTCAGCCAGGCCGGCATGTCGGCGGGCGCGCCCTCGACCGCCGGGGCCGGGGCCGAGGCCGGGCCACCTGTCGATGATGCCGCCGGAGGCGTTCTTGAGTACGACCTCGCTCACCATGCTGCGGGCGTGTGGCCGGCATGCGCTGCAGACGTGGAGTTCGCGCAGGACGAACGGTTCCGGAGCTTGCGTGACCAGCGGAGCCCCGTGCGAGCGCGACCATGGGCACAGCTTCTATGGCGGCGGCCCTGGCCTGGCAGGAGGTGTACTGGGGGATCTTGACCTCGTCCTCGCCCAGGTGAGGAGGTTGATGTGGGAGCCGGCGTTCCAGGCGCAGGTGGGCGAGCACATGGCCCCTGGTCCAGCCGGGCAGGAGGGAGGGCGCGGCGAGGTCGGCGTCGGACAGGGACGCGGCCGTGGCCGGCAACTGGCCGGTGGCCGAGGTCGGCTCGGCCTGCAGCGCGGGTAGAACGGTCATGTCTGGATATTTCATCAGTTAGGGTGTCTGGGCCGGGGCCAGGCATAAAGCCGCAGGTCAGCTGGTTGAATGCGGAAGGGCTCCTGCCAGGGTGGGAGATGGTCGTAGTCTGTGAAGGACGGATTTTCGGGGGCCGGGCAACGGTCCGCCGAAATTGTCGGAGCCCCCGTCTACCATCCCCGTGGACCTATCCGCCTTTTGACCTCCGGGATCGCCGTGGCTGACCGCCTGATCGTGCGTGGTGCACGAGAACACAACCTCAAGGATGTCTCGCTCGACCTGCCGCGAGACTCGCTGATCGTCTTCACGGGCCTGTCCGGCTCCGGCAAGTCGAGCCTGGCCTTTGACACGATCTTCGCTGAGGGTCAGCGGCGCTACGTCGAGTCCCTGTCGGCGTACGCTCGCCAGTTCCTCGGCCAGATGGACAAGCCCGACGTCGACTTCATCGAGGGCCTGTCGCCCGCGGTGTCGATCGACCAGAAGGCGACCAGCAAGAACCCCCGTTCGACCGTCGGCACGATCACCGAGGTCTACGACTATCTGCGCTTGCTGTGGGCGCGCATCGGCAAGCCCCACTGTCCGGTGTGCTCGCGTCCGATCGCCAGGCAGACGCCCGAACAGATCGTCGATCGCGTGATGGACCTGGAGGAGGGCACCCGCTTCCAGGTGCTCGCGCCGGTGATCAGGGGCCGCAAGGGCGAGTACGCCGAGCTGTTCCGCGAGCTGCAGACCAAGGGCTTCGCCCGGGCCAGGGTCGACGGCACCGTCGTGCGGCTGGAGGAGCCGCCGACGTTGAAGAAGTACGAGAAGCACGACATCGAGGTCATCGTCGACCGCCTGTCGGTCAAGGAGTCGGCGCGGCGCAGGCTCAACGACTCGGTCGAGACGGCGTTGCAGCTGTCGGGCGGCACGATCACGCTCGAGTTCGTCGACCTGCCCGAGGATGACCCGGGCCGGGAGCGTTTCTACTCCGAGCACCTCTACTGCCCGTACGACGACCTGTCGTTCGAGGAGCTGGAGCCCCGCTCGTTCTCGTTCAACTCGCCGTTCGGCGCCTGCCCCGAGTGCACGGGCCTCGGCACGAAGATGGAGGTGGACCCCGACCTGGTGGTGCCCGATCCCGAGCGCACGCTCGGCGACGGCGCGCTCCACCCGTGGTCGGGCGGTCACACCAGCGAATACTTCGTCAGGCTGATCGAGGCACTCGGCCACACGGTCGGGTTCACGCTCGACACGCCGTGGGAGAAGCTGCCGAAGAAGGCGCAGAAGTCGCTGCTGTACGGGCACGACGAGCAGGTGCACGTCCGCTACAGCAACCGCTACGGCAGGCAGCGCTCCTACTACACCACCTACGACGGTGTCATCCCGTGGGTGCAGCGCCGGCACGCCGAGGCGGAGAGCGACTCGACCCGCGAGCGGTTCGAAGGCTACATGCGCGAGATCCCCTGCCCGGCCTGCAAGGGCGCCAGGCTCAAGCCGGTCACGCTGGCGGTCACCGTCGCCGACAAGTCGATCGCCGAGGTGGCGGCCATGTCGATCGGCGAGTGCGCGAAGTTCCTGGCCGGGCTCAAGCTGTCCGACCGCGACATGCAGATCGCCGAGCGGGTGGTCAAGGAGATCAACGCCCGCATGGGCTTCCTGCTCGACGTCGGCCTCGACTACCTGACCATGGACCGCGCCGCCGCCACCCTGG
Source organism: Nonomuraea sp. B19D2 (assembly GCF_040137845.1). NCBI lineage: Bacteria > Bacillati > Actinomycetota > Actinomycetes > Streptosporangiales > Streptosporangiaceae > Nonomuraea > Nonomuraea sp. B19D2. The sequence goes on along the minus strand of NZ_JBEFAK010000005.1, from coordinate 373,106 downwards.
CGGGCGGCGAGGCCCAGCGCATCAGGCTGGCCACACAGATCGGCTCCGGCCTGGTCGGCGTCCTGTACGTGCTCGACGAGCCGTCCATCGGGCTCCACCAGCGCGACAACATGCGGCTGCTCGACACGCTGATCAGGCTGCGCGACATGGGCAACACGCTGATCGTGGTCGAGCACGACGAGGACACGATCGCGGCGGCCGACTGGGTGGTCGACATCGGGCCCGGCGCCGGTGAGCACGGCGGGCAGGTCGTCGTGTCCGGCACCGTCCAGGAGCTCCTGTCCAGTGAGGAGTCGATCACCGGCCAGTACCTGTCCGGGCGCAAGAGCATCCCGATCCCGCCCAAGCGCCGCAAGCGCGACAAGAAGCGGCAGATCACGGTCAAGGGGGCGCGCGAGCACAACCTCAAGGGGGTCGACATCGACTTCCCGCTGGGTGTGTTCACGGCGGTCACGGGCGTGTCGGGGTCGGGGAAGTCGACGCTGGTCAACGACATCCTCTACAACGCGCTGGCCAAGGAGCTCAACGGCGCACGCACGGTGCCGGGGCGGCACTCGCGGATCAACGGCATGGACCACGTGGACAAGGTCGTCCACGTCGACCAGTCGCCGATCGGGCGCACCCCCCGCTCCAACCCGGCCACGTACACCGGCGTCTTCGACCACATCCGCAAGCTGTTCGCGGTCACGACCGAGGCGAAGGTGCGCGGCTACCAGCCCGGGCGCTTCAGCTTCAACGTCAAGGGCGGGCGCTGCGAGGCGTGCGCGGGCGACGGCACCATCAAGATCGAGATGAACTTCCTGCCGGACGTCTACGTCCCCTGCGAGGTCTGCCACGGCGCCCGCTACAACCGGGAGACGCTGGAGGTCCACTACAAGGGCAAGACGATCTCCGAGGTGCTCGACATGCCGATCGAGGAGGCCCTGGGCTTCTTCGAGGCGATTCCCGCGATCAAGCGCCACCTGCAGACGCTCCACGACGTCGGCCTGGGCTACGTACGGCTCGGGCAGCCCGCCACCACGCTGTCCGGCGGCGAGGCACAGCGGGTCAAACTCGCGTCGGAGCTGCAGCGGCGGCAGACGGGGCGGACCATCTACGTGCTGGACGAGCCGACCACCGGCCTGCACTTCGAGGACATCCGGCGGCTGCTGGGCGTGCTCGGGCGGCTCGTGGACGGCGGCAACACGGTGATCGTCATCGAGCACAACCTCGACGTGATCAAGACGGCCGACTGGATCATCGACATGGGGCCCGAGGGCGGGTCCCGCGGTGGGACGCTGGTCGCCAGCGGGACGCCCGAGGAGGTCGCCCTGGTGGACGAGAGCCATACGGGGCGCTTCCTGCGGAAGATCCTCGCTTTCTGAGCGGCCTCGCGCGGTCCCTGTCGTGCGGGGCCGCGCGTGACGACACGCCCCGGGCCGGTCGAGGTCACGTCCGCGGTATGCCGGAACGGTGGCGCCTGCGGCGTGCGTGCTGACGCCGCTCGGCGGTGTCCCTCGGTGCCGGAGCCCCGTGAGCCGGGCGGCTCCGGCGCGAGGCTGCGCCGTTTTTCGGCGCGTCGGCCGGGCCTGCGCCGCTCGATCGGCGCGGTGGTCGGTGGCGATGGGTGGCTGGCGGCTCGTGAGCCGGTGCAGGCGCGCCAGAAGCGGTCACCGGCCCGTGCGTGGCGGCGTGTGATCAGCGGGTGGCGCGGGTTCGGGCGTGGCGGCGTGTGATCAGCGGGTGGCGCGGCCGGGTGCGATCAGCGGGTGGCGCGGGCGCGGCGTTTGGCGGCGTCGCCGCGCTCCAGCCACCACTCCGCCACCAGCAGCGGCAGCACCCAGCCCAGCCACGCGCTCAGCGCCGCCACCGTGCTCGCCAGCAGCGTCTCGTCGCCGTGGAAGGTCGTGTCCAGCTGCGGCGACAGGGCGATGACGAACACGACGCCCCAGAGGCGGTTCGTGATGATGGACATGGTCAGGGCGAAGCTGCGGACCATCCATCGGCGGTGATCGACGAACCTGCGCTGCCTCGCCATCCGCCAGCCCGCCAGTGTGCAGCCCACCCAGACGGACGCCAGCACGACGCCGCTGGCCGCCGTCACGGGGCCGAAGAACGGGGTGGTCACGCTGACGACCAGTCCCAGCAGGCCGCTCGGGAGGCAGCCGCCGAAGACGTACACCCGGCCGATCATCCGGTGTGCGCGCGGATAGCGTCCGCGGAACCACGGCCAGATCTGCAGGCAGCATGTGATCATCGCGATCGAGCCGAAGACGACGTGCAAGGAGAGCACCGCGAAGTGCGGCGGGAAGAAGTCCGGAGCGGGCACGCGGGACCGGGCCGGGTCCAGGGACAGGTACGGCGGCAGCGAGTACGCGACGAACACGGCCGACACCACCGCCAGCGGGGCCACCCAGGGACGCCGCCACCAGCGGGGCCCGGACGGGGAGGCGGGCGGGCGTTCTGTCGTAAGAGTCATGCACGCAGCCTCGGCCCCGCCGCTGACCGCCGGCCTACCGCTCACTGACCGCCGCCCCGCCCGTGGCGGCCGGCTCGCGGCCGCCACCCGCTCGCCGGACCGAGGGGTGCCGCCAATAAGGTTGAGTATCGGTAACGGCCTGACCTGCAGGGGGTCAGCGGCGACGCGGAGGGTCGGCAAATCATGACGGTTACTGAGCAGGGCGGAGCCATGCCCGAAAACGGGTTCGGGCGGCGCGAGGCTCTGGGGGCGGCCGGGATCGCGGTGTGCGGGCTGGCGCTGGCCGGGTGCGGCGGGGGAGCGAGCAAGGCCCAGCCGAGCCTCAAGGGCAAGGTCATCGCCAAGACGGCCGACGTGCCCGTGGGCGGGGGCACGGTGATCGAGGACCTGCAGGTCGTGGTGACGCAGCCCACGCAGGGCGTCTACAAGGCGTTCAGCTCCATCTGCACGCACAAGGGCTGCGCCGTCAGCACACCGAAGGACAACGTCATCAGGTGCGCCTGCCACGGCAGCGAGTTCTCCGCCGACAGCGGCAAGGCCACCAAGGGACCCGCGACCGCCCCGCTGGCCTCGTACAAGGTGAAGGTCGAGGGCGACGGCATCGTGGTCGCCTGAACGCGTACTTATGCGTGGAGACCCGGATTGGGCTCGGGCACGCTGAACCGGCACGAGGGCGCCGGCCGTACCTGAAGTGAAAGCCAATCTGGGAGGAACGCACCATGACGGATACGACGCGCCGGACAGTGGTCTTCGGCGCCGGAGGCGCTGGACTCGCGGCGGTTCTGACGGCATGCGCGAGCTACGGTTCGCCGACCACGGAGGCGAGTGCGGAGCCGCCGACGGAGGAGCCCTCGGAGTCGTCGTCACCGAAGAAGAAGAAAACGGCTCCGCAGAGCAAGGCCCTGGCCGACACGGCTGACATCCCCGAGGGTGGCGGGAAGGTCTTCGAGAGCGAGAAGGTCGTGGTCACGCAGCCGACCGCCGGGGAGTTCAAGGCGTTCACGGCGGTCTGCACCCACCAGGGCTGCACGGTGGCCAGCGTCTCCAACAAAACGATCAACTGCCCGTGTCACGGCAGCAAGTTCAACATCAACGACGGCTCCGTCGAGGATGGGCCCGCCAGCGAACCGCTCGCGGAGAAGAAGATCACTGTGGACGGCGACAAGATCCGGCTCGCATAAGCCGTGTCTCATGAATTTCTCACCTGAGTGCGGTTGGGTGAGCGCATGGGAGAAGACCTACAGAGTCGCCGTGTCATGATCGCTGGTGTCGGAGCCGGTGGCCTGGCGCTGGCCCTCACCGCCTGTGGCGGCAGCACTGAAACCACACAGCCCGCAGCCGCCGGGTCGAGCGCGCCGCAGTCCGGCGCGCCGTCCGGTGGGGCGCTGGCCAAGACCGCCGACATCCCCGTCGGCGGCGGCACGGTCTTCAAGGAGCAGAAGATCGTGATCACCCAGCCCACGTCGGGCGAGTTCAAGGCGTTCAGTGCCGTGTGCACGCACAACGGGTGCACGGTCGGCAACGTCTCGGACGGAATGATCGTCTGCCCGTGCCATAACAGCAAGTTCGCCATCGCGGACGGCTCGGTCAAGGCCGGGCCTGCCGACAAGCCGCTGCCCGCGCAGCAGATCAAGGTTGACGGCGACCAGATTACGCTCGCGTAGCCGGGCGTCCCCGGCGGGGAGGCTCGTCGCGCCCGCGGAAGGCGCGGCGGGTCACCTTGTCGGTACGGGCTACTAGGCTTTGAATGTGGCGAGATCAGCGGGCAGTCCCTTGAGTTTCCGGCCCAAGCCGGGTTCGGTCCCCGATTCCCCGGGGGTCTACCGGTTCAGGGACGCGCACGGCCGGGTGATCTACGTCGGCAAGGCCAAGAGCCTGCGCCAGCGGCTCAATTCCTACTTCGCCGACTTCTCCGCGCTCCACCCGCGCACCCAGTCGATGCTGACCACGGCCGCCGACGTCGACTGGACGGTCGTCGGCACCGAGGTCGAGGCGCTGCAGCTCGAATACTCCTGGATCAAGGAGTTCGACCCGCGCTTCAACGTGAAATACCGCGACGACAAGTCCTACCCCTATCTCGCGGTCACCATGGGCGAGGACTTCCCGCGCGTGCAGGTGATGCGCGGGGCCAAGCGCAAGGGCACGCGCTACTTCGGCCCCTACTCCCACGCGTGGGCCATCCGTGAGACCGTCGACCTGCTGCTGCGGGTCTTCCCGGTGCGCACGTGCAGCGCCGGGGTGTTCAAGCGGGCCGGCCAGATCGGCCGCCCGTGCCTGCTCGGCTACATCGACAAGTGCTCGGCGCCCTGCGTCGGCCGGGTCACCCCGGAGGAGCACCGCGAGCTGGCCGAGGACTTCTGCGACTTCATGGCGGGCAACACCAGCCGCTTCATCAAGCGCCTCGAGAAGGAGATGCGCGACGCCGCCGCGGAGCAGGAGTACGAGCGCGCGGCCCGGCTCCGCGACGACATCCAGGCGCTGCAGCGGGCGCTGGAGAAGCAGGCCGTGGTGCTCGGCGAGGGCACCGACGCCGACGTGATCGCGCTGGCCGAGGACCCGCTCGAAGCCGCCGTTCAGGTCTTCTACGTGCGCGGCGGCCGCATCCGCGGCCAGCGGGGATGGGTGGTCGACAAGGTCGAGGAGACCTCGCCCGGCGAGCTGGTCGAGCAGTTCCTCCTCCAGATGTACGCCGAGGCGAGCCCCGACGCGATGCCGCGCGAGGTGCTCGTGCCCGCACTGCCGCCCGACTGTGAAGCGGTCGCCGAGCTGCTGACCGAGCAGCGCCGCGCCCGCGTCGAGGTGCGCGTGCCACAGCGTGGCGACAAGAGGTCGCTGATGGAGACCGTTGAGCGCAACGCCAAGGAGTCGCTCGCGCAGCACAAGATCCGTCGCGCCAGCGACCTGACCACCCGCAGCAAGGCGCTGCAGGAGATCGCCGACGCGCTCGACCTCGACCAGGCGCCGCTGCGCATTGAGTGCTACGACGTCTCCCACCTGCAGGGCGAGAACGTCGTGGCGTCGATGGTGGTCTTCGAGGACGGGCTGGCGCGCAAGAGCGAATACCGGCGCTTCGCCGTCAAGACCAAAGAGGGCGACGTCGCCTCGATCTACGAGGTGATCACGCGGCGGTTCCGCCGCTACCTCGAGGAGCGCTCGGCCACCGGCGAGCTGGCTCCCGACGACGACGGCGGCCACGGCCCCATCGACCCCGAGACAGGCAAGCCGCGCAAGTTCGCCTACCCGCCCAACCTCGTCGTCGTCGACGGCGCGGGCCCCCAGGCGGCCGCCGCGCAGCGGGCGCTCGACGAGCTCGGCATCGACGACGTTTCGGTGTGCGGCCTGGCCAAGCGGCTGGAGGAGGTGTGGCTGCCCGGCGACGACCAGCCGGTGATCATGCCACGTTCAAGTGAGGGTCTCTACCTGTTGCAACGCGTACGGGACGAAGCACACAGGTTCGCCATCACCTACCATCGGTCCAAGAGGTCCAAGACGGTGAAGGAGAGCGCGCTCGACAGCGTGCCGGGCCTCGGGCCGGCGCGCAGGCAGGCGCTGCTCAAGCACTTCGGCTCCGTGAAGAAACTACGCGAGGCCACTGCCGCGGACATCTGCGAGGTTCCAGGCATCGGCCCGTCCATCGCCGAGGTCATCGTGTCGACGCTGAAGGGAGAGTCACCTTGATCTCGCCAGGACACCAGGGCCTGTCCGGGTGCCTCCGCTATGGTGGTGCGCCCGGGCAGGGCGCGCGGGACGGAGAGAGGAAATGAGCACCGAGCCGGCGTTCGTCATCGTCACCGGCATGTCAGGGGCGGGGCGCAGCACAGCCGCCAAAGCGCTGGAGGACCTGGGCTGGTTCGTCATCGACAACCTGCCGCCCGGGCTGCTGTTCGCGATGGCGGAGGAGGCGGGCAAGGTCAAGCTGGCCGCCGACAAGGTGGCGGCCGTCGTGGACGTGCGCAGCCTGGCCTTCACCACCGACCTCAACGCGGCCATTGAGGAGCTCGAAGGGCGCGGCGTACGGGTGCGGGTCGTGTTCCTCGAGGCCAGCGACGAGGAGCTGGTGCGTAGGTTCGAGAACGTCCGCAGGCCGCATCCCCTGCAGGGCGAGGGGCGGCTGGTCGACGGGATCACCCGCGAACGGGGCATCCTGCGGGAGGTCAGGGCCAACGCCGACCTGGTGATCGACACCTCCTCCCACAACGTCCACGACCTGCGCAACAAGATCGTCGCGTACTTCGGCGGTGAGGACCGGCCGGGGCTGCGGCTCAACATCGTGTCCTTCGGGTTCAAGTACGGGCTGCCGGTGGACGCCGATCTCGTGATCGACTGCCGGTTCCTGCCGAACCCGCACTGGGTGCCCGAGCTGCGGCCGATGAGCGGGCTCGACGCGCCGGTGAGCGACTACGTGCTGGGGCAGCCGGGGGCCAAGGAGTTCCTCGACGCGTACGAGGAGGTCCTGCAGGTGGTCGCCGCCGGATACGCCCGAGAGGGCAAGAGCTACGCCACGCTGGCGGTGGGCTGCACCGGAGGCAAGCACCGCAGCGTGGCCATGGCCGAGCAGATCGCCGCCCGCCTGCACGACCGCGAGATGGAGGTCCAGGTGAGCCACCGGGATGTGGGGCGGGAGTGACCGATGAAGGCGGCGCAGCGGCAGCTTTGCCGCATCCGGTAGCGGGCGATCCTCCCGTGCCCGGGGGCGAGCATGCCCTGCCGGTCAGGGACGCGCCTGACTTCGGCCCGGCTCTCGCAGGGCTCGCACAGTCGGCCGGCGATGACGCGCGTGATGGCGTCCTGGCCTCGGATGGCGGCGGGAAACGGCCTGGTGGCGGCCCGGCCTCGGGAGAGGCCGGCGGTGGCGTGTGCCCGGTGCGGCTTTCGCGCTCGGCCGAAGGGAGTCCGGTGCCGGGAGAACGCGGGGTGCAGCCGAGGACGTTCTCGGGGTTCGGGCCGCACGTCGTGGCGCTGGGCGGCGGGCACGGGCTCTACGCGTCCCTGTCCGCGTTAAGGATGGTGACCGATCGGCTGACGGCCGTGGTGACCGTCGCCGACGACGGCGGGTCCAGCGGGCGGCTCAGGCGCGAGCTCGGCGTGCTGCCCCCTGGCGACCTGCGGATGGCGCTCGCCGCGCTGTGCGGCGACGACGAGTGGGGCAGCACCTGGAGCGAGGTGGTGCAGCACCGCTTCCGCAGCGAGGGCGAGCTGCACGGGCACGCCGTCGGCAACCTGCTCATCGTCGCGCTGTGGGAGCTGCTCGGCGACCCGGTGGCCGGGCTCGACTGGGTCGGGCGGCTGCTGGGGGCGCACGGCCGCGTGCTGCCGATGGCGTCGGTGCCGCTCGACATCGTGGCGCAGGTCGAGCTCGACGGCGTCATCTCGACCGTGCGCGGGCAGGTGGCCTGCGCGCTGACGCCCGGACGCGTGCAGGCGATCTCCCTCGTGCCGGAGGACCCGCCCGCGCGCCCCGAGGCGGTCGAGGCGGTGCTGGCGGGCGACTGGGTGGTGTTCGGGCCGGGGTCGTGGTTCACCAGCGTGCTGCCGCACCTCAAGGTGCCCGAGCTCGCGAGGGCGCTGCACACGACCAAGGCGCAGCGGCTCGTCACGCTCAACCTGGCGCCCCAGCCGGGCGAGACCGACGACTTCTCTCCCCAGCAACACCTGGAGGTGCTCAGACAACACGCCCCAGACCTGTCGATCGACGTCGTGCTCGCCGACACCGGGGTGGTGGACGACCCAGGTGCCCTGGAGAAGGCCGCCGGGGCACTCGGCGCGCGGCTCGTGATGGCCGACGTGGGCACCGCTGACGGCTCGCCGAGGCATGACCCACGACGTCTTGCCTCCGTCCTGGACGAGATTTTCCTCCAGAAGCGTTGATCCTGGCCGGCGCGGTGCGAAGGTGCGAGAGACTGCTGAGAGCCGGTCTGAATGGGGGAGAGGACTAACGCATGGCCATGACAGGTGTGGTGAAGGACGAGCTGAGCCGCCTACCGGTGCTGAAGCCGTGCTGCCGTAAGGCGGAGGTTTCGACGCTGCTGCGGTTCGCCAGCGGCCTCCACCTGGTGGGCGGGCGGATCGTGATCGAGGCCGAGCTCGACACCAACGCCACCGCGCGGCGGCTGATCAAGGACATCGGCGAGGTGTTCGGGCACAAGGCCGAGGTTCTCGTGCTCGCCCCCGCCGGGCTGCGTAAGGGCTCGCGCTACGTCGTACGCGTCTACCGCGACGGCGAGGCCCTGGCCCGGCAGACGGGCCTGATCGACAACCACGGCCGACCGGTGCGCGGCCTGCCCCGGCAGGTGGTGGCGGGCGCCGCCTGCGACGCGGAGGCCGCCTGGCGTGGCGCGTTCCTGGCGCACGGCTCGCTCACCGAGCCGGGGCGTTCCATGTCGCTCGAGGTCACCTGTCCGGGCCCGGAGGCGGCGCTCGCGCTGGTGGGCTCGGCGCGGCGCCTCAAGATCCACGCCAAGGCTCGTGAGGTGCGCGGAGTGGACCGCGTCGTGGTGCGCGACGGCGACGCGATCAGCGCGCTGCTCACCCGCCTGGGGGCGCACGACAGCGTGCTGGCCTGGGAGGAGCGGCGGATGCGCCGCGAGGTGCGGGCCACCGCCAACCGGCTGGCCAACTTCGACGACGCCAACCTGCGGCGCTCGGCCCGTGCGGCGGTCGCGGCCGGTGCGCGGGTGCAGCGGGCGCTGGAGATCCTCGGGGACGAGGCGCCGGACCACCTGGTGGTGGCCGGGCGGCTGCGGGTGGAGCACAAGCAGGCGTCTCTGGAGGAGCTGGGGCAGATCGCCGACCCGCCGCTGACCAAGGACGCCATCGCGGGGCGCATCCGCCGCCTGCTCGCCATGGCCGACAAACGCGCCTCCGACCTGGGGATTCCGAACACCGAGGCGAACCTCACCGTCGACATGCTCGCCCCCTGAGCGCTCGCCGTGTCTCGTGGCGCGCCGTCGCCGATCAGAACCCCCGTCCGTTACGGCTGCGCACGGTGGACCGCACGTCGCCGACGTGGGGTGCCGGCTGTCATGGCCGGTCGTCGCCAAGGCTCGTAGGCCGGTCGCCATGACGACGTGACCGTCCCCCACGGCCGTCGGCCCTGGGGCCCGCGCTTCGAGTGGTGTGCCGTTCCGAGCGGCTCCAACGGAGCCCGCCGAGGTGAGAGCCGTGGCGGCGGGTGGGGTCTCAGTCCTTGGCGGGCTTGCGGGGAGTGAACAGGTCCGTTGTGGGCTTCGGGGCCGGGGCCTGGGCGGGCTCGAACGGAGCGCGATACTCGGGCTCCTGCTGCTTCGCCTCCTCGGCCGCCAGGGCGCGCTGGGCGCGGCGGACGCGGGCCACGCGGAGGGTGAGCAGGGCGAGCGCGGCGAGAGCGGCCACGGCGATGTAGAGCCAGGCGGCCCATGTCTGCGACAAGGGGTCCCGGTAGAGCGACGGCGCGTAGGGAAGGCCGGCGGAGAAGTTGTCCAGGGTGATGTCGGCCAGGTCGGCCGGGCCGCGCTCGGCCGGCGGGGTGCGCAGGGTGGCGCCGATCATGATCGACGATCCCGCGATCTGGCCCGCGGCCACGGCGCCGCCCGCGTACAGGGCCGCCACGGGGACCAGGACGATGCTGCGGGGGCGTGCCGCGCCCATCGCCAGGACGACGATCAGGGCGATCGCCAGGGACGAAACCAGCGAGAGAGGATGGCCGTTCCCGAACGTCGCGACGGCGGCGGGAAGGCGGTTCTGGAACAGGACGGCCGCCCCCAGCGCCGCCGCGCAGACCAGCGCGGCGAGCAGCCCTGCGACCAGCCCGGGCAGCAGGCCCGACCGCTTGTGTGACATCTCAGCCCCCAGAGAATGCACGAATTTACATCGATGAGTCGGGCACTTTACTCGAACGCCGCAAAACGCGCCGCCTGAACACGGATTCAGACTGGGTACCTGTAGTGGTCTAAACCAATTTGGGTCCGATAAGGTTCGTGGTTGAGGTTTCAGCCCGCCATCTGGTTCGAGGAGATCGGTTCCCGTGAGCATCCGCGTAGGCGTCAACGGCTTCGGCCGTATCGGCCGCAACTTCTGGCGCGCTGTCGCCGCCAGCGGCAAGGACATCGAGATCGTCGCGGTCAACGACCTGACTGACAACGCGACGCTCGCTCACCTGCTGAAGTACGACAGCATCCTGGGCCGCCTGCCGTACGAGGTGAAGGCCACGAGTGACGAGATCACCGTCGACGGCAAGGCGATCAAGGTTTTCGAGGAGCGCGACCCGGGCAAGCTGCCCTGGGGCGACCTCGGTGTCGACGTGGTCCTGGAGTCGACGGGTCTGTTCACCGACGCCAACAAGGCCAAGGTGCACGCCGAGAACGGCGCGAAGAAGGTCATCATCTCCGCCCCGGCGAAGAACGAGGACGTCACGATCGTGCTCGGCGTCAACGAGGGCTCGTACGACCCGGCCAGCCACACGATCATCTCCAACGCCTCCTGCACCACCAACTGCCTGGCGCCGATGGCCAAGGTCCTCCACGACACCTTCACCATCGAGAAGGGTCTGATGACCACCATCCACGCCTACACGCAGGACCAGAACCTTCAGGACGGCCCGCACAAGGACCTGCGCCGCGCCCGCGCCGCCGCGCTCAACGTGGTGCCCACCTCCACCGGCGCCGCCAAGGCCATCGGCCTGGTCCTGCCCGAGCTCAAGGGCAAGCTCGACGGCTTCGCCATGCGCGTGCCGATCCCGACCGGCTCGGCCACCGACCTCACGGTCGACGTGAGCCGCGAGGTCACCGTCGAGGAGGTCAACGCCGCGGTCAAGGCCGCCGCCGAGGGCCCGCTCAAGGGCATCATCAGCTACACCGAGGACGAGATCGTCTCCTCCGACATCGTCACCGACCCGGCCTCGTGCATCTTCGACGCCGGCCTGACCAAGGTGATCGGCAACCAGGTCAAGGTCGTCGGCTGGTACGACAACGAGTGGGGCTACTCCAACCGCCTCGCCGACCTCGTCGAGCTGGTCGGCCGCGGCCTCTGATCCCGCCGCGCCCGCGACCGAGCCGCCTCCACGGAGTGGAGGCAATGAACAGGAGCATGAGCATGCGCACGCTCGACGATCTCGACGTGAAGGGGCGGCGCGTGCTCATGCGCGCCGACCTCAACGTCCCCCTCGACGGGGAGACGATCACCGACGACGGCCGCATCCGGGCGTCGGTGCCGACGATCAAGACGCTGGTGGAACGTGGCGCCAAGGTCGTCGTCTGTGCCCACCTGGGCAGGCCCAAGGGCAAGGCCGATCCGAAATACTCGCTCAGGCCGGTCGCCGGTCGCCTGGGCGAGCTGCTCGGCCAGGAGGTGGCCTTCGCCGCCGACGTGGTCGGTGACAGCGCCCTGAGCACGGTTGACACGCTCCAGGACGGCCAGGTGGCGCTGCTGGAGAACCTGCGCTACGAGCCGGGCGAGGAGTCCAAGGACGACGCCGAGCGGGCCGCGTTCGCGGCGAAGCTGGCCGGGCTGGCCGAGCTCTACGTGGGCGACGGGTTCGGCGCGGTGCACCGCAAGCACGCCAGCGTCTACGACGTGCCCAAGTTGCTGCCGCACGCGGCGGGCGGGCTCGTCATGGCCGAGGTCGAGGTGCTGAAGAAGCTGACCGAGAGCCCGGAGCGGCCCTACGCCGTGGTGCTGGGCGGCGCCAAGGTGTCCGACAAGCTCGGCGTCATCGCCAACCTGCTGACCAAGGTCGACCGGCTGCTGATCGGCGGCGGCATGGCGTACACCTTCCTCAAGGCCCAGGGCTACGAGGTCGGTAAGTCGCTGCTCCAGGAGGACCAGCTCGACCAGGTGCGCGGCTTCCTCAACGAGGCCGCCGAGCGCGGCGTCGACCTGGTGCTGCCCGTCGACATCCTGGCGGCGGTCACGTTCGCGCCGGACGCCGAGCACGACGTGGTTGAGGCCACCGCGATCCCGGCCGACCGCGAGGGGCTCGACATCGGGCCCAAGACGCGCGAGCTGTTCGCCGCCAAGCTGGCCGACGCCAGGACCGTCTTCTGGAACGGCCCCATGGGCGTGTTCGAGTTCGACGCGTTCTCCGGCGGCACCAGGGCGGTGGCGGAGGCACTGATCACCTCTGCAGCCTTCACCGTGGTGGGCGGCGGCGACTCGGCGGCCGCCGTACGGAAGCTGGAGCTTCCCGAGGACGGCTTCTCGCACATTTCCACCGGTGGCGGGGCCAGCCTCGAATACCTCGAGGGCAAGACCCTTCCCGGACTCGCGGCTTTGGAGGACTGAGACACCCATGAGCACCCGGAAGCCGCTCATCGCCGGCAACTGGAAGATGAACCTCAACCATCTCGAGGCCATCGCGCTGGTCCAGAAGCTCGCCTTCGCCCTCAACGACAAGGACTTCGACAAAGTCGAGGTCGCCGTCCTGCCGCCGTTCACCGATCTGCGCAGCGTGCAGACGCTGGTCGACGGCGACAAGCTCAGGATCGAGTACGGCGCCCAGGACCTGTCGCAGTACGACGCCGGCGCCTACACCGGTGAGATCTCGGGCGCCATGCTGGCCAAGCTCGGCTGCACGTACGCGGTCGTCGGCCACTCCGAGCGCCGGCAGTACCACGGCGAGGACGACGACCTGGTCAACGCCAAGGTGCAGGCCGCCTACCGCCACTCGCTCACCCCGATCCTCTGCGTCGGGGAGGGCCTGGCGGTGCGCCAAGAGGGCGGCCACATCGCGCACAGTCTCGGCCAACTCGACGGCGCGCTGCGCAAAATCACCGCCGAGCAGGCAAAATCGATAGTGGTGGCCTACGAGCCGGTGTGGGCGATCGGCACCGGCGAGGTGGCCACCCCGGAGGACGCCCAGGAGGTCTGTGGCGCGCTGCGAGTCAGACTCGCTGAGCTCTACGACTCCGAAGTGGCCTCCGGTGTCCGTATCCTTTACGGTGGCTCGGTCAAGTCAGGCAATATCGCGGGGATCATGGCACAACCCGATGTCGATGGCGCGCTCGTGGGCGGTGCCAGCATCGACGCCGGGGAGTTCGCGAAGATCTGCCGCTTCTACGATATGCCGGGCTAACTGAGCCGTTCCGGGGGTGCGACTTGACAACAGGCCGTACCCTCAGAAGGCAAGTCTGAATCGTCACGCGTAACAAAGCATTGAAGGAACAGGCATACCGTGGAAATCGGAATCTCCATCGCCCTCATCCTGGCGAGCGGTCTCATGATCCTGCTCGTGCTGCTCCACAAGGGCAAGGGTGGCGGCCTGTCTGACATGTTCGGCGGCGGTTTCTCGTCGAACTTCGGTGGTTCCTCGGTGGTGGAGCGCAACCTCGACCGGCTGACCGTGATCACGGGCACGATCTGGTTCGTCTGCATCATCGCTCTCGGCTTGCTCATGAAGCCCTGAGCAACAAGTTAACGCGTGACAGTGATTCTCCCCCCGTGTCTGCGCGCGGGGCGATCGAGCGAGGAGTTCATCCGTGGGTAGTGGCAACGCGATCCGTGGCAGCCGAGTCGGCGCCGGCCCCATGGGGGAGGCCGAGCGCGGCGAGGCAGCTCCGAGAGTGCGGGTCTCGTTCTGGTGCGCCAACATGCACGAGACGCGCCCCAGTTTCGCCAGCGACGCGGCGGTCCCCGAGCTGTGGGACTGCCCACGTTGCGGCCTTCCTGCCGGACAGGACGAGTCGGCCCCACCTGCCCCGCCGAAGAACGAGCCGTACAAGACGCATCTTGCCTACGTGAAGGAGCGCAGGAGCGACAAGGACGGCAAGGCGATCCTCGAGGAGGCACTGGAGCGCCTGCGTAACAACAAGTCCCCCTGGTAGTGGCTGAGTTCGGCGAAAGGGTCTCGGGTCTGCCGGGGCCCTTTCGCCGTTTCCCGGCCGCTCAGCGGCGCTCGTAGACCGCGTCGCCGTCCACGAACGTCATGCGTGTGCGCGTCGTCCAGACGTCGCCGGCCGGGAGCTCGAACGGGTCGCGGTCCAGCACCACCAGGTCGGCCGGGCGACCCGGCTTGACGGCGCCGGCGGGGGAGCGGTTGATCCAGGCCGAGCCCGCCGTGTAGGCCGTCATGGCGGTGGCCAGGTCGATGCGCTGGCCGGGCAGGAACGGGGTCTGCGCGGTGGGGTAGGTCGCGTGGACCGAGCTGCCCGGCTCCGTGCGGTTCACCGCGACGTGCATGCCCTGCAGCGGGTCCGCGTTGGAGACGGGCCAGTCGCTGCCCGCGCAGAAGCGGGTGCCGTGCGCCAGCAGGTCCGCGAACGGGTACTGCCACGACGAGCGCGGCTCCCCCAGGTACGGCAGCGTCAGCTCGTCCATCTGGGCGTGGTGCGTGGCCCACAGCGGCTGCAGGTTGGCCGTGACGCCCAGGGCGGCGAAGCGCGGCACGTCCGACGGCTCGATGATCTGCAGGTGGGCGATGTGGTGCCGGTTGCCGGGGCTCGTGCCCTCCAGGCTGTCCAGGGCCTCGCGCACGGCCCGCTCGCCGATGGCGTGGAAGTGCACCTGGAAGCCCAGCCTGTCCAGCTCGGCGACGTACTCCTTGAGCTTGTGCGGGTCCACGTACGACAGGCCCGTGCCCCCGCACAGGCAGTACGGCTCCAGCGTGGCGGCGGTGAAGTTCTCGGTGATGCCGTCCTGCATGATCTTGACAGAGGTGGCCGTGAAGCGGTCGAGGCCCTCGGCGGCGGCCCGTCGTTCGACCAGCTCCTCGATCTGGTCCAGGCCGCGCGTCCTGTCCCACCACAAGGCGCCCACCACGCGCGCCCTGAGCCTGCCTGAGCGGGCCGCGGACACGTAGGTGGGCAGTTGGTCCTGGGAGCCCGCGTAGGAGCCCACGATGGCGTCCTGCCAGCCCGTGATGCCCAGCGAGAACAGGTGCTGCTGCGCGTCCGCCAGCGCGTCGTCCAGGTCCTGGGCGGTCGGGCGGGGGGTGAGCAGGCCGACGAGGTCCATTGCGCCCTCGTGCAGGACCCCGGTGGGCTCGCCTGCGGCGTCGCGCTCTATGCGGCCGTCGGCCGGGTCCGGCGTGTCCTTCGTGATTCCCGCTTCGCGCAGGGCTCGGGTGTTGACCCAGGCGGCGTGGTGGTCGCGCTGGATCAGGTACGCGGGGCGGTCGAGGAAGTCGAGCTGGTCACGGTGGGGGAGGCCGCCGGGGAACGCCGACATGTCCCAGCCCCCGCCATCGATCCACTCTTTGCCAGGATTTTTCGCGGCATAGTCGGCTATATCGGCTATGTACGCGTCAAGGCCGAAATGTTCGGACAAGTCGCACTTCGCCCGTTCGAGGCCGGCCTGGACCGGGTGCATGTGCGCATCCGTGAAACCCGGCACCAGCAGGCCGCCGTCCAGGTCCACCGTCTCGTGGGACGGCGCCTGCCGGGCCAGCTCGGCCTCCGGCCCCACTGCGGCGATCACGCCGTCGCTCGCCAGCACGGCCTCGGCCCGCACGCCCTTCGGCGTGAAGACGCGGCCGCCTCGGAAGAGGATCTTCATGGGGGCTTCCTTTCTCGGCGGTGGATCTGGCTCGCGCCCCCCGAGCCCGCCGTACATCGTCGCGCTAAACCGGGATAAATCATCGCTTCTCGCGATGAAATACGCGATGAAACACATCGTTAGCGGTTGCGTAACAGCCACCGGTCATGCTCATGTGCATGGGATTCTTGCGCATCCGTACCACGGTGGACGAGCGGCCCGGCCGGCTGGCCTCACTCGCCGAGGCCCTGGCGGCCAGGGGCGGCAACATTCTCGGCCTCAGCGTGCAGTCTGACACGGACGGCACCGTCGACGAGTTCGTCGCCGACATCCCCGCCAGCCCCGAGACGGTGCGCGAGGCGCTGGAGGCGGCCGGCGGCCGCCAGGTCCAGGTGGTCTCCGCCACCGCCCACGAGCTGACCGACGAGCCAACCAGGGCGCTGCTGCTGGCCTCCAGGCTGCGCTCCATGCCGTGGCGGCTGCCCGAGCTCCTGGCCGAGTTGCTGCGCGCCGACGACGCCAGGTGGATCTATGGTGAAGCGGTGAGTGATCTTCCCGACCCGACCCAGCTCGTCGTGCCCGTGGCCCCCAGGCGTGCGGTACGCCTGCGCCGCGCGGAGCTGCCGTTCACCCTGACCGAGGCGGCCAGGGCTGCCTCCTTCGCCCGGCTCGCCCAGCCCGCCACCGAGCAGGCCACGGCCGACCGCGCGATCAAGCTCTCCGGCGGCGCGGAGGTCACGATCCGCCCGCTCACCTCGATCTACCGCGAGGCCGTGCGCGACCTGCACGACAGGTGCTCGCCGGAGTCGCGCAGGTTCCGCTACTTCACCTCGATGCCCGCGCTGCCGGCGAGCACGTTCGACCGGCTGTGCGACAGGAGCAGGGGATATTCGCTGGTGGCCGGGCACGACGGGCAGGTCGTGGGGATGGCCAACCTCATGTTCACCCCCGACCCCGGCATCGCCGAGATGGCCTTCCTGGTCGAGGACCGCTGGCAGGGGCGCGGTCTGGGCACGGCGTTGGCCAGGATGCTGGTGCGGGGGGCTCGCGATCTCGGGTACGCGGAAGTCAGGGCCACCTTGTTGTCCGACAACGCCAGGATGCGCCGGATGCTGATCTCCCTGGGCGCCACGCTCGGCTACACCGAGGACCCCGGTGTCATGGAGGCCAGGCTGCCGGTCGGCGCGATGGCGTCAGCCTAGACCCTCTTCGGCCGGCGGCGGCTCTTCTGAAGGCTTCCCGGCGACGTCAGAGGGCTTCTCAGCGACGTCAGAGGGCTTCTCGGTGGCGGGCGGCCGGATGCCCAGGTGGCGTTCGATGCGCTCCAGACTCTCCTCGATCCGCGTGAGCCGCTCGCCCAGCACCGAACCGCCGGCGAAGAACATCTCGCTCGGGCGCTCCTTAGCGGCGCGCCCCACGCGGTCGACCAGGCGCTGCCGTACGTCCGCCAGATCCGCGCCCGCGTCCACGAGCGCCTGCGCGGCCAGCCCCTCGCCCTCCCTGATCAGCCCGAGCAGGATGTGCTCGGTGCCGATGTAGTTGTGGCGCAGCTGCAGGGCCTCACGCAGCGACAGCTCCAGCACCTTCTTGGCGCGCGGCGTGAACGGGATGTGCCCGCCGGGCGCCTTGGCGCCGCGGCCCACCTCATGCTCGACGAAGGCACGTACGTGGTTCAGCTCCACGCCGCAGCCGTCGAGCACCAGCGAGGCCAGGCCCTCGCCCTCGTGGATGAGGCCGAGCAGGATGTGCTCCGTGCCGATGTGGTTGTGGCTCATCATCCGCGCCTCCTCCTGGGCGAGGACGACGACCCTGCGCGCACGGTCGGTGAAGCGTTCGAACACGGGGGCCTCCGTTCGACAGCCACTGCCTCCACTATGCGCTACAAACCAGCGGATGTGGGGTATTTGTCCTGTGTGGATCTTGACGAGGTGGCCGGCAGGCTCTATGCGCTGCCGCCGTCCGAGTTCACCGCCGCGCGCGAGGCCGAGGCCCGCGCGGCGAAGGAAGCAGGCGACGTACGGCTCGCGCGTGAGATCGCGAAGCTGCGCAAGCCGACGGTGTCCGCCTGGGCCGTGAACCGGCTCGCCCGGGAGCACTCCACGGAACTGGCCGAACTGCTCGACGTGGGGGAGCGGCTGCGCGCCGCCTGGCAGGAGCAGGACGCCGACGCGCTGGCGGAGCTGACCCGGCGCCGCGGCGACGTGACGGCCAAGGTGGGCCGGCTGGCGAGGCAGGACAGTGGCCTGTCGCCCGCGGCGGCGGCCGAGGTGGACCAGACGCTGGAGGCCGCCGTCGTGGACGCCGACGCGGCCGGGCAGGTGCGTGGCGGCCGCCTGGTCAAGCCGCTCAACTACAGCGGCTTCGCTCCCGCGCCCATCCCGCGCGAGCGGCCCGCCGCCAGGCGCAAGCCTCCCGAGGAGGAGGCGAGAGAGCGCGAGGAGGCCGAGGCCAGGAAGGCCAAGGAGCGCCAGGAGGCCGAGGCCGCGCACAGGGAGTGGCAGGAGGCGCTGGAGGCAGCCGTCAAGGAGCACGACGAGCGCGCCGAGCGGGTCGCCCGGCTGGAGCGGAAGCTCGCCAAGGCCCGCAAGCGGCTCGCCGAGGCCGAACAGCGGCTCGAAGTCACGCGGCGGGAGGAGCGCCACGCGCGTCAACGACTAGGCTAGGGTGGTGTACGAAACCGTTTCGTACAGTGCTCCAGAGGAGTGGCGATGACTGGCTGGACCCCTGACTCCATGCCCGACCTGACCGGCAAGACCGCCATCGTGACCGGCGCCAACAGCGGCATCGGGCTCCCCACCGCACTGGAGCTGGCCAGGCACGGCGCCCGTGTCGTCGTCGCCGCGCGCTCGCCGGAGAAGGGCGGCGCGGCCGTCGCGGAGATCCAGCGGGCGGTCCCCGGCGGCCAGGTCGAGTACGGCCGCCTCGACCTGGCGGACCTGGCCTCGGTCAGGCGGTTCGCCGAGGGCGTCGACAAGGTGGACCTGCTGATCAACAACGCCGGCATCGGCATGATCTCCAGGCAGGAGACCAAGGACGGCTTCGAGATGCAGTTCGGCACCAACCACCTGGGCCATTACGCGCTCACCGGCCTGCTGCTGCCGCTCCTGCTCGCCTCTCCCGGTGCCCGCGTGGTCACCGTCTCCAGCGACGCGCACGCCTGGGGCGAGATCGACTTCGACAACCTCGACCTGAAGCGCGGTTACCGCCGGATGAGCTCGTACGGACGCTCCAAGCTCGCCAACCTGCTCTTCACCCTGGAGCTCCAGCGACGCGCTGAGAGGGCCGGTGTGGCCCTGACAAGCGTCGCCAGCCACCCGGGCGCGACGGCCACGAACATCGTCAAGATAGGGCCGCTACAGCCCCTCGTGGGCGTGTTCCTCAAGTCGGCGGCGGCCGGCGCGCTGCCCTCGCTCTACGCCGCGACCTCTCCCGACATCCACGGCGGCGAGTTCGTCGGCCCCAAGCTCAAGATCCTCACGCCGTCGGCCGCGGCCAGGTCGGAAGAGCTCGCCAGGAGGCTCTGGGACGTGTCGGCCGAGCTGACGGGCGTACGACCGGAGATCTAGGGCGCGGGCCCTGGCTGAAGCCATGGGGGTAAGCCCTTCTATCGAATCTTTGAGCGGTAGATAGATCAACTCCGTATAGTGATCGGTGTGACTGTGACCTTGTGGTGTGGTGCCCCAAGTACCGCAGGCGGGTGCCGGGCGGACGGATCGAGACGCGGCTGAAAGAGCTGATCTGCAAGGTGATCGAGGAGAAAGGGGCATGGCTGGTGGGACTGGAAGTCATGCCCGACCACGTACACCTGCTGGTTGAGGCGGATCCGCAGTTCGGGATCCACAAGCCGGTCAAGGCCATCAAGGGCCGCTCCTCCCGCGTCCTGCGTCAGGAGTTCCCGCACCTGAAGTCCAAACTCCCGACGCTGTGGAACAACTCCTCCTTCGTGGCCACCGTGGGCGGAGCACCCGTGGATGTGGTCGAGCGGTACGTCGAGAACCAGCAGAACCGGTGATCGTGGATGCTGATCGGACGTAAGTACCGCCTGGACCTTACGCCTGGTCAGGCAGAGTTCGCTGAGCGGATCGGCGGCGTCTGCCGCAGTGTGTGGAACACCGCGCTGGAGCAGCGCCGCAGCTACCGCCGCCGGGAGGCGTGGATCGGCTACCACGAACAGGCCCGCCAACTGGCTGAGGCCAAGGGCGAGTTCGCGTGGCTGGCAGAGGTGCCCGGCCACTGCCTTCAGCAGACGCTCATCGACCTGGACCAGGCGTGTGCCCGGCACGGGACGTGGAAGGTCCGTTGGAAGTCCAGGGCCAGGACGCGGCCGTCGTTCCGGTTCCCCGAGGGCGCCAAGATCGCCATCGAGCGGCTCAACCGGCGCTGGGCACGGGCGAAACTTCCCAAGCTCGGCTGGGTCCGCTTCCGCATCACCCGCCCGCTCGGCGGGACGGTCAAGAACGCCACGGTCAGCTGGGACGGCGACCACTGGTATGTCAGTTTCCTCGTCGAAGACGGCGTGATCACACCCGAGCGGCATGCCAATCCGGGTAGCGCGGTCGGCATCGATCGGGGCGTGGCCAAGGTCGTCACCCGCTCCGACGGGCTCTTCCACCACCAGGTGTTCGCCCGCGGGCGGGAGGTCGAACACGCCGCCACGCTCCAGCGTCGCCTGGCCCGCACCCGGAAGGGCTCGGCCCGGCGCAAGCATGCTGCTGCGAAGCTGGGCAAGGCGTTGGCGAAGGTGCGGCGTCGCCGCGCTGACTTCGCCGCCAAGATCGCTCACGCCTTGGCCACGAGTTTCGAGCTGATCGTGTTCGAGGCCCTGGCGACCACAAACATGACCGCCGGGGTAGCATCCAAGCCAGACCCCGAGCAGCAGGGCGCGTTCCTGCCCAACGGGGCTGCGAGCAAGTCCGGTCTGAACCGGTCCATCCTGGACAAGGGCTGGCACCGGATCGAGCTGGCCACCCGCAGCAGGGCCCGTTACACGGGCACCTGCGTGATCACTGTCAACCCGGCGTACACGAGTCAGACGTGCAATGTGTGCACGGTGGTGGATGGGAAGTCCCGCCAGAGCCAAGCGGTCTTCCGGTGTACCTCGTGCGGACACACCGAGCACGCCGATGTGAACGCCGCCAAGAACATCCTCACCGCCGGGAGGGCGGAGTTCGTGCAGCCCGGACCGGGTGTGCGAGCTGGGGCGCGCAAACCACGCAACCGTGTGGGCCGGAAGGTGAACCGCCAAGCAACAGCAGCCCAGGCCACCGCGCAGACGGAGCCCGAGCTGGCTGGAATCCCCCGACTTTAGTCGTGGGGAGCACTTCAATCGAGGAAATCGCCTACAGCTAGAAGGATGTGTACGTGGCTCCACTCGATCCCGAGCGTGAAAGGGCCATCCTCGATGCCACGATAGAGCTGCTGTCGGAGGTCGGCTACGACCGGATGTCGGTCGACCAGATCGCCAGGCGGGCCAAGGCCAGCAAGGCCACCATCTATCGGCGCTGGGCGGGCAAGCCCGAGCTGGTGGTGGACGTCATCTGCCGGCGGTTCGACATGGACGCGCCGCAGGGTGCCGACACCGGCTCGCTCCGTGACGACCTGGCCGCCGTCTTCGGCAGCCTCTGCGAGACGGTGGAGCGCAAGCACACGCTCATCATCGGCCTGTCCTCGACACTGGTGTCCAACCAGGAGCTGGCGCGCACGTTGCGCGCGCACCTGCGCGTGAGGGACCTCGACGCCGTGCGTGACCCGCTGGAGCGGGCCGTGAAGCGCGGGGAACTGGCCGGGCCGGTTGATCCCGGGCGGCTCTTCGCGCTGGCCGAGGCGTTGGTGTGGCATCAAATGATCTTCGCCGGGCCGCCGTTCGGCTCTGAGTTCGTCGCGGAGTCGGTCGACGGCGTGCTGATGCCGGTAGTGACTGCCTGGTCAAAGGGCAGGTCAAAGGGCTGAGCGAGTGGCGTGCGCCAGGTGGGCGCACACGGGAAAACCTTCCCGTTCGTACGGGGTCGCCAGCCGGGTGTAGTGGTCCCTGATCCGCTCGACGGTCTCCGGCGGCTGCCGAGCGATCACCGCGAAGCGCGGACCGCCCGCCTGCACGATGTCGGTCCACCACGTCGCGAGGTGCACCTGATGGCGCCAGCACAGGGTCTCCACGGCCGCCCCCTCGAAACCCGCCTGCGCCAGCAGCTCCGTGAAGCGCTGCGGCGTGTCGTCGCCGGCGAACGGCCGGGCGGGGGGCTCGTAGGGGACCTCGGCGGCGGCGATGGCGTCGGTGAAGACATTTGTGGCGGTCATCTCGTCGGACTTCCACCAGGTCAGGGCGAGCGTGCCGCCGGGGCGCAGCACGCGGTGGAGCTCCTTGAGCGCCCTGGCCGTGTCGGGCACATGATTGATGACGAAATTTCCCGCTACGGCGTCAAACTCCTCGTCCTTGAACGGGAGGTCAGGGAGCGCGGCCTGCAGGATAGTCGCGTACGGATGGCGGCGGGCGGTCAGCTCCAGCATGGCCGGATTGACGTCCACGGCGGTGACCTCGGCGCCTAAGGCGAGCGCCGCCGCGGTGACCACGCCCGTGCCGCAGCCGACGTCGAGCAGGCGGGGAGCGCATGTCCAGTCGAGGAGAGGGCCGACGGTGTGGGAGCTCAGCTGGGCGAAGCCGCGATCGTACGCTTCGGCGTTGGTCACGGGCTCAGCTTAACGCAGCGGCCGAACCTGACATCCGAATGTGACATTTCGTGCTTAACGCTGCTTTTTCCGGAATTCCGACCGTAAGGCCGGCCGCCGCGCTCGCCGCCCGGCTGACGGACGAGGAGCGCCGCCTCGACCAGCTCAGAGCCGGTGATCTCAAGATCGCTAATGTGTTCGGGATGTGGACACGCCCGAGCAGTTGCGCGCCGACAGGGCCGCGCTCGACGACCCCGCGCACCGAGGCGGCCGAGTGGGCGGCCATCGACCCCCTCTTCCACCACAGCCGCTTCCCGCACGCCAGCGCGGGCCTGCCGTGCCGCACCGGCGACAGCGTGATCTCGGTGTACGGCGACGGCACCGTCCGCCGCTCCCACTTCGTGCCGGAGGTGCTGGGCAACCTGTACGACGTCTTCGCCGGTGGCGTGCTCGAACGCATCCCGGGTTTCCAGCGCGGATCGAACCTTTCCGCCCCTCTCCGGCGTCGGTAACGGTCGAGAGGAGTCGTCTTGGATCGCAATGACAGCTTCCGTGAGTTTGTCGCCGCGCACCAGCAAGCGCTGATGCGCACGGCGTACCTGCTCACGGGAGACGCCCACCAGGCCGAGGACCTGCTGCAGAGCGTCCTGCTGAAGGTGCTGCGGCGCTGGTCCCGGTTGTCGCACGTCGAGCGCCCCGAGGCGTACGCGCGTAAGGCGCTGGTGAATCAGCACATCTCGTGGCGGCGGCGCCGGGTCAGGACTGAGCTCCCGACCGCCGAACCTCCCGACCGGCCGTACTCCGGCGAGGACTCCACCCTCGTACGGCTCGTCATGCGCCAGGCCCTCATGGGACTGCCGCCCCGGCAGCGGACGGTGATCGTGCTGCGCTTTTACGAGGACCGCACGGAACGGGAGACCGCCGAACTTGCCGGACGACGAGCCCGCGCAGATTGACCCGCCGTACCGGACATTCACGGCGTACGCGGTGAATGTCAGGACCGGCAAGGTCAGGGAACTCACCACGTACAGGGCACAGGGCATCTTCGAGATCGCCATGCCCGGCCCTCCCGGGGCGATATGACCGCGGCCCTCCGGCCTCACAACAGGCGCCGTTGCACGACGTCGGCGATGATCGCGTTCACCAGCTTGCCGATGGCCTCGGGCCTGTCGCCCTTCCTGTCGGCGAACAGCATGTGCGCGCCTCCGATCGGGGAGAGCGCGAGCGCGTCCCGCAGCTGTTCGTCGTGGCCTTCGGGATGAGCGCGGCAACGGTCTTCTTCGACGTCGCCCACCGCAGTTACCACCAAGGAGCAACGCGTGTCGCGGGCCGGGGCGCGCGCCGGGCTTTGGCGGAGATCCGCGAAGGGCTGGCCTTCGTGACTTCCGGCGCGCCCACATCAGCCGCTTCGGCGCCTACGGCCTGCGCTGCCGGCCCGACCCGCTCGACCCCCTCCTGGAGGAGGTCTACTTCACCGACGTCGGCCTGGCCGCCTGATCGTCAGCGACCCGGGAGCTTTGCGAGACCGATGTGGCGGTGATCTTGTCCAAAGAATCGATCGTTTCTCGACATGATCAAGGACGTCGTGTCGTCGGTCTTCACGCCCGTGCGATGGGCGCTCAGCCCCGCTGGCCGGGACGGTCGACGATCATCGATGCCAGCAGGGCCGTGCTCCACACCGCTCCCTTGCGGGCGAGGGGTTCCGTCACGCCGGGCCGCACCTCATCCCGCAGCCAGACTGTCCGGCTACCCAGGTAGCGGTAGGTAGCGGGGTCCAAAATCTCGTATTTGCGGTAAGGCCGTGCATCACCGGCTTGCTCCCGCCAGACGCCCAGCCCGCTGCGGCCGGCGGCGTCGCTCACGCCCTGCTCGATCCGGACGCCGGGAATGAGAGCGAGAGCGCGGAACATGGCCGCCTCCAGCCGCGGCGGCATCGAACCGTACCTGCTCAGGTAGAGCATGATCACGTTATACGCCCGAACGTCGGCGGGCACGATGGTCTTGGGAACCTTCTCCTCACGGGCTCCCTTGATCCAGTGGCGGTCACCCGTGATCTTGGCCAGCAGCTTCCTCGGGTCGGTCGGCAGCTCGCGCAGCTTGGCGTCGTACTGCTGCGGCGACAGGTCGTCGTCGCCCGGATCCAGGGGATCGCCCTCAGGGCCGACGTGCAGTTTTCCGTCCTCACCGAAGCCGGCGGCCTGCATGCCGTCATAGCGCAGCCATTGCTCACTGGTCTCGATCGTGTCCGAGTTCGGTTGCTTGTCCAGGGTCTTGGTGTAGTGCCACTGCGTCGGCAGCGGCACCGGGGTGCTCTCGCGTCTGCTCGCCACCTCGGCGGCGCGGGCCAGCACCACATCGGAGTCGAGTCGGACGACCGAGGGTGTGGCCGCTGGCTCCTGAGCGGGAGGTTGCGGCCGAAAAGTCGCCACGGCGACCGCGGCGGCGGCCCCCAACGCCCCAACCACGAGGAGGCGACGCCCCAGTGCCCGCCTGCGCCCCCGCATCCGCATCAGCAGCCGCCGCCGCTCCGGAATGATCCAGTCCTGGCCGGGCTCGGGCACCGCGGCGCGCCACTCGCGCAACGATCGCAGCTCATCCATCCGAAGACTCCTTTCGCGTCATCGCAAGGTCTGATCCACCGAGCGCCTGGCGTGTCCTGGTCCGGGCAGCTGCATCAGAGCCGCCGCCAGCCCGGCCTGCTGCGCGGCAACCCGGTCGTCGACGCGCTCGGCGTACGGCTCGACGATCTCGTCGACGCCGCTGCGGACCAGCGCCCGGTAGAAGCGGATCTCCACCCGCCGATGCCGGCTGACGAGCCGGGCGGCGATGCCGTACAGCCAGGGCCGCGCGTCTGGATGGCTCAGGTCGTAGCGGCCGCGACGCCGGAAAGCGGCCAAAAAAGCGTCGGAGACGATGTCGTCGGCCAGGGAAGGGCCCAGCCTCCGGGCAACATAGCGCCGCAACGCGGGTGCGTGCCTCTCGAACAGGTCGGCGAAGGCCTCCGGATCGCGCTCCGAGCGCCGTATCAGCTCGGCGTCATCGGCCCTGCCGGATTCGTTGGCGATCACATGCTGCTCCCGTCCCTACACATCGATTCGCCAGCTTTCGCCCGGACGGCCGACGCGAGTTCACGTTATGAGATGTGATCTGCGTCACCTTGCGATTGATCGCGGTAGAGGAGGAGGCGCCGACGCCCGTCAGCCCGGACCCAACCTCCTTGAGAACCTCCCCAGGGGTATCAAGCCCGGTCGGGGCCGGAGCGTGAAGACGTTGTCGGGCGGCGGGGTGGGCGCAGGCAGGGTCGGCATGGTGTGAGTGAGGACGGCGCCGGCGAGGGTCAGGCTGGTCACCAGTTCTTGGAGTTCGGCGTTCTGGTTGGCGATCGTCTTCTTGAGCGTGGCGATGGTCTCTCGAAGCTCCTGTTCGTGTTCGGGGACCTGCTGGGTTTCGGTGCGTACCCGTTCGTAGAACTCGTGCTGGCCTCGTCGTTTAGGGAGCCGGTCCATGGCCTGGCGGATGCGGGTGCGCTCGTCCTGGTGTTGCTGGTTCATGCGACGTCCTCTGCGGCTCGGGCGGTGGCGTCGTGGTGGTCGGCGAGCTCGCGCAGCTTGGCGGCGTTCTTGCGCAGCCTCTTGGCCATCGGTTCGGGTGAATGGGCGGCTCGCCGGTCGATCTGGTCTGCTTTTTGGCGAAGCTGCTGGGCGTGGGTGTCGGTGCGGACGGCGTTGCCGCACTGTCCTGCCGGTGGACGCACCGCCGTCTGAACCCTCCTGAGGGCCGTTTCTGGTAAGACTCCCTAGGAGAACCAGTTGGCGCCGAGCTCCTGGATGGTCTTGCTGCCCTTGGGCACCAGTAGCGCTTCACTCAGGACCTGGTTGACGCTCTTGGCGTCGTTGACCATGGCGAACAGGAAGAACGAGCCGCCGTCCGCGGTACGGAAGCCGAAGACCGAGCCGTGGCCGGCGAACGCGACGTACAGCCCCTTGTTGACGGCGGGGAACGCCTTGCGGCTGTAGCTGTTCCTGGCCAGGCGGTAGCCGGAGGCGCCCTCCTTCTTCTTGTTGTTCCAGAAGTTGAGGTACTCCTTGGCCACGGCGCGCGCCACGGCGTTGTCCATGTCGGTGACGTAGCCGTCGGCGTCGAGGCGCGGCTTGGGCATCCGCTGGCCCCAGTGGATCGGGGTCGCGACGGCCAGCTTGAAGGGCTGCCCGGGGGAGCGGAAGAACGCGAGTACGTGCGGGCGGGCATGACCCTTGGTGTCCTTGTAGGTCGCCTGCGCGATGAACCAGTCACCGATCTGCGGCTGCTGCTCCGGCCTGGGCAGGTAGATCGTCGGCGTGCCGGTCAGGTTGATCGGCTTGTGCCCCGGCTTCCACTTGGAAGTCTCGTGGTTGCGTTCGAGCACGCCCTCGTGCAGCGCCGCCTCGATGAACAGCGCTTCCAGCCCGGCGTTCTGCCGCCACCACTTGCGCTTCTTGAGCGTCGCGTTGTACTTGCCCACCCACTCCTGCATCGCCTGCCTCGCCTGGGGGATGGTCAGCGCCGCCCTGGCCGGAGAAGGGGTGGGGGTGGTACCCGATGAGGGGGCCTGCGACGTGACCGGGGTCGGCGTGGGCGCGTCGGCAGGCCTGGCGCCCAGCCTGGCGACCACACCGCAGCCGGACAGGCTCAAGACAAGAGCCACGGTCAGCAGCATTCCGCGCACGGTACCGTCCCCCAAGACCGTCCATAGAGATGACCAAAAGAGACCATATCGGACATCCGAGCCGCCTCTGCAGGTGAGCACCTCGCGCATTTCGGCGTGACCGTATGTCAGTTGCGGCATGATCGGGCCGAGGCGCCCGCCGAGCGACGGTTCGCGATGCCGTGCACGGCAGGTGGGCCAGAGGGAGGTCAGGGGCCCGCGCCCACGTTGACGGTAGCGTCATTCGGCACCTTGACCAGGGGCTTGGGCACGTTCCTGACGAGGTTTCCGGTGGAGACGACGGTCAGCGACGCGCCGCCCTTCTTCTCGTGGTGCAGACCCGTCTGGTCGGCGGTGCCGTCGTGAGTGCGGTGGCCGCTGGTCACGGGCTCGGCCTGGCTCCGCGTTGAACCTGACATTTATGTGTGAAATTTCGTGCCTAACGCTGTTTTTTTGGGAAATTCCGCCCGTATGGTCGTCGCCATGACCATCGACGCCTTCATCGACGCCCTCCCCAAGGTCGAGCTCCACGTGCATCTGATCGGCTCGGCCTCGGTCCCCACCGTCCTCGAGCTCTCCCGCCGCCACCCCGGCGGCCCGGTCCCCTCGACGGAGGAGGAGCTGCGCGCCTTCTACACCTTCCGCGACTTCCCCCACTTCGCCCAGGTGTACCGGGCCGTCAACGCGCTCGTCCGCGAGCCCGAGGACGTGGCCACGCTCGTCCTCGGCCTGGCCCGCGACCTCGCCCCGCAGGGCGCCCGTTACGTGGAGCTGCAGGTGACCCCGTACGCCCACCACATCGTCGGCATGCCCATGCGCGAGGTCACCGAGGCCCTCGACCTGGCCGCCCGCCGCTCCCTGAGCGACCACGGGGTGGAGATGGCGTACATCTTCGACATCCCCGGCGAGTACGGCGAGGAGGCAGCCAAGGTGACGCTCGAGCACGCCCTCCAGGAACCTCCCGCCGCGCTGGTAGGTTTCGGCATAGGCGGCATCGAGCAGGAGCGCCCGAAATATCGTGACGCGTACCGCTCGGCGTTCTCGGCCGCCCGCGCGGCGGGCCTCCACAGTGTCCCGCACGGCGGCGAGATGTCCGGCCCTGAGACGATCTGGGAGGTCATCGAGGGCTACGGCGCCGAGCGCATCGGACACGGGATCAACTGCCTCGCGGACCCGCGCCTGGTCGCCTACCTGCGCGAAACCCGGCTCCCGCTGGACGTGTGCCCCACCTCCAACCTCTGCACGGGCCAGATCGCCCGCATCGAGGACCACCCGCTGCCGCTGATGCTGGAGGAGGGCCTGTACGTGACGCTCAACAGCGACGACCCGCCCATGTTCGCCACGACGCTGGCGCAGGAGTACCGGGTAGCCGCGCGGACCTTCGGCTTCGGCAGGAAAGAGCTCGCGCAGTTCGCCAAGAACGGCGTCCAGGCGTCCTACCTGGCGGAGGAGCGCAAGCAGGCGCTGGTCAAGGAGATCGACGACCTGCTGGCGGTCCAAGGGGCCTGACGCCGCCGCCCCGGCGACGTCCGCGCCGTGCTTCTCCCGGCACGGTCACCCGCCCCGCGCCTGCACCGCCCAGCCGGAAAGGCGGGCACCGGGGTCTGGTTCATGGGCCGGCCACGGTGGGTGCCGCCGCTCGCCCCGCCCGTGTGCCAGCCACGCACCGGACGTGGCTCGGCCGCCGGTGACGTGACGGCCGGCTTTCGAGGCCGGGATAGCAGGACCCGCTGGGCGAGCAGGGCGCGGCCCGGCGAGCAGCATGAGGCTGGAGTCAGGGCGACGAGATGCGGCCCAGCTCCGGCGGGATCTTGCTGGCCGCCGCCCGGTCCAGCAGGAACAGCGTGCGCGCACGACCCCTGGCGCCCGACGCGGGCACCTGTACGTGCCCCGAGTCCGACAGCGCCAGGCGTACCGCGCCCGACTTCTCCTCACCGGCCGCCACCACCCAGACCTCGCGCGAGGACTGGATGGCGGGCAGCGTCAGCGAGATCCGGGTCGGCGGCGGCTTGGGCGCGCCGTGCACGGCCACCACCGAGCGGGTGTCGTACAGGGCGGGCAGGCCCGGGAACAGCGACGCCACGTGGGCGTCCGGGCCCATGCCGAGCAGCATCACGTCGAAGCTCGGCACGGGGCCGTGGTCCTCCGGCCTGGCGGCCTTGCGCAGCTCGACGGCGTAGGACTCGGCCGACTCCTCCGCCGTCATCCCCGAGTCGGGGCCGCGCATGACGTGGACCCGGTCCGGATCCACGTCCACCTGGTCGAGCAGGGCCTCACGGGCGCCGGTCTCGTTGCGCTCCTTGTCGCCGGTGGGCAGGAAGCGCTCGTCGCCCCACCAGATGTCCAGGCGGCGCCAGTCCACGGCGTCGCGGGCCGGCGTGGCGGCGATGGCCGCCAGCGTCGCGATGCCGACCGTGCCGCCCGTGAGCACGATCGACGCCGACCCCTTGGCCGACTGCACGTCGACCAGCCGCGTGATGATCCGCGCCGCCGCCGCCTTGGCCAGGACGTCGGCGTCGCGGTGGACGACTACGTTGGGAACGCTCACGGGTACTACTCTCTCAGCCACTGACGTCACAGGTCATCCCTTGTACGTACGGGCGAACCGCTTGACCGCGGCCTCATAGATCTCGTCGCTGTCGAGCCTGCGCAGTTCCTCGGCCATCAGCTCCGAGGTCTGCCGCCTGGCCAGGGCCACGTTCCTGTCGGGCTGGCCGGGCCGCGACAGCGTGGCCAGCCGGGCGTCGTGCCTGGAGACGGTCAGCTCGCCGTCGTTCAGCTGCAGGCGCACGGCCGTCAGCCCCGGGCCGGAGGAGTCGGTCACCTTCAT
Organism: Nonomuraea sp. B19D2; assembly: GCF_040137845.1. Classification (NCBI taxonomy): domain Bacteria; kingdom Bacillati; phylum Actinomycetota; class Actinomycetes; order Streptosporangiales; family Streptosporangiaceae; genus Nonomuraea; species Nonomuraea sp. B19D2. The sequence goes on along the minus strand of NZ_JBEFAK010000005.1, from coordinate 343,028 downwards.
CGGGGCGCCGAGCCGCTCCGACAACCAGGCGGCCAGCAGCGGCGCGCTCGGGTTGCCAGGAGAGGCCTCCACGACGCCCTTGCGCACCTTGCCCACCGGCTGGTCGAACGCGGCCGCCAGCAGGCTGCGCCACGGCGTCAGCCTGGCCCAGGCCAGGTCGGTGTCGCCGCGGGCGTACCCCTTGGCCCTGGTCACCAGCGACTTGACGCCGCCGTGGTCGAAGCCCCTGGCGTCCGTGATCCGGCGCTGGGCGAGGGCGCCGACCGCGTCCTGGGACGGCACGTCGGGGGCGGCGCCCGGCCACCACACCACGACCGGCGTGTCGGGCAGCAGGAGCGGGCTGACCACGGAGTCGCCGTGCTGGGTCAGCTCGCCGTACAGGCGCAGGACCACGACCTCGCCGGGCGTGGACTCGCCGATGCGCAGCTCGGCGTCCAGCCGGTTCGGCTCCTCGGCCTCGCGGTTGACCACGACGATGATGCGCGAGGGGTGCTCGCGGGCGGCCTCGGTGGCGGCGCGGAGCGCGTCGTACTGGTGGCGCTCCTCGCAGACCACCACGAGCGTCAGCACCATGCCGATGGCCGGCGCGCCCATCTGGTGGCGCAGGTGCATGAGCTGCGCCGAGATCTTGCCGGCCGTCGTGTCCGCCAGCATGAAAGTAGTCACTAGAGTCTCCTCCAGACGCGGCCGTCGCGGGCCATCATCGCGTCGGCCGACGGCGGCCCCCACGAGCCGGACTCGTACGGCTCGGGCTGGCCCTGCGTGGCCCAGAACTCCTCGATCGGGTCGAGGATGGTCCACGACAGCTCGACCTCCCGCTGGTGCGGGAAGAGCGGCGGGTCGCCGATCATCACGTCGAGCAGCAGCCGCTCGTACGCCTCGGGTGACGACTCCAGGAACGACTCGCCGTAGGCGAAGTCCATGGAGACGTCGCGTACCTCCATCGCCGTGCCCGGCACCTTCGAGCCGAAACGCACCGTGATGCCCTCGTCCGGCTGCACCCTGATCACCAGCGCGTTCTGCCCGAGGATCTCGGTGTCTGTCTTGCTGAACGGCAGGTGCGGCGCCCGCTGGAACACCACCGCCACCTCGGTCACCCGGCGGCCCAGGCGCTTGCCGGTGCGCAGGTAGAACGGCACGCCCGCCCACCGCCGGTTGGCGATCTCGAGCTTGATGGCCGCGTACGTCTCGGTGGTGGACTCGGGCGAGATGCCGTCCTCCTGCAGGTAGCCGACCACCTTCTCGCCGCCCTGCCAGCCCGCGGCGTACTGGCCGCGCGCCGTGTTGAGGCCCACGTTGGACGGCAGCCGCACGGCCTTGAGCACCTTCTCCTTCTCCCGGCGCAGCGCGGAGGCGTCGAACGAGGTCGGGTCCTCCATGGCGACCAGTGCGAGCAGCTGGAGCAGGTGGTTCTGGATCACGTCACGGGCCGCGCCGATGCCGTCGTAGTAGCCGGCCCGCCCGCCGATGCCGATGTCCTCGGCCATCGTGATCTGCACGTGGTCGACGAAGCCGCGGTTCCAGATGGGCTCGTAGAGGTTGTTGGCGAACCGCAGCGCCAAGATGTTCTGGACGGTCTCCTTGCCCAGGTAGTGGTCGATCCGGAAGATCGAGCTCTCCGGGAAGGCCGAGGTGGTGATCTCGTTCAGCTCGTGCGCCGACTTCAGGTCGTGCCCGAACGGCTTCTCGATGACCACCCGGCGCCACGATCCCTCGGGCGCGTCGGCCAGCCCGGTCCGCTTGAGCTGCTCCACCACCACGGGGAAGAACTTCGGCGGCACCGACAGGTAGAAAGCGTAGTTTCCGCCAGTGCCCCGGGTCTCGTCGATCTCGGCGAGCGCCATGGCCAGCGCGTCGAACGCCCCGTCGTCCGAGAACTCGCCTGGCACGAAATGGATGCCCTCGCGGATCTGCTTCCAGACCTCCTCGCGGAAGGGCGTCCTGGCATGTGCCTTGACGGCGTCGTGCGTCAACTGGGCGAAATCCTGGTCCTTCCAATCCCGCCGGGCGAAGCCGACCAGCGAGAAGCCGGGCGGCAGCAGCCCCCGGTTCCCCAGGTCGTAAATCGCCGGCAGCAGCTTGCGCTTGGCCAGGTCGCCCGTCACGCCGAACAACACCATCACGCACGGTCCAGCCACCCGGGGCAGCCGCTTGTCACGCGGGTCGCGCAACGGGTTGGCGGCGACCACCTCCTCGGTGGTGGCGGTGCCCGCGACGGCCGCCGCCGCTGTGACGGCTTCCTCCGCGGGTGCTGCCGGGTCTGTCATCTCAAGCCTCCTGTGCAGCTGCGAGCAAGCGCGCGACACCCGCCGCGCGATCGGTCAAATGCAGGCGTACGGCGGGCCGCCCGCGGGTCTCGAGCGCTCCCAGGTCGCCGAGCGCCTGGGCGAGCTGGAGCCGCCCCAGCGTGTACGGCCTGCCGGGGACCGCGACGTCCTCGGCCACCGCCCCGGTGATCTGCAGGAACACCCCGTTCTGGGGCCCGCCCTTGTGATATTGCCCGGTGGAGTGCAGGAACCGCGGCCCCCACCCGAACGTCACCGCCCGGTTGGTACGCAGTGCGAGCAGCGGCCGCAGCGTCGCCGGATCGGCCCACATCCACGCGTCGGTCATCTGCTCGAAGTCGGCCCCGTCAGGCACCGGGGCGTCGAACGCGGCCAGCCGGTCGAGATAAGCCATGATCGCCAGGTAGCCGCCGGCCGGTATCGCGTGCAGCAGCTCGGCGAACACCCCCGGCAGGTCCTTGGCCGTGGACGACCCGTACACCTCGACGGGGCCGTCCGCGAACGCTGGCGCACCCGTCGGCAGGTCGGGCAGCGCCAGCAGGGCCGCGGTGTTCTCCTTCGACTCGGCCACGTTCGGCTGGTCGAACGGGTCGACCTGCAGCAGCAGCCCCGCGACGGCGGTGGCGTACTCCCAGACCAGGAACTGCGCGCCCAGCGGCCCGTCCACGCGCACGTCCCCGAGGTCGGTCTCGATGGCGACGATCAGCTCGTCGCCGCTCTCGTTCGGCTCGGCGCCCACGAGGGGCAGGATCCCCCTGCCCTGCTTGCCGGTGGACTCCGCGACGAGCTGCTCGATCCAGTCGGGCAGGCCGGTGATGGCCGAGAGCTGGTCTTCGAGCAGCAGCTTGTCGCGCCCGGCCAGCACCGCGCCGCCGAGCGCGGCCCCCAGGTCGAGCCCGGGGTTGCCGGTGTCGCGGGCCAGCAGCGGCAGCACCTCCTCGGCGTCGTCGAGCAGCCGCTGCACGTCGGCCCCCGCCAGCGCGCTCGGCACCAGCCCGAACGCCGACAGCGCCGAGTAGCGCCCGCCCACGTCGGGCTGGGCGAGCACCAGCTCGAAGCCGCCGTCGGCGGCCCGCTCGGCCAGCGGCGAGCCGGGGTCGGTGACGGCCACGATGCGGTCTGCGGGCGCGATGCCCGCGTCGGCGAACAGCTCCTCGTAGATCCGCAGGTGGCAGTCGCTCTCCACGGTCGAGCCGCTCTTGCTCGCCACGACCACGACCGTGGCGTCGAGCCGGTCGGCCAGCGCGCGGCGCACCTGCCCGGGGTCGGTCGTGTCGAGCACGGTGAGCGGCACGTCGGCGGTGGCGCAGATGACCTCCGCCGCCAGCGACGAGCCGCCCATCCCGGCCAGCACCACGTTCGTCAGACCTGCCGCGCGGGCCCGCTCGGCGAGCTTGCCCAGCCGGGGCAGCAGCTCGCGAGAGGTGCGGGGCAGCCGCAGCCAGCCGAGCCTGACAGCCGCCGCCGCCTCGGCGTCCTCGCCCCACAGCGTGGGGTCGCCGGCGGCGAGCCGCGCGGGCACGCCGTCGGCGACGAGACGCCCCGCGACGGAGGAGGCGGCCGAGGCCACCCCCTCCTCGCGGTAGGTCACTTCCATCACGGGACCAGGTTCTTGGTGACGCTCTCGAGCAGCTCGTTCCAGGACGCCTCGAACTTCTCGACGCCCTCGTCCTCCAGCACCTTCACCACGTCGTCGTAGTCGACGCCGGCGTCCTTGAGCGCGGCCATGGTGTTCCAGGCCTGCTCGTAGAAGGGGCGGACCGTGTCGCCGGTGACGTTGGCGTGGTCGGCCGTGGCGTCGAGCGTCTTCTCCGGCATCGTGTTGACGGTGCCGGGGGCGACGAGCTGGTCGACGTACATGGTGTCGGAGTACTCGGGGTTCTTCACGCCGGTCGAGGCCCACAGCGGCCGCTGCGGACGGGCGCCCGCCGCGCGCAGGCGCTGCCAGCGCTCGGAGTTCATCACGTCCTCGTACGCCGCGTACGCCAGGCGGGCGTTGGCGATGCCCGCCTTGCCCTTCAGGTCCGGCTTGCCCAGCTTGTCGAGGCGCTTGTCGATCTCGGTGTCGACGCGGCTGACGAAGAACGAGGCCACCGACTCGATCGAGCCCAGGTCGATCCCCTTGGCCTGCGCCGCCTCGAGCCCGGTGAGCCAGGCGTCCATGACCGCGCGGTAGCGCTCGAGCGAGAAGATCAGCGTGACGTTGACGCTGATGCCCTCCGACAGCGCCTGGGTGATCGCGGGGAGCCCCTCGACCGTCGCCGGGATCTTGATGAACAGGTTGGGCCGGTCCACCAGCCACCACAGCGCCCGCGCCTCGGCGACCGTCTTCTCGCTCTCGCGGGCCAGGCGCGGGTCCACCTCGAGCGACACGCGGCCGTCCACGCCGCCCGTGGCGTCGTAGATGGGACGCAGCACGTCGGCGGCCCAGCGGATGTCGTAGGTGGTGATGGCGCGCACGGCCTCGCCCACGTCCACGCCGCGCACGGCCAGGTCGTGCAGCTGGGCGTCGTAGGCGTCACCCTTGCTGAGCGCGTTGGCGAAGATCGTCGGGTTGGAGGTCACCCCGACGACGTTCTTCTCGCGCATCAGCTGCTCCAGGTTGCCGCTGCGCAGCCGTTCGCGGCTGATGTCGTCGAGCCAGATGGCAACGCCCTGGCCGGACAGCTTCTTGAGGTTCTCGCTCATCTTCCTTCAGTTTCCCGTCGTCTCGCCCTTTTCCTGGCCGAGCTTGGCCAGGCTCGCATGTGCCGCGGCCGCCACGCGCTCCGCCGTCAGCCCGAACAACTCATACAGAGTCTTGTACGGGGCCGAAGCACCGAAGTGTTCGAGGCCGACTACTTCGCCGCATTCGCCGACGAACTCGTGCCAGCCGAGCGCGACGCCCGCCTCGACCGCGACTCGAGCCCGGATCGACGAAGGCAGGACCGTCTGCCTATATGCGATGTCCTGCCCCTTGAACCATTCGACACACGGCATCGACACGACCCGGGTCGGGATGCCCTTCGCCTCGAGCAGTTCGCGGCCCTCCAGCGCGATCTCCACCTCGCTGCCGGTGGCGATGAGGATGACCTTGGGCTGGCCGTCGGAGGCCTCGCGCAGCACGTAGCCGCCGCGGGCCACGCCCTCGGCGGTGGTGCCCTCGAAGACCGGCAGGTTCTGCCTGGTCAGAGCCAGCGCGGCGGGCCGGTCGGTGTGCTTGAGCACGGCCTTCCAGGCGTACGCCGTCTCGTTGGCGTCGGCCGGGCGGACCACGTCGAGGCCGGGGATCGCGCGCAGCGACCACAGGTGCTCGATCGGCTGGTGGGTCGGGCCGTCCTCGCCGAGTCCGATGGAGTCGTGCGTCCAGACGAACGTGACCGGCAGCTTCATCAGCGCGGCCAGGCGCACCGAGGGGCGCATGTAGTCGGAGAAGACCAGGAACGTGCCGCCGTAGGGGCGGGTGCCGCCGTGCAGGGCGATGCCGTTGAGAATGGCGCCCATGGCGTGCTCGCGGATGCCGAAGTGCAGCGTGCGGCCGTAGCGGTTACCCGGGAACTCCTTGGTCTGGTATTCCTCGGGGATGAAGGACGGCTCGCCCTTCATCGTGGTGTTGTTCGACTCCGCCAGGTCGGCCGAGCCGCCCCACAGCTCGGGCAGCACCGGCGCCAGCGCGCTCAGCACCTCGCCGGAGGCCTTGCGGGTCGAGATCGAGGTGCCGGTCTCGAACGACGGCAGCGCCCGCGCCCAGCCGTTGGGCAGCTCGCGCTCGGAGATGCGGTCGAACTCGTCGGCCCGCTCGGGGTTGGCCAGGCGCCACTCGGCGTAGGACTTCTCCCATTCGGCGTGGTCGGTGCGGCCGCGCTGGGCGATGCCGCGGGCGTGCTCGAGCACGTCGGCGGGCACGTGGAAGGTCTTGGCCGGATCCATGCCCAGGACCTCCTTGGTGGCGGCGACTTCCGCCTCACCCAGGGCCGAGCCGTGGATCTTGCCGGTGTTCTGCTTGTTGGGGGCCGGCCAGCCGATGATCGTGCGCAGCCGGATGAACGACGGCCGGTCGGTCTCGGCCTTGGCTGCCTGGAGGGCGTCGTAGAGGGCCTGGACGTCCTCGACGTAGTCGCCGGTGGCGGTCCAGTCGACGCTCTGGGTGTGCCAGCCGTAGGCGTCGTAGCGGGCGACGACGTCCTCCGACTTGGCGATGAGGGTGTCGTCCTCGATGGAGATGTGGTTGTCGTCCCAGATGACGATGAGGTTGCCCAGCTTCTGGTGGCCGGCAAGCGAGCTGGCCTCGTGGCTGATGCCCTCCTCGATGTCGCCGTCGCTGACGAAGCACCAGATGTGGTGGTCGAACGGCGAGGTGCCGCGCTCGGTGTCGGGGTCGAACAGGCCGCGCTCGCGGCGGGCCGCCATCGCCATGCCGACGGCGTTGCCCAGGCCCTGGCCGAGCGGGCCGGTCGTGGTCTCCACGCCCGCCGTGTGGCCGTGCTCCGGGTGGCCGGGCGTCAGGCTGTCCCACTGGCGCAGCCGCCGCAGGTCGTCGAGCGTGAGGCCGTAGCCGGAAAGGTAGAGCTGGATGTAGAGCGTCAGGCTCGAGTGGCCGCACGAAAGCACGAACCTGTCGCGCCCCGCCCAGCCGGGATCGGTCGGATCGTGCCGCATCACACGCTGGAACAGCAGGTATGCGGCGGGGGCCAGGCTCATGGCGGTGCCGGGATGACCCGAGCCCGCCTTCTCCACAGCGTCCATCGCCAGGGCCCGAACGACATCGACCGCCTGGTTGTCCAGGTCGGTCCAGTCAAGGGCTGGCACGAGTTCGGTGCTCAACTGCTCGATCTCCGGAATCTAGTTGTCATTGGTGTCGGCTATCCCGCCCACGGTGGGCCGCGGTCGGCGGTCCAGCGCAGGCAGCGTAGTTCGCACCTATACCGGACCCTAACCGAGTGGAGTTGGCGATCGATTCCCATTCCACCCGCGCGCGTCCATGTACGGCGCAAGCCCCCCATTGGCCGGACCGGCCGACCCTGCGACTACAGTTTGTTTGTTCGCAGGGGCGTCACGGCGCCTACCCATGGATCCGCTCTATTCAGAGGTTACGCGTTGACTCCGCACAGGCTGGAAGCGCCTTGACGGTGCTGACCAACAGGCAGGCGACGGCCCGATCTCCGCAGGTGGAGGGGCCGCGCTCGATCGGCATGATCGTAAAGGCCTACATCGCGCTCACCAAGCCGCGGATCATCGAGCTGCTGCTGATCACGACACTGCCGGTGATGTTCCTGGCGGCGGGCGGCCTGCCGCCGCTGTGGACGTCGATCTCGGTCATGGTGTTCGGCACCCTATCGGCGGGCAGCGCCAACGCGCTCAACTGCTACGTGGACCGCGACATCGACCAGAAGATGCGCCGCACCCGCCGCAGGCCGCTGGCCAGGCACCAGGTCTCGCCACGCGGCGCGCTGATCTTCGGCATCGTGCTCGGCGTGCTGTCCCTGGTGGGCCTGTGGGTGACCACCAACTGGCTGGCCGCGATGCTGTCCACCGGGGCGATCCTGTTCTACGTGCTGGTCTACTCGATGATCCTGAAGCGCCGCACGGCCCAGAACATCGTGTGGGGCGGCATCGCGGGCTGCATGCCGGTGATGATCGGCTGGGCGGGCATCACGGAGCGGCTCGACTGGGCGCCGCTGGTGCTGTTCGGGGTGGTGTTCTTCTGGACGCCGCCGCACACCTGGACGCTGGCCATGCGCTACAAGGAGGACTACGCGGCGGCCAAGGTGCCCATGCTCCCTGTGGTGGCCACCGAGCGGCGGGTCGTGCTGGAGTCGATCGCCTACACGTGGGCCACCGTGCTGTGCTCGCTGGCGCTGTGGCCGGTGGCCGACACCACGCTGTTCTACCCGATCGTGGCCGCCGTGCTCGGCGCCATGTGCCTGTGGGAGGTCCACCGCCTGCTGGCCCGGCTCAACGCCGGCAAGAGCGGCGTCGACCTGCGCCCCATGCGCTTCTTCCACTGGTCCAACGCCTACCTGGCGCTGCTCTTCCTCGCGGTCGCGATCGACCCGCTGCTGGCCTGACGAGTGTCCGGACGGTGATGCTGCTTTGACCGGCACGGACCCCGGCACTCTGATCCGTTAAAGTCACCGTATGGCGACCCGTGATCCACGCTGGGTGTTGAAGGACCGCCCGTCGTCCGCGTTGATCATCGGGTTGGTCCTCACCGGCATCTGCGCTCTTGTCTCGTTCTCCTTCGACGTGTTCAACGGCGCCCCGGTGCAGTTCTTCATCGCTCTCATGCTGGCGCTCGCGCCGGTGCCGATGCTGCTCGCGGCGATTCTGGCGCTCGACCGGATGGAGCCGGAGCCGCGCAGCAACCTGGTCTTCGCCTTCGCCTGGGGCGCGGGCATCGCGGTGCTGGTCGCCGGCGTGATCAACTCGCTCAACCTGCACTACATCATCGACACCGCCAAGCTGTCGGAGGCCAGCGCCCGCAACATCGCGGCCACCTTCGGCGCGCCCGTGGTGGAGGAGACGATGAAGGGGCTGGTGCTGCTGGGGCTGCTGAGGTTCCGCAGGGCCGAGCTCGACGGGCCAACCGACGGCGTCATCTACGCCAGCATGGTCGGGCTCGGCTTCGCCATGAGCGAGAACGTCAGCTACTACATCGCCGCGCTGTCCGGCTCCGGCGTCAAGGGGCTGGCGGTCACCGTGGTGCTGCGCGGCATCCTGTCGCCGCTCGCGCACCCGCTGTTCAGCTCCATGATCGGCGTCGCCGTCGCCTACGCCGCCCAGCGCAGCGGGCCCGAGCGGGTCTTCTACATCCTGGCGGGCTGGTCGGGTGCGATGATCCTGCACGGTCTGTGGAACGGCCTGGCCTCCTACGGCGGCTTCCCCGGGCTCGTGGTGGCCTACCTGGCGCTGCTGGTGGTGCTCATCGTGCTCATCGGCGTGGTGTTCAGGGACCGGCGGCGCATCGTGGCCCTCATCCAGCGCTACCTGCCGCCCTACGAGCCGACCAAGCTGGTCACCCAGGCCGACATCTACATGCTGTCGGCGTTCTCCAGGCGGCGGCAGGCCAGGCAGTGGGCCAAGGCCCACGGCGGCAAGCGCGGGCTGCGCGCCATGCGCGACTACCAGCTGGCCGCCACCGAGCTGGGCCTGCTGCACGAGCGGGCGGCCCGCCACATGGTGGACGAGCAGACCTTCCACGAGGAGCAGCGGGCGCTGCTTGAGTGCATGAGCACCGCCCGCGCCGACTTCCCGGTGCCGTCGGCGCACGCCAGATCGGTCGCGAGAGGCACGCCGCCGCCCGGCTACGCCCCCGGCGCGCCCGGCTGAGCGAGGATCCGGTCCAGGGAGACCTCGCGCGGGCCGGGGTAGACCGGGTCGGAGTGCAGGACCATCGCGTCGGCGAACGCCTTGGCGGTGGCGAACAGCTCGCGGGCGGCGTAGACGTACGTGGTCGAGGCGAACTGCCTGGTCGAGTCGTCGCCGACCCCGAACGTCTCCAGCCCGGCCGTGCGGCACAGAGTCACGGCCCTGGGCAGGTGGAACTCCTGCGTCACCACGGTGACCTGGCCGGCCCCGAACACCTTGCGCGCCCGCACGCACGAGTCCCAGGTGTCGAACCCGGCGTAGTCCAGCACCATCACCTGGTCGGGCACGCCCTTGCCGCGCAGGTAGTCGCGCATGGCCGTGGGCTCGTCGTACTCCTTGCGGCTGTTGTCGCCCGACAGCAGCAGCGCCCGCACCTTGCCGGACCGGTAGAGCTCGGCGGCGATGTCGAGCCTGCGGGCCAGCATCGGCGTGGGCTGCGTGCCGTACAGACCCGCGCCCAGCACGAGCGCGGCCTGCGCCGGGGGGACGTGGCCGAGCCAGCCGTCGCCCTCGGCCGTCTCCCGGTGCGCCGAGCTGCCGAGCCAGGCCCACGTCATGGGCGCCAGGGCGAGCACGCTGACCAGCACCAGAGCCTGGTAAGCGCGGCGCACCACTTTCCGAGTGGGGCGGACATTCAGCAGCAAATCGCGCTCTCCAGGGAGTGGGGGAGTGGCCGACTTATCACCCCATACCCTGGCACAACCGCTCAGGCGGCGGTGGGCACTTCGGTGGGGGAGTGGTCGGGCAGCGGTGCCCGGGTGCGCAGCGAGGTGACCACCCTGAGCGCGGCGATCCAGACCAGCGTGGACCCGAGCACGTGCAGCAGGACCAGCGCGGCGGGCACGGCCAGGAAGTACTGCGTGTAGCCGATCACGCCCTGGCCCAGCTCCACGCCCAGCAGCCCCAGCGCCGCCCGCCTGGCGGGCCGCTGCGAGTGGCTCACGTGCAGCGCGAACAGCAGCGCGAACGTCAGCCCCACCACGATGTAGACGAAGTCGGCGTGCAGCCGCGCCACGGCCTCGATGTCGAGGTCGAAGCGGGAGGCCATCTCGTCGCCCGAGTGCGGGCCCGTGCCGCTCACCACGACCCCGGCCACCAGCAGCACGAACACGGCCGCGAGCAGCACGTAGCCGAGCCTGCGGATGTCGCGGTGGGTCACCCGCCGGGCCGGGCCGTCGCCCTCGCCGGCGCGGGCGTAGAGCATCCAGCAGGCCGCGATCAGGCCGATGGAGATGAGGAAGTGCATGCCCACCGTGAACGGGTTGAGCATCGTGTTGACCACCAGCCCGCCCCACAGCGTCTGGGCCAGGACCCCCAGCGGCTGCAGCCACGACAGCAGCACCAGCGAACGCCTGCGCGGCGTCAGCCGCAGCGCCGCGATCACGCACGCCATGCCCACCGCCAGCACCAGGAACGTCACCAGCCTGTTGCCGAACTCGACGAGCATGGTGAGCATCGAGATCTCGGGGTGCGCGACCGGGACGAAGCTGTCGGGCGTGCACTTGGGCCAGGTCGGGCAGCCGAGCCCGGAGCCGGTGACGCGCACGCCGGCGCCCGTCACCGTGATTCCCGCGTTGACCACCACGGACGCCAGCGCCCAGCCCCGCATCGACTCCGCGGTGGGCGCCCAGAAGGAGAACAGGCGGCGCACGAGAGGATTCGGGTGGTCGGTGGGTAGCTTCACGCCATCGATGGTACGGGCCCGATCGGTCGGTCCCGTCACCGGTCGCCGCAGGCCCGGGCTTCTCAAGAAAGAAGGTATGTGACATATTACCGGGGGAGGTGATGGATGTCCGACGTCATCGTGGTCGGCGCCGGAGTGGTGGGCGCCGCCTGCGCCTACTACGCCGCGCGCGCGGGCCTCGACGTGACCGTGGTCGACCGCGGCCCGGTCGCGGGCGGCACGACCGGCTCGGGTGAGGGCAACATCCTGGTGTCCGACAAGGAACCGGGGCCCGAGCTGGAGCTGGCCGTGCTCTCGAACCGGCTGTGGCGCGAGCTGGCCGACCATGGCGAGTACGAGGGCGGGTTCGAGTTCGAGGCCAAGGGCGGGCTGGTCGTCGCCGAGACCGGCGAGGTCCAGCGGCAGCTCACCGAGCTGGCCGCCAAGCAGGACGTGGCGCACACCCTGGTGCCCGGCGATTCGCTGCGCGACTACGAGCCGGAGCTCGCCGACGGCCTGGCCGGCGGGGTGTTCTACCCGCAGGATGCGCAGGTGCAGCCCATGCTGGCCGCCGCGCGCCTGCTCAGGCACGGTGCGGAGAGCTTCGGCCGGGGCACGCTCCGGCTCCGCCTCGGGGCGGCGGTGACCGGATTCGTCCGCGAAGGAGAGCGGATCACGGGCGTGCGCACCTCCCAGGGCGACGTGCTCGGCGACGCGGTGATCAACGCCGCGGGCACCTGGGGCGGCGAGGTGGCCGCGCTGGCCGGCGTCGACCTCCCGGTCCTGCCCAGGCGCGGGTTCATCCTGGTCACCGAGCCGCTGCCGGAGCCCCTGATCAGGCACAAGGTCTACACCGCCGCCTATGTGACCAACGTGGCCAGCGACTCGGCCGGACTGGAGACCTCGGCCGTCGTGGAGGGCACGCCCTCGGGGACCGTGCTCATCGGGGCCAGCAGGGAGCGGGTCGGCTTCGACCGGACCATGTCGGTGCCGGTGCGACCTGATGGCCCGGCTGGCCGCGCAGGCGGTGGCGCTGTTCCCCGCGCTGCGCGAGGTGCGGGCCATCAGGTCGTACTGCGGGTTCCGGCCGTACTGCCCCGACCACCTGCCCGTCATCGGCGCCGATCCGCGGGCGCCCGGGCTGTACCACGCGTGCGGGCACGAGGGTGCGGGCATCGGGCTGGCCCCGGCGACCGGTCACCTGCTCGCGCAGGCGCTCACCGGCTCTCCGACCGACCTGGACCTGCGGCCCTTCCGGCCGGATCGTTTCTCGGAGGAGTCCCTTTGACGTTCCACATCACGATCGACGGGCGTCCTGTTCCCGTGACTCCCGGTCAGACGATCGGGGCCGCGCTGCACGCGGCCGGGGTCCGGTCGTGGCGCAGCACGCGCTTCGACGGGCGGCCCCGCGGCTTGTTCTGCGGGATCGGGGTCTGCTTCGACTGCCTGATCTCGGTCAACGGGCGGGCGCCCGAGCGGGCCTGCCTCGTGGAGGCCGCGCCCGGTGACGAGGTGACCACGTCATGACGTACGACCTGGTAGTGATCGGGGGCGGGCCCGCCGGGGTGGCGGGCGCGCTCACGGCGGCGCAGGCCGGGCTGCGGGTGGCGCTCGTGGACTCCGCCACGCGGCTCGGCGGCCAGTACTTCCGACACTCCGCCGACCCCCAGCCCGCGCCCGGGCTGGCCCGGTTCCTGCGGCAGGCCCGCGCCCTGGACTCCCGCGCCGACGTGCTGCTGCGGCACCAGGTCTGGAGCCTCGTCCGCGAGCCGGACGGCGGCCTGGTCGTGCACTGCACGACCCCCGAACGGAAGGCGGTCCCGCTGGACGCGCGGCGGGTGCTGATCGCCACCGGCGCGCACGACCGGCCGCTGCCCTTCCCCGGGTGGGACCTGCCCGGCGTGCTCACCGCCGGCGGCGCGCAGGCGCTGCTCAAGGGCAACGGCGTCGTGGCGGGCAGGCGGATCGTCGTCGCCGGCACCGGGCCGTTCCTGCTCCCCGTGGCCTCCGGGCTGGCCGGGGCCGGGGCGCGGGTGCTCGGAGTGCTCGAGGCCAACGGCGGACTCGGGCTGGCCAGGCATCCGCTGCTGGCCCTGGGCAAGGCCGGGGAGGCCGGCGGGTACGCGCTGGACCTGGCCCGGCACCTGGTGCCGTACCGGACCCGCCAGGCGGTCGTGGCGGCGCACGGCGAGCGCGAGGTGGAGGCCGTCACCGTGGCCCGCCTCGACAAGGACTGGAACGTTCTCGCCACCCGCGTCGTCGAGTGCGACACCGTGGCCGTCGGCTACGGGTTCGTGCCCCAGATCGAACTGGCCGCGCAGCTCGGCTGCGAGACCAGGCAGGACGTGGACGGCAGCCCCGTGCTCGCCGTGGACGCCGGCCAGCGCACCAGCGTCGCCGGGGTCTGGGCCGCGGGCGAGCCCACCGGCGTGGGCGGCTGGCGCCTGTCCGAAGTGGAGGGCCGCGTCGCGGGCCTGGCGATCGCCGCCGACTCGGGCGCCTCGCGAGCGGCCGTGCCCGGCGTGCTCCTGCGGCGGCGGGAGCGGTGGCGGGCGTTCGGCGAGGCGCTGCAGCACGCGTACCCCGTCAGGCCCGGCTGGCAGGGCTGGCTGCGGGACGACACGCTGGTCTGCCGGTGCGAGGAGGTGCCGCTGGCCCGGGTACGCGAGGCGCAGGACCTCGGCGCCACCGACGCGCGCTCCATCAAGCTGCTGGCCAGGCCCGGCATGGGCTGGTGCCAGGGCCGCATCTGCGGCTACGCGGTCTCGTGCCTGGCCGGCGAGCCGCCGCAGCCGCCCCGCCGCCCCATCGCCCAGCCCGTCACCCTCGGCGCCCTCGCCGACCTCTCAGACGATCCCACCGCTGAATGAACCGCCCTGACATGGAGGACTTCCCAATGGAGAACCGCAGCAAGGCCTGGCACGGCGTCATGGTCGCCACTGCGCTGCCCCTGCGCGACGACCTGTCCGTCGATTTCGACGCCTACGCCGAGCACTGCCGCTGGCTGGTGGAGAACGGCTGCGACGGCGTCGTGCCGAACGGATCGCTGGGCGAGTACCAGACGCTCAGCCCGGAAGAGCGCGCCAAGGTGATCGAGACCGCCGTGCAGGCCGTCGGCGGGCGCAACGTGATGGCCGGGGCGGGCGCGTACGGCGCCGCGGAGTCGCGCCGCTGGGCCGAGCAGGCGCGCGAGGCGGGCTGCGGCTCGGTGCTCCTGCTGCCGCCCAACTCCTACCGGGCCGGCGAGCGGGCCGTCGTCGAGCACTACCGCGAGGTCGCCAAGGCGGGCGTGCCGATCGTGGCCTACAACAACCCGTACGACACCAAGGTCGACCTGACCCCCGCGCTGCTGGCCAAGCTGCACGAGGAGGGGCTGATCGTGGCGGTCAAGGAGTTCAGCGGGGACGCCCGCAGGGCGTACGAGATCGCCGAGCTGGCCCCCGAGCTGGACCTGCTGATCGGCTCCGACGACGTGCTGCTCGAACTCGCCATCGCCGGGGCGGTGGGCTGGATCGCCGGCTACCCTAACGCGCTGCCCGCCTCCAACGTCGAGCTCTACCGCGCGGCGGTCGCCGGGGACCTGGAGACCGCGCTGCCTCTTTACCGGACCCTGCACCCGCTGCTGCGCTGGGACTCGAAGACCGAGTTCGTCCAGGCCATCAAGCTGTCCATGGACCTCGCGGGCCGCCGCGGCGGGCCGTGCAGGCACCCCAGGCTGCCGCTGACGGACGAGCAGGCCGCTATCGTGCGTGCGGCGACCGAGAAGGCACTTGCAGAAGGGCTGCGATGAGGACAAAGCGCGTTTTCCACGCCGTCGACTCCCATACCGAGGGCATGCCCACCCGCGTCATCACCGGCGGGATCGGCGTGATCCCCGGCGCCAGCATGGCCGAGCGGCGCGTCTACTTCCGTGACAACCTCGACCACATCCGCACCCTGCTGATGACCGAGCCGCGCGGCCACTCCGCCATGAGCGGCGCCATCCTCCAGCCGCCCACCAGGCCGGACGCGGACTACGGCGTGCTGTTCATCGAGGTGTCCGGGCTGCTGCCGATGTGCGGGCACGGCACCATCGGCGTGGCCACCGTGCTCGTCGAGACCGGCATGGTGGAGGTCGTCGAGCCGGTCACCACTGTGCGCCTGGAGGTCCCCGCCGGGCTCGTCGAGGTGGACGTGGCCGTCGAGGACGGGCAGGCGATGTCGGTGACGCTGCGCAACGTGCCGTCGTACTGCGACCGGCTCGACGCCACCGTGCGCGTGCCCGGGTTCGGGGAGATCCCGTACGACCTGGCGTACGGCGGCAACTTCTACGCCGTCGTCAACCTCGACTCCTACGGCCTGCCCTTCGACCGCAAGGCCAAGAACGAGATCATCGCCGCCGGCCTGGCCACCATGGAGGCCATCAACGCGGCCGACGAGCCCGTGCACCGCGAGGACGACCGCATCCGCGGCTGCCACCACGTCTACTTCGCCGCACCCGGCTCCGACGCCCACCACTCGCGGCACGCCATGGCCATCCACCCGGGCTGGTTCGACCGCTCGCCGTGCGGCACCGGCACCAGCGCCCGCATGGCGCAGCTGCACGCCCGCGGCGAGCTGCCGCTCGGCCGGGACTTCGTGAACGAGTCGTTCATCGGGACCCGGTTCATCGGCCGGCTCCTGGAGGAGACGACTGTGGGCGGCGCGCCGGCCGTCGTCCCGTCGATCACCGGCCGGGCCTGGATCACCGGCACCGCCCAGTACTTCCTCGACCCGCGCGACCCGTTCCCCGCCGGATTCGAACTGTGAGCGAGCGCAGCGAGTGAACCAATCAACGCAGCATCTTGATCATGGTTCCGGCGAAGCCGGGACCATGATTACCACCGTCGACTACCACACAGGTGGGGAGCCGTTCAGGATCGTCACCGGCGGCGTGCCCGAGATCCCGGGAGCCGACGTGCTCTCGCGGCGGGCCGCCGCCATGGCGGAGTCCGAGTTCGACGACGTGCGGCGGCTGCTGTGTCACGAGCCGCGCGGGCACGCCGACATGTACGGCTGCTTCCTCGTCCCCCCGGACGACCCGGGTGCCCTGTTCGGGGCGCTGTTCTGGCACAAGGACGGCTTCTCCACCGCCTGCGGCCACGGCACCATCGCGCTGGGCGCCTACGCCGTGCACGAGGGGCTGGTCGCGGCGGATCCCGACGGGGAGACGGACGTGGTCATCGACGTGCCGTCCGGGCGCGTCACGGCCCGGGTGCGCTGCTCCGGCGGGCGGGTGCGCGGGGTGACGTTCGTCAGCGTGCCGTCGTACGTGCTGGCACGCGACGTGGCGGCCGGCGGGACGAAGGTCGACGTCTCGTACGGCGGTGCGATCTACGTGTCCGTGCCCGCCGGGGCGCTGGGCCTGTCCGTGGAGCCCGGGCACCTGACGGCGCTCATCGCCCACGCCCGCCGGATCAAGGCCGACCTGGTCGGCCACCCGGCCACCCGGCACCCCTCCGACGACCGGCTGTCCGGCGTCTACGGCGTGATCTTCTACGACGAGCTGCCGGACGTGGACGGGGTCGCGCACCAGCGGAACGTGACGGTGTTCGCCGACGGGGAGGTGGACCGCTCGCCGTGCGGCTCCGGCACGGCGGCCCGGCTGGCGCTGCTGCACGACTCCGGGCTGCGCGGGCCGCTGATCCACGACAGCATCGTCGGGAGCACCTTCCGCGCCCGGGTGGCCGGGGTCCTGCCCGACGGGATCGTGCCGGAGATCGAGGGCATGGCGTACCGGACGGGGCGGCACGCCTTCGAGCTCGATCCCGACGATCCGATGGGATTGGGGTTCACGCTGCGATGACCGGGTTGCCGTATCTCGACGCCGCCACGCTGGAGCGGCTGGTGCCCATGGGGCGGGCCGTGCGGATCCTGGAGGAGGCGCTGCGGGCGGGGCTCGATCCCGAGGCCACGCCGCAGCGGCCGATCGTGGACGTGCCGGCCGGGCAGCTCCTGCTCATGCCCGCCGCGGCCGGGCGGTACGCGGGGGTGAAGGCCGTCACCATCGCGCCCGGCAATCCCGATCTGGGGCTGCCCCGCATCCAGGGGACGTACCTGCTGTTCGACGGCGACACCCTGAGCCCGCTCGCGGCCCTGGACGGGGTCGCGCTCACCTCGCTCCGCACCCCCGCCGTCTCCGCCCTCGCCGTCAGCCGGCTGGCTTCCGGGGACGCCCGGCGGCTGGTGGTGTTCGGGAGCGGGCCTCAGGCGTGGGGGCACGTACTGGCCCTGCGGGAGGTGCGGCCCGTGGCGGACGTGACGGTGATCGGGCGCGACCTCGGCCGTGCGGAGGCGCTCGCCGGACGCTGCCGCGCGCTCGGCCTGACTGCCCGCGCCCTGCCCCACGAGCCGGACCCCGTGGCGGCGGCGGTGGCGCAGGCCGACATCGTCGCGTGCTGCACGACGGCCAGGGAGCCGCTGTTCCCGGGTAAGCTCGCCCGCGACGGCGTCACCGTGGTCGCGGTCGGGTCGCACGAGCCCGGCGCCCGCGAGCTCGACGGCGACCTCGTCACCCGCGCCACCGTGGTCGTCGAGGCCAGGGCGGCCGCCCTCGAGGAGGCGGGGGATGTGCTCATCCCGATCCACGAGGGTACGATCACCGCTGGTCATCTCGCCGGCAACCTCGCCGACCTCGTGGCAGGCAGGGTCGTCGCCGGCACCGGGCCGCGGGTGTTCAAGAGCACGGGCATGGCGTGGGAGGACCTCGTGGTCGCGTCCGCCGCTTACGAGGCGTGGACTGCTTAGGAAGGGATGGGCGGATGGCTGCCGAGGAGCGGCTCGACCTGCCGATGGTGGGAGAGCGGCAGAGCCTGCGCGAGCAGGTGGCGCAGGCGCTGCGTGCCGCGCTGATCACCGGTGAGATGCGGCCGGGGGTGGTCTACTCCGCGCCGGTGCTGGCCGCCCAGTTCGGCGTCTCGGCCACGCCGGTCCGCGAGGCCATGCTCGACCTCGCCAAGGAGGGCCTGGTCGAGGCGGTGCGCAACAAGGGCTTCAGGGTGACCGAGCTGTCGGACCGCGATCTCGACGAGCTCACCGAGATCCGCCAGCTCATCGAGGTGCCCACCGTGGCCAGGCTGGCCGGCGGCTCGCGGGCGGAGGAGTTCGAACGGCTCAGGCCCATCGCCGAGGAGATCGTGCTGGCCGCCGAGCGCGCCGACCTGCTCGCGTACGTGGACGCCGACCTGCGCTTCCACGTCGAGCTGCTGACCCTGGCGGGCAACGGCCACCTGGTCGAGGTGGTGCGCGACCTGCGCAACAGGGCCAGGCTCTACGGCCTGTCCCAGCTCGCGGAGCGCGGCGCGCTCGCCGATTCGGCCAGGGAGCACCTCCAGTTGCTCGACGCTCTCAAGAACGGCGACAGCGAGGCCGTCCGCCACCTCATGGTCGAACACATCGGCCACGTTCGGGGTATTTGGGCCGAACACTGAAACTGCGCACTAAGTTCTGACATTTAGGGATCGCACGCGCGCCGATAGCGGTACGCTCGATGCGGGCCGGATGAGCGACGCCGAGCGCGTCCGCCGGCGGCCCCGACGTCCTGGTCCTCATCGGACCGGCCACCACCGATTGCGGTGGATGGCGTATGCCTGGTCAGGCGGACACCCGCACTCCGCTGACCTTCCATGGGCTCGGCACACCCGCCCACCGAGAGCCGAGCCCCCCGCCGCGCGCCCGAGACCCCATCCCACGGGCGCGCGGCGGCTCGCCACCTCTATGCCTTGCGCCGCCGGGTCGAGCCCAGGCTGGCGGCCACGATGCAGACGATCGCCGCCCACTGCTGGGCGTGCAGGACCTCGTTCAGCAGCAGCACCCCGACCAGCGCCGCCACCGCCGGCTCCAGGCTCATCAGGATGCCGAACACGTGCGTGGGCATCCGGCGCAGCGCCTGAAGCTCCAGCGAGTACGGGATCACCGACGACAGCAGCCCCACGCCGAGCCCGATCAGCAGCAACTCCGGCTGCAGCAGCTCCGCCCCTCCCGTCGTGACACCGACGGGAGCGACCACGACGGCCGACACGATCATCGCGAACGACAGCCCGCTCGTGCCGGGGAAACGCCGCCCGGCCGCCGCCGACAGCAGGATGTACCCGGCCCAGCAGACCCCCGCCACCATCGCGAACCCGATGCCGAGCCAGCTCACCGAGGCCGACTGCCCCCAGGGCGCGAGCAGCACCACGCCCGCGCCCGCGAGCCCGACCCACAGCAGGTCGATCCTGCGCCGCGAGGCCGCCACGGCCACCCCCAGGGGCCCCAGGAACTCGATGGCCACCGCGATCCCCATCGGCAGCCGCGCCAGGGCCTCGTAGAAGACCAGGTTCATGAGGGCGAGCGTCAGCCCGAACCCGATCCCCACCGCCCAGTCGCGCCAGGACAGGCCCTTCAGCCGGGGCCGTACGAGTGCCCCCATGATCAGCGCCCCGGCCGCGATCCGCAGGAACACCACCGCGCTCGGCGGCAGCGCCGCGAACAGCTCCTTCGCGAACCCGGCGCCCAGCTGCACCGAGACGATGCCCAGCAGCACGAGCCCGGAGGGCGGGATCGAGTCGGCGGCGCTGCGCAGCAGGCTTCCTGGCCGGGGCAGGCCGGAGCCGCGGTCGAAGGGATCGTCGAGGGCGAAGGCGGTCACGGGACTCCCATTCAGAGGAACGACAGGTCAGAGCGTACTGAGGCCGCACGACATTCCCGACATAAGGTGTCACTACTGTCTGCTGGATCATTGGACGCATGAAATCGCCCGCCCCTCCCGAGAGCCTCACCCGGCCGCCGCTGGCCCTGTCCGTGGCCTCGTTCGTCAGCAGCTTCGACCGCTTCGCGGTGAGCCCCATGCTCGTGCTCATCGCGGTGGACCTGGACGTCCCGCTCTCCGCCGCCGTCGCGGCCGCCAGCGGCTACTACCTGGCCTACGGGCTGACGCAGCCGCTGTGGGGGCTGCTGTCCGACCGGTTCGGCCGGGTGCGGGTCATGCGCGTGGCGCTGTTCGGCGCGGCGCTGGCGGGGTTGGCCTCGGCGCTGATGCCGGTGCTCGGGGCGCTGGTGGTGGCCAGGGTCGTGACGGGCGCCTGCTTCGGCGCGGTGATCCCCACCGGGCTCACGTACGTGGGCGACACCGTCCAGCCCTCGGTACGGCAACGCGCGCTGACCGACCTGATGGCCGCCGCGGCCCTCGGCACGGCCCTGGCCACCGGGCTGAGCGGGGTGCTCGCGGGCCTGGTGGACTGGCGGGTGGCCTTCACCGTGCCCGCCGCCTGCGCCCTGGCCTGCGCGCTCACGCTCGGCTCGCTGCCGGAGCCGCCACGCGTCCGCCTGGACGGTGCCGCGCTCGGTGTGGCCCGCTACCTCGGCGCGGTGCTCGGGCACGGCTGGGCGCTGCTGGTGTTCGGGCTCGCCTTCGTCGAAGGCGCGATCATGCTCGGCGCCATGCCGTTCCTGGCCACCGCGCTGGAGCACGCGGGATACGCCGCGGCCGTGGCCGGGCTCGCCATCACCGCGTACGGGCTGGGCCTGTGGTCGTTCGCGAAGCTCGTCAAGCGGCTGGCGGGGCGCTGGCCCGCTCCCGTGCTGATGACGGTGGGCGGCGCGCAGCTCACCGCCGGGTTCGTGATCGTCTCCGTGCACGTCAGCATGGCCACCGTGGCGGTCACGGCGCTGCTGCTCGGAGGCGGCTGGTCGTTCCTGCACTCCTCGCTGCAGACGTGGGCCACCTCGGTGGTGCCGGAGGCGAGGGGCACCACGATCGCGTTCTTCGCCTGCGCGCTCTTCGTGGGCAGCGCGGTCTCGTCGTGGGCGGCCGGGCCGCTGGCCGAGCACGGGCGCTACACCCTGCTGTTCGGCCTGGCGGCCGGCGCCGCGATCCCGCTGACCGCGGTGGCCGCCCTCACCCGGCGCCGCTACGGCCGTACGGAGGCCGCCCGGCCGCAACCGGAGTGAGCGCACTCCCCGCGGGCTTACTCCCAGCGGAACGTGCGCGAGACCAGGCCCAGCGACAGCACCGCCCACGCCGCGAGCACGGCCAGCGGGGCAAGGGGCAGGGCGGCGCCCTGCCCGAGCACCGCGCGCAGGCCGCCGGTCAGTGCCGAGATGGGCAGCACCTCCAGGACCTGCCGCATCCCGTGGGGGAACTTCGACAGCGGGAAGATCACCCCGCCGGCCCCCAGCAGGACCAGGTAGACGAGGTTGGCCGCGGCCAGGGTGGCCTCCGCGCGGAGCGTGCCCGCCATGAGCAGCCCCAGCCCGCTGAAGGCCGCCGTCCCCAGCACGACGAGCAGCGCCGCGCTCAGGAACGACCCGTGCGGCCGCCACCCCAGCGCCAGCCCGACCGCCACGATCACCGCGGCCTGGATGACCTCCACGGCCACGACGGCGCTCGTCTTGGCGAGCATCAGCCCGGCCCTGGACAGCGGGGTCGCGCCCAGCCGCTTCAGCACGCCGTAGCGGCGCTCGAACCCGGTACCGATGGCCTGTCCGGTGAAGGCCGTGGACATGACGGCCAGCGCCAGCACGCCGGGCACCAGGAAGTCGACCCGCCTGCCGCCCCCGACGTCGATCAGCGGCGCCAGCGAGAAGCCGGCCAGCAGCAGAATCGGGATGATCATGGTGAGCAGCAGCTGCTCGCCGTTGCGCAGCATCGCCCGGATCTCCGCGCCCGCCTGGGCGAGCACCATGCGCGGGAACGGCGCCGCCCCCGGCGCGGGAGTGAAGTCCAGCGCGAGCTCCCCCGCGGAGGAGTGCCCTTGGCTCGTCATCGCAGCTCCCTGCCCGTCAGTTCGAGGAAGACGTCTTCCAGGGTGCGGCGCTCGATGCGCAGGTCGTCGGCCGTGACGCCCTCCGCCGCGCACCAGGCCGTCACCGTGGCCAGCAGCTCGGGGCCCACCTGGCCCTCGATGATGTAGTGCCCGGCGGGCGACTCCTTGGCCGCGCTGCCCGCCGGGAGCGCGTTGAGCAGCTCTTCCAGCGCCAGCCCCGGCCGGGCACGGAAGCGGAGCTGCCGCTCGGCCCCCGTCAGCGAGGCCGGGCTGCCCTCGGCCACCACCCGGCCCTTGTCGATGATCACCACGTGGTCCGCCAGCCGCTCGGCCTCGTCCATGTGGTGCGTGGTCAGCACCACCGACACGCCCGCCCCGCGCAGCTCGCCCACCAGCTCCCAGCAGGCGTGCCGGGCCTGCGGGTCGAGCCCGGCCGTCGGCTCGTCGAGGAAGACCAGCTCGGGCCGCCCGACGACGGCCGCGGCCAGCGACAGCCGCTGCTGCTGCCCGCCCGACAACCGCCGGTAGGGGGTGCGCACGTGATCAGCCAGCCCCAGCCGTGACAGCAGGGCCCGGGCGTCGAGCGGATGGGCGTAGAAGCGCGAGACCAGCCGCAGCCACTCCCCGCAGCGCATCGCCGGCGGCACGCCGCCCGACTGCAGCATGACCCCCACGCGCGGCCGCAGCTCCGGCAGCGTGGGCGCCAGCCCGAGCACGCGGACCGTGCCCGCGTCGGCCCTGCGGAACCCCTCGCAGATCTCCACCGTGGACGTCTTGCCCGCGCCGTTGGGCCCGAGCACCGCGGTGACCGCGCCGCGCGCGGCGCGCAGCGTGAGGCCGTCCACGGCCGTGGTGCCGCCGTAACGTTTGACCAGGTCGATGATCTCGACGGCTGGGGATTCCATGGCCACGAGTTTAGGGACTGCGGCGCGCGGTCCGGGCCGCAGGTGAGCGCCAGAAGTGCTCCCTGGGCGGACGTCGGGAAGATATGGGCTGATTTGGATAGTTCTTGACCCGCACGTTCCCCGGAAGGGCTGCGCCGGAGGTGAAAGTCTGACGACGAGCTCCATGTCGCAGGAGGGTGCGATGTCACAACGCAGTGGATACGACCCCGGCGTCCCGTGCTGGGTGGACCTCTCCAGCACCGACGTCCAGGCGTCCGCCCGGTTCTACGGCGAGATCTTCGGCTGGCGGGCCGACATGATCGACGACCCCGAGGCCGACGGCTACGGCATGTTCGTCCACGAGGGCAAGCAGGTCGCCGGGGTGGGGCCGGTCGCGGACGTGGGGCCGGCCTCGTTCTGGAAC
Organism: Nonomuraea sp. B19D2; assembly: GCF_040137845.1. Lineage (NCBI taxonomy): Bacteria > Bacillati > Actinomycetota > Actinomycetes > Streptosporangiales > Streptosporangiaceae > Nonomuraea > Nonomuraea sp. B19D2. The sequence continues at coordinate 319,662 of NZ_JBEFAK010000005.1, read as the reverse complement.
ATGTTCGTCGCCACCGACGACGCCGCCGCCCTCGCCGACCGGGTCACGAAGGCCGGCGGCACCGTCACCATGGAGCCGATGGCGGTCTTCGAGGAAGGCGTCATGACGGCCTTCCAGGCCCCCGACGGCTCGTACGCGGCGGCCTGGCAGGCGGGCAACCACCACGGCGCGCAGCTGGTCAACGAGCCTGTCTCGTTCTGCTGGAACGAGCTGGTCACGCGCGATCCCGCCGCCGCGCGGCGCTTCTACCCGGCCGTCTTCGGCTGGACGCCCCGGCCGGCGGACACGGCGGGGTTCGAGTACACCGAGTGGACCCTGGGGGAGCGGGCCGTCGCGGGCATGGTCGAGATGTCCGCCGGCTACCCACCGGGCACGCCGTCGTTCTGGATGACGTACTTCGCGGTCGCCGACGTCGACGCCACGACGACGGCGGCCGAGCGGGCGGGCGCGGCCGTGCTGGTGCGGGGGATGGAGGCGCCTCCCGGCCGGTTCTCGATGCTCACCGACCCGCAGGGCGCGACCTTCTCCGTCATCCAGCTGAACGAACCAGGAGGAAATATCTGATGACCGGGAATTCGGAGGACCGGAACCTGGTTTGATCCCTCGGCCCCCGTGGGCCAGAGGCCTGCGAGGGAGAAGGGGATCACGCATGTCCGTGGCAGAAGTCACGTCCATCGTCGCCATCGAGCAGCGGAAGGACCGCCGCGGACTGCTACTGGTGATCCTGGGGGCACTGTCGGCGATCGGCCCGCTCTCCATCGACATGTACCTGCCGGCGCTGCCCGCCATCACCTCCGAGATGCTCAGCACGCCCGCGCAGGTCCAGCTCACCCTCACCGCCTGCCTCATCGGCGTGTCCGTCGGCCAGGTGATCGCCGGGCCGGTGAGCGACGTGCGCGGCAGGCGGGTGCCGCTGATCGTGGGCGTGGCCGGGTTCATGGTGGCCTCGCTGCTGTGCGCCTTCGCGCCCTCCGTGCCCATGCTCGTCGCGTTCCGCCTGCTGCAGGGCGTGCTGGGCGGCGCGGCCCTGGTCATCGTGCGGGCCGTGGTCCGCGACCTGTACGACGGCGCCGCCATCGCCCGCATCTTCGCCACGCTCATGCTGGTCAGCGGCCTGGCGCCGATCCTCGCGCCCATCGCGGGGGCGCAGCTGCTGTCCTTCACGTCGTGGCGCGGCGTGTTCGTGGCGCTGAGCGTCGCCGGGGTGGTGCTGCTGCTTGCGGTGCTGTCAGGCGTGCGCGAGACGCTGCCCGCGGCCGAGCGCGAGAGCGGCGGCCTCAAGCACACCGTGGGCACCTTCGGCAAGCTCCTGCGCGACCGCGCCTTCATGGGCTCCGCCCTCACCGCCGGGCTGGCCTTCGCGGCGATGTTCGGCTACATCTCCGGCTCGCCGTTCGTGCTCCAGGAGGTGTACGGCGCCACGCCCCAGCAGTACTCGCTCATCTTCGGGCTCAACGCCTTCGGCCTGACCGCCATGGCCCAGCTCGGCGGCCGGCTGTCGGGACGGGTGCCGCCGGTGGCCCTGGTGGCCACCGGGCTCGTCGTCGCGCTGGCCGGCGCCGCGCTGCTGCTGGCCGCCGCGCTCACCGGGCTCGGCCTGTGGAGCATCGTGGCCGGGCTGTTCGTCATCATGCTCGGCCAGGGCCTGGTCATGCCCGGCACCGGCGCGCTGGCCCTGGCGAGCCAGCCCGCGCAGGTCGCGGGCAGCGCCTCGGCGCTGCTCGGCGTGCTGCAGTTCGCGCTGGGTGCCGCCGCGGCCCCGCTGGTGGGCCTCGTGGGTGCGGGCAGCGCCGTGCCCATGGCCTGCGTGATGCTCGGGCTCATCCTTTGCTCAGGCTTGACCTTCGCCTTCCTGAGGAAGGGTTAGGTAAGGCTACCCTGCGTGAGAAATTCCATTCTCGAGCTGCTCAGATCCGTTTGTGAACCGGGAAGGAATTACGGCACACTGATGTTGTGAAAAACATGCAAGGGATCGAGCCAGGCGGCGAGCACAGCACGCGTGCCCGCGTGGCCAGGCTGATCCTCGAGCATGGTCCCGTCGCGGCCGCCGCGCTGGGCGAGCGGCTCGGGCTCACGCCCGCCGCCGTCCGCCGCCACCTCGACGCGTTGCTGGCCGACGGGATGATAGAGCCTCGCATGGTGAGGCCGCGCGGGCAGCGCGGACGTGGACGGCCGGCCAAGCTGTTCGCCATCACCGACGCGGGGCGCAGTGCCTTCGTGCACGCCTATGACGACCTGGCCGAGAGCGCTCTGCGTTACATCGGCGAGCACATGGGAGAGCAAGCGGTGGCCGACTTCGCCCGTTCGCAGGTCTCAGGCCTGCTGAGGCGGCTGGAGCCGGTCATGCGGACGGTGCCGGCGGACCAGCGCGTACAGGTGCTGGCGCAGGCGCTGTCGGCGGAGGGGTACGCGGCCTCGGCCAGCAAGGCCAAGTCCGGCGGCGACCAGCTCTGCCAGCACCACTGCCCGGTGGCACACGCGGCTGCGGAGTTCCCGCAGCTCTGCGAGGCCGAGACGGAGGCGTTCGCGCAGCTGCTCGGCACCCCGGTGCAGCGCCTGGCCACGATCGCCCACGGCGACGGGGTCTGCACGACACATGTGAGCCCACAGTCGCTGGGTGAATCCGCACATAGAGACAAGATCAAGGAGACCGGAAGGTGACTGTCACCGACCGCCCGGAGCTGGAAGGCCTCGGGAATTACAAGTTCGGCTGGGCCGACCCGGATGCCGCGGGCGCTGCGGCCAAGCGCGGCCTGTCCGAGGAGGTCGTCCGCAACATCTCCGCTCTCAAGAACGAGCCGGAGTGGATGCTCGACCTTCGCCTGAAGGGCCTCCGCCTGTTCGACAGGAAGCCGCTGCCCACCTGGGGCTCTGACCTCACCGGCATCGACTTCGACAACATCAAGTACTTCGTGCGCTCCACCGAGAAGCAGGCCGCTTCCTGGGACGAGCTGCCCGCCGACATCAAGAACACCTACGACAAGCTCGGCATCCCCGAGGCGGAGAAGCAGCGCCTCATCGCCGGTGTCGCCGCCCAGTACGAGTCCGAGGTCGTCTACCACAAGATCCGTGAGGACCTCGAGGAGAAGGGCGTCATCTTCCTCGACACCGACACGGGCCTGAAGGAGCACCCGGAGATCTTCAAGGAGTACTTCGGCTCGGTCATCCCGGTGGGCGACAACAAGTTCGCCGCCCTCAACAGCGCCGTGTGGTCCGGTGGCTCGTTCATCTACGTGCCGCCGAACATCGAGGTCGAGATCCCGCTGCAGGCCTACTTCCGGATCAACACCGAGAACATGGGCCAGTTCGAGCGGACCCTGATCATCGTGGACGAGAACAGCTACGTCCATTACGTCGAGGGCTGCACCGCGCCGATCTACTCGTCCGACTCGCTGCACAGCGCGGTCGTCGAGATCATCGTGAAGAAGAACGCCCGCTGCCGTTACACGACCATCCAGAACTGGTCGAACAACGTCTACAACCTGGTCACCAAGCGCGCCGTGGCCTACGAGGGCGCGACCATGGAGTGGATCGACGGCAACATCGGCTCCAAGGTCACGATGAAGTACCCGGCCGTCTACCTGATGGGCGAGCACGCCAAGGGCGAGACGCTGAGCGTCGCGTTCGCGGGCGAGGGCCAGCACCAGGACGCCGGCTCCAAGATGGTGCACCTGGCGCCCAACACCAGCTCCAGCGTCATCTCCAAGTCGGTGGCGCGCGGCGGCGGTCGCACCTCCTACCGCGGTCTCGTGCAGATCGAGGAGGGCGCCCACGGCAGCGCCAGCACCGTCAAGTGCGACGCCCTGCTGGTCGACCAGATCAGCCGCTCCGACACCTACCCGTACGTCGACGTCCGCGAGGACGACGTCAAGATGGGCCACGAGGCCACGGTCTCCAAGGTCAGCGAGGACCAGCTGTTCTACCTCATGAGCCGCGGGCTCGACGAGGACGAGGCGATGGCGATGATCGTGCGCGGCTTCGTGGAGCCGATCGCGCGTGAGCTGCCCATGGAGTACGCGCTCGAGCTCAACCGGCTGATCGAGCTGCAGATGGAAGGAGCCGTCGGCTGATGGGCCTGAACGAGAAGCCCCTGTCGACCTTGCACGAGAAGGCGTCCTACGAGCTGGGCGACTTCGAGGTCCCGACCGGGCGCGAGGAGGCGTGGCGCTTCACGCCGCTCTCGCGCCTGAAGGGCCTGCACAACGGCAAGGCCGAAGCCGTGGGCCACGTCCGGGTCGACGTCGAGGCGGCGCCCGAGGTCACCGTGGAGACGGTCGGCCGCGACGACGCCCGCGTCGGCAAGTCGTTCATGCCCACCGACCGGGTCAGCGCCCAGGCGTGGACCAGCTTCGAGAAGGCCACCGTGGTCACGGTGCCGCGCGAGGCCGTCACGTCCAAGCCGACCGTGCTGACGCTGACCGGTTCGGGCGACGGCGCCGCGTACGGCCACATCGTGGTCAAGGTGGAGCCGCTGGCCGAGGCCGTGATCGTGCTCGACCACAAGGGCAGCGCGGTCTACGCCGACAACATCGAGTTCGTCGTGGGCGACGGCGCCTCGCTCAGGGTCGTCAGCCTGCAGGACTGGGACGACGACGCGGTCCACGTCTCCCACCACCACGCCCAGCTGGCCAAGGACGCGACGTTCCGCAGCTTCGCGGTGACGCTCGGCGGCGACCTCGTACGCCTGTCGCCCAACGTGTCCTACACCGCTCCCGGCGGCGACGCCGACATGTCGGGCGTCTACTTCGTGGACGCCGGGCAGCACCTGGAGCACCGCCTGCTGGTCGACCACTCGCAGCCCAACTGCAAGAGCAACGTCGACTACCGCGGCGCCCTGCAGGGCGAGGACGCGCACGCCGTCTGGATCGGCGACGTGATCATCAGGGTCGAGGCCGAGGGCACCGACACCTACGAGCTCAACCGCAACCTCATCCTGACCGACGGCGCCCGCGCCGACTCGGTGCCCAACCTGGAGATCCTCACCGGCGAGGTCGCCGGGGCGGGGCACGCCTCCGCCTCCGGCCGGCTCGACGACGAGCACATCTTCTACCTCCAGGCCCGCGGCATCCCCTACGACGAGGCCCGCCGCCTGGTCATCAGGGGCTTCCTCGGCCAGCTCGTCGAGAAGATCGAGATCGAGGAGATCCGCGAGCGCGTGCTGAGCGCGCTGGAGGCGGAGCTCGCGCGATGAGTTCGTTCGAGAAGGTGTGCAAGCTCGACGACATCCCCGACGGGGGAGTCATCGGGGTGGAGGTCGGCGAGACGCCGGTGGCGCTCGTGCGCAAGGGCAACGAGGTGTTCGCCCTGCACGACGTCTGCTCCCACGCCGAGGTGAAGCTCAGCGAGGGTGAGGTCTACGACGGCACGCTGGAGTGCTGGCTGCACGGCTCGTGCTTCGACGTGCGCTCCGGCAAGCCCACAGGCCCGCCCGCCACCCAGCCCGTGAACGTCTACACAATCAAGATCGACGGCGATGACGTCCTCGTCTCGCTCTCGAAGGAGTCATAAAGCCAATGTCCACCCTTGAGATCCGCGACCTCCACGTCGCCGTCGAGGACAAGGAAATCCTGCGCGGCGTCAACCTGGCCGTCCACTCGGGCCAGACCCACGCCATCATGGGCCCGAACGGCTCGGGCAAGTCGACGCTCGCCTACGCGATCGCCGGTCACCCCAAGTACACGATCACCGGTGGCCAGGTGCTGCTCGACGGCGTGGACCTGCTGGAGCTGTCGGTCGACGAGCGGGCCCGCGCGGGCCTGTTCCTGGCCATGCAGTACCCGGTCGAGGTCCCCGGCGTCTCGGTCTCGAACTTCCTGCGCTCGGCCGTCACCGCGGTCCGCGGCGAGGCGCCCAAGCTGCGCGAGTTCGCCAAGGACCTCAAGAACGGCATGGACGCGCTGTCCATCGACGCGGCGTTCGCCCAGCGCAACCTGAACGAGGGCTTCTCCGGCGGTGAGAAGAAGCGCCACGAGATCCTCCAGCTCGAGCTGCTCAAGCCGAAGATCGCCGTGCTCGACGAGACCGACTCCGGCCTCGACGTCGACGCGCTGCGCGTGGTGTCGGAGGGCATCAACCGCTTCCGCGCCTCCGGCGACACCGGCGTGCTGCTGATCACGCACTACACCCGCATCCTGCGGTACGTGAAGCCGGACTTCGTGCACGTCTTCGCGGGCGGCAGGATCGTCGAGGAAGGCGGCCCCGAGCTGGCCGACAAGCTCGAGGCCGAGGGCTACGAGCAGTACACGAAGGCATCTGCATGACTCAGTTCAGCTTTGACGTGGAGAAGATCAGGAAGGACTTCCCGATCTTCTCCCGCGAGCTGCCCGACGGGCGCCCGCTCGTCTATCTCGACTCGGGCAACTCCTCACAGAAGCCCAACCAGGTCATCGAGACCATGCGTGACCACTTCGCGCTGCACTACAGCAACGTCGGACGGGCCATGCACGTGCTCGGCGCCGAATCGACCGACGCCTACGAGAGCGCCCGCGACAGAGTCGCCGCGTTCGTCGGGGCGCCGTCGCGCGACGAGGTGATCTTCACCAAGAACGCCTCCGAGGCGCTCAACCTCGTCGCGTACGCCTTCGGCAACCCGATCAACACCGATCCGCGCTTCACGCTCGGCCCCGGCGACGAGATCGTCATCTCCGAGATGGAGCACCACTCCAACATCGTGCCGTGGCAGCTGCTCGCGCAGCGCACCGGTGCGACGCTGAAGTGGTTCGGCGTCACCGAAGAGGGACGGCTCGACTACGACCCGTCCGTGATCACCGAGCGGACGAAGATCGTCTCGATCGCCCACCAGTCCAACGTGCTCGGCACCGTCAACCCGGTCGCCGAGGTGGCCAGGCGGGCCCATGAGGTCGGTGCGCTGATCGCGCTGGACGCGTCCCAGTCTGTGCCGCATCACCCGGTGAACGTCGCCGAGCTGGGCGCCGACTTCGTGGCCTTCACCGGCCACAAGATGGTCGGCCCCTCGGGCATCGGCGTGCTGTGGGGGAAGGCCGAGCTGCTCGACGCCATGCCCCCGTTCCTGGGCGGCGGCGAGATGATCGAGGCGGTCTGGATGGACCACTCGACGTACGCGCCGGTGCCGCACAAGTTCGAGGCCGGCACGCCGCCGATCGTCGAGGCCATCGGGCTGGGCGCAGCCGTCGACTACCTCACCGAGGTCGGCATGGAGGCCATCGAGGCGCACGAGCGCACGCTGACGGCCTACGCGCTCGACGCCCTGCGCGAGGTGCCCACCCTGCGGCTCATCGGGCCCGACTCGCTGGAGGGGCGGGGCGGCACGGTGTCGTTCACGCTGGAGGGCATCCACCCGCACGACGTCGGGCAGATTCTGGACGACCAGTTCGGCGTCGCCGTACGCGTCGGTCACCACTGCGCGCGCCCACTGCACCTGCGCTTCGGAATACCGGCGACCACGCGGGCGTCGTTCTACCTGTACAACACCACGGGCGAGATCGATGCCCTGGTCCGCGGCCTCCATCACGTTCAGAAGGTGTTCGCATAGCCATGATCGGCGAGTCGATGTACCAGGAGCTGATCCTGGAGCACTACAAGCACCCGCAGGGGCGGGGGCTGCGCGAGCCGTACGACACCGAGGTTCACCACGTGAACCCCACGTGCGGCGATGAGATCACGCTCAGGGTGAAGGTGGGCGACGGCGGCAAGGTCCTCGACGTCTCCTATGACGGACAGGGCTGTTCGATCAGCCAGGCCGCCGCCTCCGTGCTGCACGAGCTGGCCACCGGCTCGACGGTGGCGGAGACGCTCTCCGTGGTCGACGAGTTCACCAGGCTCATGCAGGGCAGGGGACAGGTGGAGGCCGACGAGGAGGTGCTCGGCGACGCGGTCGCGTTCGCGGGCGTCGCCAAGTTCCCGGCACGGGTCAAGTGTGCGTTGCTCTCTTGGATGGCCTATAAGGATGCGGTTGTGAGGAGCGCCCGATGAGTAAGCCTGTGGAGACTCCGACCGGTTTCGACGGCGAGACGAACGTCGAGGAGGTCATGGAGGCGCTCAAGGACGTCGTGGACCCCGAGCTCGGCATCAACGTCGTGGACCTGGGCCTCGTCTACGGCCTCAACCTTGACACGGGCCCTGACGGCGGGCAGCCGGTGGCCACCATCGACATGACGCTGACCAGCGCGGCCTGCCCGCTGACCGACGTCATCGAGGACCAGGCCCACTCGGCGCTCGACGGCATGGTGTCCGACGTGAAGATCAACTGGGTCTGGCTGCCGCCGTGGGGCCCGGACAAGATCACCGACGAGGGGCGCGAGCAGCTCCGTATGCTAGGCTTCAACGTCTGATCTTTGCTGCTGTTACGGCTGGCGTAAACGTCAGCCGTTTCAGCGTGCCATAGAGGGTTTCGGAAGGTCCGGGCCCATCCGGGGAATTTCCGATAACATCCCCGGCGTTGGTAACAGATGTACCTGACGTCTCATTGCGCGTTTCGCGCCGCCTGCGGCCGGCGCCCAGGTGCGTCCCCCTCATGTGTTGTGAGAATTGACCCGCCCCGATGGCGGGCGCCCTGACCCCTGTACGGCGTGTGCCGTACGCCCCGGCTCGTCCTTTCGCAGAAGTGACGCGCCACTTCCACGGAAAGGCACGACTTTCGTGACCATGCTTGACTCTGTCATGCCCGCATTCGATGAGACCGCCCCTGGCGCGGTGGACTCCACCGCTGAGGGCTCCGGCTCGCGCGGCGAGGCCGCTCCCGAGCGGGGCCCGTCCGAGTTCGAGCTGCTCGGCCTGCCCAAGCCGCTCGTCACCGGGCTGGCCAAGCAGGGCATCGACAGCCCGTTCCCCATTCAGAGCGCGACCATTCCCGACGTGCTCGCCGGCAACGACGTGCTCGGCCGCGGCCAGACCGGCTCCGGCAAGACGCTCGCGTTCGGCCTGCCCACCATGGCCCGCATCGCGGGCGTGAGGCCGGCCCCCGGCCGCCCTCGCGCGATGATCCTGGTGCCCACCCGCGAGCTCGCCCTCCAGGTGCACGACGCACTGGAGCCGCTCGGCCGCGGTCTGGGGCTGCGCATGAAGGTCGTCGTGGGCGGCATGTCCATGGGCAAGCAGATCGAGGCGCTGCGGCGCGGTGTCGACATCGTCATCGCCACCCCCGGCCGTCTGGGTGACCTGATCCGGCAGGGCGAGTGCTCGCTCGGCGACGTCGAGGTCAGCGTCCTGGACGAGGCCGACCACATGTGCGACCTCGGCTTCTTCCCCGTCGTCACCGACCTGCTCGCGCAGACCCCGGCCGACGGGCAGCGGCTGCTGTTCTCGGCCACGCTCGACGGCGACGTCGACAAGCTGGTGCAGCGGTTCCTCAAGGACTCGATCACCCACTCCGTGGCGCCCGCGACCTCGCCGGTCGACACCATGGAGCACCACGTGATGCAGGTCACGCGTGACGAGAAGTTCGACGTCGTGGCCGAGATCGCCAACCGCGAGGGCCGTACGATCATCTTCGTCCGCACCCAGCACGGCGTGGACCGGCTGTGCAAGCAGCTGGCCAGGGTCGGCGTCAAGGCGGGCGGCCTGCACGGCGGCAAGCGCCAGAACCAGCGCACCCGCATCCTCGCCGAGTTCCGCGAGGGCGCCATCAACGTGCTCGTCTGCACCGACGTCGCGGCGCGCGGCATCCACGTCGACAACATCAGCCTGGTGCTGCACGTCGACCCGCCGCAGGACCACAAGAGCTACCTGCACCGGGGCGGCCGTACGGCCCGCGCCGGGGAGAAGGGCACCGTGGTCACGCTGGTGCTGCCCAGCGAGCGCCGCTCCACCGACGCGCTCACCCGGCGCGCCGGGATCCACCCGTTCCGCCTGAAGGCCACGCCCGGTCACCCGCGGGTGGCCGAGGTCACCGGCGCCCGCACGCCGAGCGGCGAGGCCATCCCGGTCTGGGAGCCGGACGTCCGCAAGCCGCTCCGCCCGCGCCGCGAGGGCGGTCACGGCGAGCGCCGCGGCGGCCGCCGCCCGCGCCGCGACTTCGACGGTGAGCGCCGTCCTCGGCGTCACGAGGATGGAGAGCGCGCGTTCGGGTCCGGTGAGGACCGTCGTCCGCGCCGTCACGAGGACGGTGACCGGCCGTTCGGCTCCGGCGACGACCGGCGCCCGCGCAGGGAGTTCGACGGCGAGCGCCGTCCTCGGCGTCACGAGGATGGAGAGCGCGCGTTCGGCTCCGGCGACGACCGGCGCCCCCGGCGGCGCGCCGACGGCGACCGGCCGTTCGGGCGCTCGCAGGAGCCGCGTAGCTTCGGGGACGACCGGCGCCGCGACGGGCGTTCGAGCGGCGGGTACCGCTCCGACGACCGGCCGTTCCGCCAGGACGACCGCGGCCAGCGCGGCGGTTTCCGCTCGGACGACCGCGGCGGGCGTTACGCCTCCGACCGCGGCCGCCCGTTCTCTGCCGACCGCGCGTCGGCGGGGGAGCGCGGCTACCGCTCCGACGGCCCGCGTGACGGCTACCGCTCCGGCGGCGGCCGTTCGGACGAGCGCGGCAACGGCGGCGGCTACCGCCGCAACTCGGGCCGCCGCTTCGACCGCTGACCCGAGGTTCGACCGGACGACGCCCGGCTGATCGTGCACCCGCCCGCCGCCTCCCCGTAGGGGGATGCGGCGGGCGGTGTCGTTTGTCGTAGAGTCTCGCTGGCGGCAGACATGAACCGGTAAACGTCAAGGGACGGCCGATGAAGCGACCCACGATCGACGACATCGCACGCAGGGCCGGCGTCTCGAAAGGGGCGGTGTCGTTCGCGCTGAACGGCCGTCCCGGCGTCTCCAGCGAGACGCGCCGCCGCATCCAGGCCATCGCCGCCGAGCTGGGCTGGCAGCCCAACAGCCTGGCGCGGGCCCTGTTCGACGGCCGGCCGGACGTGCTGGGCCTGGTGGTGGACCGGCCGGCGCGCACGCTGGGGCTGGAGCCGTTCTTCATGCAGCTGATCTCCGGCATCGAGGCCACGCTGTCGGCGGCGTCCGTGGGGCTGCTGCTGCAGATGACCGAGGACCACGAGGCCGAGATCGCGATCTACCGGAAATGGTGGGCGCAGCACCGGGTGGCCGGGGTGTTCGTCGTGGACCTGCGGACCGAGGACGCCAGGATCGACGTGCTGGAGGAGCTGCGGCTGCCCGCCCTGGTCATCGGCGGCCCGGAGCGGACGGGGCGGCTGCCCGCCGTCTGGATCGACGACGGCGGCGCGCTCACCGCGGTGGTCGAGCACCTGGCCGGGCTGGGGCACCGCAGGATCGCCAGGGTCGCGGGGCCTGAGGAGCTCATGCACACCGGCGTCAGGACCGCCGCCATGCGGGAGACGGCCGCCAGGCTGGGCGTGGAGAGCAGCACCGTGTACGCCGACTACAGCGGCGAGAGCGGCGAGCGGGCCACGCTCGACCTGCTGCGCAGGCCCGAGCGGCCGACCGCCATCGTCTACGACAACGACGTGATGGCCGTCGCGGGCACCGCCGCCGCCCGCGAGGCGGGGATCTCGGTGCCGGGCGAGCTGTCCGTCGTGGCCTGGGACGACTCCGCCCTGTGCCTGCTGGCCCGGCCGCACCTGACGGCGGTCAGCAGGGACATCGCCGCCTACGGCGCCCAGGCCGCCCGGTCCCTGCTCGACCTGGTCCAGGGCCGCGAGGTGGCCGACACCGAACAGGGCAACCCGCGCCTGGTCTCCAGAGGCAGCACCGCCCCGCCCGCTCTTTGACCGAGCAGAAACCTCAGCGATCGGCATTGCAACTAAACGGGTTTAGTGATGCGATGTCAATCTCCGCCGCTCGAGCCCGGAGGGTTGATGACCCTGTTCCGCCCCCTGCATGAAGCCTGGACCGTCCGCTCGGCGGGCGGTGACATCCAGGCCCCGGCCACCGTCCCGGGTTGCGTGCACACCGACCTGCTCGCCGCGGGTTTGATCCCCGATCCCTACCTCGACGACAACGAGGTCCGCCTGGCCTGGATCGGGCGTACCGAATGGCGTTACGAGACGGAGTTCACCTGGGACGGCACCGAGCACGAGCGCACCGACCTGGTGTGCGAGGGGCTCGACACCGTGGCCGTCATCGAGCTCAACGGCGTCCGGGTGGGCGAGACCGCGAACATGCATCGCTCCTACCGGTTCGACGTGCGCCACGCGCTGCGGATCGGCGGCAACCGGCTGACGGTCACGTTCGGGTCGGCGATGGAGTACGCCGAGCGGCTGAAGGAGGAGCTCGGCGACCGGCCGGGCGCCTACACCCAGCCCTACCAGTTCATCAGGAAGATGGCCTGCAACTTCGGCTGGGACTGGGGGCCGACCCTGGTCACGGCCGGCATCTGGCGGCCGATCGGGCTGCACGAGTGGAGCGGGGCCAGGATCGCGGAGGTGCGGCCGCTCGTCACCCTCGGCGACGGGGCGGCCAGGGTGGACGTCCACGTCCAGGTGGAGAAGGCGGGAGCCGTCGAGGTGACCGCGGCGATCAAGGGCGTGTCGGGGCGCGCCGTGATCCCCGAGGGCCGGAGCGAGGCCGTGATCACGCTGGAGGTGCCCGACCCGGAGCTGTGGTGGCCGAGAGGGTACGGCGCGCAGCCGCTCCACGAGCTCGAGGTGACGGCGGGCGAGGACGTGTGGCGCCGGGAGATCGGGCTCCGCGAGGTGAGCCTGCGTACCGAGGGCGGGGCGTTCACGCTGGCCGTCAACGGTGTCGACGTGTTCGTCAGAGGGGTCAACTGGATCCCCGACGACTGCTTCCCCACCAGGATCGACCGCGACCGCTACGCCGCCAGGCTCACCCAGGCCTGCGAGGCGAACACCAACCTGGTCCGGGTCTGGGGCGGGGGCCTGTACGAGAGCGAGCACTTCTACGACCTGTGCGACCGCCTCGGTCTGCTGGTCTGGCAGGACTTCCCGTTCGCCTGCGCCGCCTACCCCGAGGAGGAGCCGATCAGGACCGAGGTCGAGGCGGAGGCGCGCGAGCAGGTCGCCAGGCTGAGCCGGCACCCGAGCCTGGTCCTGTGGTGCGGCAACAACGAGAACCTCGAGGGCTACGCCGACTGGGGCTGGCAGGAGCCGCTCCAGGGACGCAGCTGGGGCGGGCACTTCTACCTGGAGCTGCTGCCGGGCATCGTGGCCGAGCTGGACCCGACGCGCCCGTACTGGCCGGGCAGCCCCTACTCGGGCTCCACGGACCTGCCGCCCAACGACCCGGGCCACGGCACCATGCACATCTGGGACGTGTGGAACCAGCGTGACTACACCGTCTACCGCGACTACCGGCCCCGCATGGCCGCCGAGTACGGCTTCCAGGCCCCTGCCGCGTACGCCACGATCCGCAGGGCGATCAGCGACGACCCGCTGCTGCCCGACTCCCGCGGCCTGCTGCACCACCAGAAGGCCATCGACGGCAACCTCAAGCTGGCCGCCGGGCTCAAGCCGCACTTCCCCGTCCCCGAGACCTTCGACGACTGGCACTACCTCACCCAGGTCAACCAGGCACGCGCCATCCAGCTGGGGGTGGAGCACTTCAGGTCGCTCTGGCCGCACTGCGCGGGCAGCGTGGTGTGGCAGCTCAACGACTGCTGGCCGGTCACCTCGTGGTCGGCGGTGGACGGGGACGGCCGCAAGAAGCCGCTGTTCCACGCGCTGCGCCGGGCCTACGCCGACCGGCTGCTGACCGTGCAGCCGCGCGACGGCGGCCTGGCGCTGGTCGCCGTCAACGACACCGGGCGGCCGTGGCGGGCGACGGCCGAGGCCGTACGGCACGACTTCGACGGCACCCCGCTCGCGGCGCAGGCCCTCGAGCTGGACGTGCCGCCGCGCGCGGCCGTCACCGTGCCGCTGGTCGCGTCCGTCGCCGAGCCGGGCGACCCGGCGACCGAGCTCATCGCCGTCGACGTCACCGAGCACCACGGCGCCTTGAGCGCTGACGGGCCGGGCGATGCCGGGGCACGGGCGGGCGGGCCGGCTGACGGGCCGGGCGGCGCCGGGGGACCGGCGGGCGGGCCGCCGGTGGGCCGGGCGCTGTGGTTCTTCGCGCCCGACCGCGACCTGCGCCTGCCCGAGCCACGCTACGACGCCGCGGCCGAGCCGGCCCCTGACGGGCTCCGGCTGACGGTCACCGCCCGCACGCTCCTGCGCGACCTGGCCGTCTTCCCCGACCGGCTCGACCCTGACGCCGAGGTCGACGACCAGCTCGTCACGCTGCTGCCCGGCGAGCGGGCCGAGTTCCTGATCAGTACGGCGGGCCTGGACGAGCGTGCCCTGGTCCGTGCACCTGTGCTTCGTTCTGTGAATGAGGTGGTGACGAGATGAGGCGTTACGGGTTCAACCTGCAGTGGATGTTCTGGAAAGACCCGGGCGTGAAGCCGGCGTCGGCGGATGAGCGGGTGCTGGACGCGATCGCCTCGTGGGGCTTCGACTTCGTCCGCATGCCGTGCGACTACCGTTTCTGGACCGACGGGCTCGACTACGCCAACCCGGATGAGCGGGTGCTCGAGGTGCTCGACACCTACCTCGACGCCTGCCGCGAGCGCGGACTGCACCTCTCGCTCAACCTCCACCGCGCCCCCGGCTACGTGATCACCGGCTGGGAGAGCGAGCACCACAACCTCTGGGCCGACCGGGAGGCGCAGGACGGCTTCAGCGCCATCTGGACCGGCTTCGCCCGCCGATACCGGGGCGTGCTCGGCGACGAGCTCTCCTTCGACCTCGTCAACGAGCCACCGTCCGTGGGGCAGCGGGGGTTCACCAGGGCGGCGCACGAGGCCGTGATCCGCCGCGTGGTGGCGGAGGTCAGGCAGGCCGACCCGGACCGGCCGATCGTGATCGACGGGCTGGGCGGCGGCCACCTGGCCATGCCGGAGCTGGCCGACCTCGGCGTGATCCACAGCACCCGCGGCTACCAGCCGATGAGCGTCAGCCACTACCGGGCCGAGTGGTGGGACGGCTCACAGGGCCTGGCCGAGCCCGCCTACCCGTGCGACTACGAGGAACGGCACTGGGACAGGGCCGGGCTGCGTGACTTCTACACCCCGTGGCGGGCGGTGGCCGCTGAGGGCGTGCCCGTCCACGTGGGCGAGTTCGGCTGCTACGACCACACGCCGAACGACGTCGCGCTGCGCTGGCTGTCCGACGTGCTCGGCGTGTTCGCCTCGTTCGGCTGGGGCTACGCGTTGTGGGAGTTCCAAGGGCCGTTCGGAGTGATCGGGCACCGGCGGCCCGGGGCGCGCTTCGAGCAGCTCGACGGGTTCCTGGTGGACAGAGACCTCCTGGAGCTGCTCCAAGCGCACCGGGTCAGCCCTTGAGGCCGCTGAGCGCGATGCCGCGGGTGAAGTACTTCTGGAAGATCAGGAAGAAGGCGATCGTCGGAACCGAGGCGATCAGTCCGCCCGCCATGATCGCGCCTTGGTGGTCGGGCCCGCCGAAGTAGGAGTTGAGCCTGGCCAGCGCGACGGGGATGTTCGCCATCTCGTCGCTCTGCACGATGATGAGCGGCCAGAGGAAGTTGTTCCACTCCGCGAGCACGATGAAGATCGACATCGCGGCGAGCGCGGGCCGCAGCAGCGGCAGCACGATCTTCCACCAGATCCGCCACTCGCCTGCGCCGTCCACCCTGGCGGCCTGGATCAGCTCGTTCGGTATCGACTGCAGGAACTGCACCAGGAAGAACAGCACGAACGCCTTGGCCAGTGCCGGGATGATGTAGGCGGCGTAGCTGTCCAGCCAGCCCAGGTTCCGCATGATCACGTAGTTGGGGATCAGCGTGGTCTGCCAGGGCACCATCATCGAGGCGATGATCATCAGAAAGATGGTCCGGCGGCCCTTGATGTCGTGCTTGGCGATCACGTACGCGGCCAGCGAGCAGATCAGCAGCGACGCGACGGTGATGGTGGTGGTGATGACGATGCTGTTGAGCAGGAACCGCCAGAACCCGAGGTCCACCTGGTAACGCTGGAAGATGCCCTGCAGGTGGCCGGGGTTGATCCCCTTGGGGGTCCAGTCGGGGTCGTAGAAGTTGTCGAACGTGGGGGACTGCGGCACGAACGACGGCGGCGTCCTGGCCAGCTCCCTCGGCGGCTTGAACACCGTGATGACCAGCCAGTAGAACGGCACGATCATCGTCAGCGACAGCAGGTAGAACGGCAGGCGCAGCAGATGCCCGTTGATCCGGGAGCGCCGGCTGCCGCCGGTCTCCGCGCTGTGCCCGGACTGCTGGACCGGGGCGATCGTGTCCATCGGGGCGACGGCCATCACAGCTCCTTCGTGGCGCGGCCCAGGCGCAGGTTGACGAGACTGAGCGCGAAGATGATCAGGAAGAGCACCCAGGCGATCGCCGAGGCGTAGCCCAGCCTGAAGTGGGTGAATCCCTGGTCGTAGAGGTAGGGGACGATCATGAGGCCCGAGTCGAGCACGCCGCCGATGGTGTTGGCGCCCTGCTGGAAGACGATGTAGACGGCCTCGAACACCTGGAAGGCGCCGATCAGGCCGGTCACCACCACGTACGTGGTGACGGGGCGCAGCAGCGGC
This sequence comes from Nonomuraea sp. B19D2, assembly GCF_040137845.1. Taxonomy (NCBI): domain Bacteria; kingdom Bacillati; phylum Actinomycetota; class Actinomycetes; order Streptosporangiales; family Streptosporangiaceae; genus Nonomuraea; species Nonomuraea sp. B19D2. The sequence goes on along the minus strand of NZ_JBEFAK010000005.1, from coordinate 303,160 downwards.
AGCGTGATGTGGCGGAACTGCCGCCAGGTGGACGCGCCGTCGATCTTGGCGGCCTCGTAGTACTCCTGGGGGATCGCGCCGAGCCCGGCCACGTACAGCACCATGCCGTAGCCCATGCCGCCCCACACCGACATCAGCACCAGGATCGGGATCGTCAGGCCCGGTGTGGCCAGCCAGGCGACGGCGTCGCCGCCGAACCAGGCCACGATCGTGTTGGCCAGGCCCACGTCGCTGGGGAACAGGACCCACTTCCACATCAGCATGAGCGCGATGGAGGAGGTCACCGAGGGGAGGAAGAACACAGTACGCATGATCCGGTGCGGCCAGCTGGTGCCGTTGAACGCCAGGGCGAGGCCCAGCGACAGCAGCGTGCCGAGCACGACCGACCCCACCACGTACAGGGCGGTGTTGCCCAGCGCGTGGCGGAACCTGGCGTCCTCCGCCAGCTGCCGGAAGTTGTCCAGACCGGTGAACGCCGCGGGATTGATCCCGTCGAACTTGGTGAAGCTCAGGTAGAGCGAGTTGGCCAGCGGCCAGAGCAGGAACCCCGCGAACAGCGCGAGAAAGGGCAGCAGCATCGCGTACGAGGTGCCGTAGCGGCGCAGCCTGCTGCGCAGGGGGATGGGGGAGGCCATGTCAGACTCCTGGGTCGGACTCCTGGGATCGGAGTGCCGGGACCGGCAGCCGCGCCGGTCCCGGCGGGCGGCTATCCGGCGTTGCGCTCCATGACCTTGGCGGCTTCCGCCAGCGCGGTCTTGGCGTCTGACTTGCCCAGGATGGCCGACTGGAGCTGCTTGGCCACGTCCGGCGCGCTCTCGTCCCAGCCGGGGCAGCCCGGCGCGGCCTTGCCGGTCTTGATCGAGGCCTCGAACACCTTCGCCTGCTCGGGCGCGAACACCGAGCCGTCCACGATCTTGTCGGGACGCGGCGGGATGTAGGAGATGTTCCGCTTCCTGGCCTCGTCCGCGATCGCGGTGACGGCCTCGTCGCTGTACATGAAGTTGACGAAGTCGGCACCGGTCTGGACGTACTTGCTGAAGGAGGTCACGCCGATCGCCCGGCCGCCGATGAACGCGGTCGGCCCGGAGGGGCCCGCGGGGATCGTGGTCATCGCCCACTTGTCCTTCAGCTTCGGCTTGTTGACGTCGATGCCCTTGGCGATCCAGTTGCCCGCCACCACCATCGCGGTGCCGGTGTCCAGCGCGTCGGAGCCCTCCACGGTGGCGGTGGGCGCGCCGTGCTTGCGGTAGAGGTCCACCCAGTACTTCAGCGCCTGCTCGGCCTGCGGGGTGTTGAGCGAGGGCTTGCAGTCGGGTGTGTAGAACGAGCCGCCCGCCTGGTAGAGGTAGTTGAAGTAGCCGATCCAGTCCAGGTTGCCCCAGTCCTGGCTGTAGGGCTTCTTCACGCCGGCCGCCTTGAGCTTGTCGATGGCCGCGGTCAGCTCGTCCCAGGTCTTGGGTGGCTCGACCTTGGCCTTCTCCAGCAGGTCGGTGCGGTAGTAGAGGGCGAGGGTCGACATGTCCAGCGGCACGCCGTACACCGAGCCGTCGGGGGAGACGGCCGACTCCCACTGCGCGGGCAGCGCCTGCGCCTTGAGCGCGTCGACGCCGTGTTTGCGCAGATCCACCATGGCGCCCCTGGCGCCGAACTGGATGGTCCAGGTCATGCCGCCGGAGATGATGTCGGGTCCGCTGCGGCTGGTGGCCGCCGCCAGCAGCTTGGCGTACGCATCGCTCCACGACAGGGTCTGCACCTTGATCGTCACGTTCGGGTGCTTCTGGTGATAGAGGTCGGCCGCCTTCTGGAAGGTGGCGGTCTCGTCATCTCCGCCCGTGGACCAGAAGGACAGGGTCGCGGGGGCGTTCTGGTCGGCCTGCTTGGTCTGGGTCTGGCCGCTCGTGGCGCAGGCCGCGCTCAGGACCGTCAGCAGGACCGTGCTGCACGCTGCCATCGTTCGTCGCATGGGGGCTATCCGATCTATCGGTCGGATGGGCGCCGGAGCTCCCCGTCGGCGGGGCGTGCGGATGTGCGAGGGCATCCCCACGACCGGTGCCCAATTTCTATGGGTGTAGGGATCTCACCACTTAAACGGATAAGTTACAATAGCCAGTCTCTGAGGTTGCTGAAATGTTTCCCCTCGCAGCGCCGCTGACCTGTGGCTACATGGCCTGTGAAACGGTTCGGTCACGGCCGTGCGGGAGCGGTGCTGCCCCGGGGCAGCAGGCGCGCCGGCGGCCCCTCCAGGCTCCCCGGCTCCCCGCTTCCGATCAGCTGGAGCAGGGTCCGCGCGGCGTGCGCGCCGGAGGCGGGGATGTCCCGGGTCACCGCCGTGAGCGCCGGCCGCACCACCTGGGAGAGCGGGGAGTCGTCCCAGCCCACGATCGACAGCTCGGCGGGGACGTCGAGGCGCATCTCCTGGGCGACCGACAGCCCGGCCACCGCCATGATGTCGTTGTCGTAGACGATCGCGCTGGGCCTGGAGCGGGAGCTGAGCAGCCGCCGGGTCGCCCGGGCACCTTGCTCGCCCGTGTAGTCGGTGTGGGCGACCGGATGCTCGCTCACGCCCAGCTCGGCGCAGATCTCCGAGAACGCCTCGTCCCTGATCCTGGTGTGCAGCAGCGCCGGCAGCCCGGCCACCCTGGCGATGTGCCGGTGGCCGAGCGCCGCGAGATACTCGATCACCTCGCGCAACACGGCCACCTCGTCCGACCACACCGCGGGCAGCGAGCCCGCGCCCGACGGGTGCCCGGTCACCACCGCCGGCATGCCGAGCCGCTCGACCACCGGCACCCGGGGATCGTCGGCGTGCAGGTCGACCAGGATCGCGCCGTCCACCCTGCCCTCGCCCCACCAGCGCCGGTAGATCGCGATCTCGGCCTCGTGGTCGGGCACCACCTGCAGCATCAGCGCGCACGAGCTGGCCGCCAGCTCGCCCTCGATGCCGCTGATCAGCTCCATGAAGAACGGCTCCACGCCGAGGAACCGGGCGGGGCGGCACAGGACGAGGCCGATGGCGTCGACCCTGGCGCCGCTGAGCGAGCGCGCGGCCAGGTTGGGGCGCCAGCCGATCTCCTGGGCGATCGCCTGGATGCGCGCCCTGGTCTCCGCGGAGACGCCGGGCTGGCCGTTCAGGGCGTAGGAGACGGCACCTTTGGACACGCCGGCCCGCCTGGCGATGTCGGCGATCGTTGGCCTCTTCACCCCGTACTCCTCTCGCGAACTGACTGAACCGTATCAGCGATATTGTCCGCCGCCCTGCCGTCTTTCGTCTCCGAGAAGTGCTTCCGGGCCACGCGAGGCGGTGACCAGGAAGGACGTGCCAGGCTTCCATGAAGCGGTTCAGTAATCAAGAGGGACGGCCATTGCCACTGGACGGGTTTGGTGCTGGCATGTCAGCCGATCCCCGCTCGAGGCCGGATGAGCACCTCGTCCGATATGTCCTATGGAGTCCCGCGCTCGCGCAGCTGCGCGAGTACCTCCCCGAGCCCGCCGACTTCGCCGCCTTCTGGGACCGAACGCTCGCCGAGGCCCGCACCACCACGCCGGCGCTGTTCTCGGTCGGGCTGCAGGACGGGATCACGCCGCCGTCCACGGTGTCCGCCGCCTACAACCACTACGCAGGTGAGGGCGCTCGGATGAGTGAGAGGGTGACGCCGTCTCGTGTGGCGGACGGAAGGCGGCGTCACCCCGTCGCGCAGACTAGGCTTATCAAGCACGTCAGCCGAACGACGAGAGAGACCATGAAGACCTTCGAAGAGCTGTTCGCCGAGCTGTCAGAGAAGGCCAGGACCCGGCCCGCGGGCTCGGGCACCGTGGCCGCGCTCGACGCCGGTGTCCATGCCATCGGCAAGAAGGTCGTCGAGGAGGCCGCCGAGAGCTGGATGGCCGCCGAGCACGAGTCGGACGACAGGGCAGCCGAGGAGATCTCGCAGCTCCTCTATCACGTGCAGGTGCTCATGATCGCCAAGGGCATCGGCCTCGACCAGGTCTACAAGCATCTCTAGGGCGCCCGGCGCCCGCCACCAAGCCCCTGGAGAAGCAACAGCGAGACAATTCGAGGACCTGAACATGCTGCGTCTGGCAGTACCCAACAAGGGCGCGCTCAGCGAAGCCGCTCAAAACATGCTCAAAGAGGCCGGCTACCGGTCACGCAGGGACAGCAAGGAGCTCGTCGTCGTCGACGAGGCCAACGGCTGCGAGCTGTTCTTCCTGCGCCCCCGCGACATCGCCGTCTACGTCGGCGAAGGCACGCTCGACGTCGGCATCACCGGCAGGGACATGCTGGTCGACTCCGGCGCCCCGGTCGAGGAGATCATGCCGCTCGGCTTCGGCGGCTCCACCTTCCGCCTGGCCGCCATGGCGGGCACGATGAGCTCGGTCGAAGACCTCAACGGCCGCCGCATCGCCACCTCCTACGCCGGCCTGCTCGACAAATACCTCTCCGACGCCGGCGTCGACGCCCGCGTGATCAAGCTGGACGGCGCCGTCGAGACCGCTATCCGGCTCGGCGTGGCCGACGCGGTGGCCGACGTCGTGGAGACCGGCACCACGCTGCGCAACGTCGGTCTCGAGGTGTTCGGCGAGCCGATCATGCGCTCCGAGGCCGTGCTGATCAAGCAGCAGAGCTCGCCCGACACACCCGGCGTCGAGCAGCTCGTCCGCCGCTTCCAGGGAGTCGTGCACGCCCGCGACTTCGTCATGATGGACTACGACATCCGCGCCGAGCGCATCGAGGAGGCCATCGCGCTCACGCCCGGCATGGAGGGCCCCACGGTTTCGCCGCTGCACCGCGAGGGCTGGGTCGCCGTGCGCGCCATGGTCCGCCGCCACGGCCACCAGCGGGTGATGGACCAGCTGTGGGACATCGGCGCACGGGCCATCCTGGTCACCGACATCTACGCCTGCCGTCTCTGAGCCTGCCCCGGCGCCGGGCTGGAGTGTCCGGCGCCGTTCGGCTCAGCTCAGCCCGGCCACGGCCTCGACCGCATGGTCCACCTGCTCGGGGCTGGTCACGATACTCGTGCCGAACCGCAGCAGCGACGGGTTGTACGGCGTCGCGCTCGCGATCACCTTGCTCGCGCGCAGCCGCTCCACGGCCTCGAACGGTTGCATGCCCGCGACGGCGCAGCACACGATGCCCGCCGACAGCTCAGGCGCCATGGGGGTGGCCAGCGTGACGTGCGGGAGCTCGCTCAGGCCGGCCTTCAGCCGGGTGGCCAGCTCCTGCGTGCGCCGCTGCACGCGGTCCTTGCCGATCGCCGTCATGAACGCGAACGCCTCCGGCATCGCCCACCGGTGCTCGAACGCCTTGAACCCGCCCGGCGTGACCAGCTCGGCCGTGCTCGGCCCCGGGGACCCTCCGTGCAGCCAGGCCTGGAACGCCGCCCTGCTGAAGCTGGCGATGATCGGGGCCACCGGTTCCCAGGTCCTGCCCCACACGATGCCGGTGCCGCGCGGCCCGAACAGCCATTTGTGCGTGCCGCTGGCCAGGAAGTCGCAGCCCAGGTCGGCGATCCCGTCGGCCAGCGCGCCGAACCCGTGCACGCCGTCCACGCACAGCAGCGCCCGGTCGTGTTCGTCGCGGCCCTCGTTCACCTCGGCGATCATGTCGGCGATGGCGCGGACGGGCACGCGGACGCCGGTGCTCGAATGCACCCAGGTGATCGCGACCACCCTGGTACGCGGGCCGAGGCCGGCCTTGAGCGCCTGCACCATCCGGTCCTCGGCGGCGCGGGCCGGGTCGTCGTACAGGCGGACCCTGCGGACCTCCGCGCCCGTGCGCCCGGCCAGCAGGCGCAGGCCCTCGTGGGTGGCGAGGTGGTCGTGCTCGGTGGTCAGCACGTCCTGGTGCGGGCGCAGCCTGATGCCGGAGTAGACCAGGGCGAGGCCCATGGTGGTGCTGTCGGTCAGCGCGATCTCCTGGGCCCGGGCGCCCAGGTAGCGGGCCGCGGCCTCGCGTATCGCCTGGTCGGGGGCCTGCGGGCCGGGCGGGGTGTACTCGGGGTCGGCGTTCAGGGCGTCGCGGTACTTCGCGATCGCCTCGCGGACCGGGGCCGGGGCAGGGGCCAGGATGAACGCGGCGAACTGCCCGTACGCGGGGTCCAGCTGGAACTGGGCCCGCACGGACGCCCAGTCCTGGGAGTCGAACCCGGGCCCCTTCCCAGTCTGGCCCGATGACGTGGTGGCGCATCCGGCGCTCACCCCGGCCAGCATTCCCGCCCCCAGGAATGCCCTCCTGTTCAGACGCATGCCTCATTCCTATCCCGGCGACGCGCCGCCGCCCAGGAACCACGCGAGCCGCACCGTCCCCGCGCCGCCCCGGCTGACGTCGCTCAGTCCTGGCCGCCGAGGATCTCGCGCACCAGCTCCCGCAGCCACACATGCGCGGGGTCCATGTCGTATCGGGGATGCCACGCCTGCGACAGCCTCATCTCCGGCAACGGGAAGGGGATCGGGAACGTCACCAGCCCCAGCGCCTCCACCAGCGGCCTGGTCAGCCGCTCCGGCGTCGTTCCCACCAGATCGGACTGTCGCACCACCATCAGCGAGGCCTCGAACGTCGGCACCGAGCCCGCGACGCGGCGCGTCATCCCCATGCCGGCCAGGACCTCGTCCACGGGTCCTTGCGCGCGGCCCCGCCGGGTGGCGATCACGTGCTCGGCCGCCGCCAGCCGCTCCGCCGTGATCGGGCCGTCGAGCAGCGGGTGCCCGGGACGTACGACGCCCACTGCCCGGTCCACCATGATGGGCTCGACGCGCGTCTCCGGCGCCGGGTCCGAGATCACGGTCACCTCCAGATCCGCGCTCCCGTCACGCAGCGCCCGCGCGTCGCCGTACCCCTCGGGGATGAAATGGAATCGCACGCCGGGAGCCGACGCGGCCGCCTCCGTCAGCAGCGCCACGCTCATGGCAGTGATCACCGCGTCCGAGGCCAGGATGGTGAACCGCCGCACCAGCGTGGCCGGGTCCAGCCGGCCAGGGGGCGTGAACACCTTTCTGGCCGCCTCGATCAGCGCCCGGACCTCCCCCCGCACAGCCAGCGCCCGCGGCGTCGGCACCATCTGCCGCCCCGAGCGCACCAGCACGGGATCCCCCATCGCCTTGCGGATGCGGCCGAGCGTGCGGCTCATGGCGGGCTCCGACAGGTGCAGCCGCTGCGCGGCCGCCGAGACGCTGCACTCCTCCAGCAGCACGTCCAGGGCAATCAGCAGGTCCAGGCTCGGTTGCGTCTGACGCATATATCACCTGTCAAAGATGCATTTGAGGTAAGGCCAGCGCCGAGTCTACGGTGAACCCGCGGGAGGCCTCCGCTCACTCATCACCCATCTCCACAACCGGGGGTTTCGCATGCCCGCAACGATGCTGGAAACCGGACATCCGGCCCGAACGCGGATCATGGCCGCGATGGCCTCATCCGTGATACTCGCGGTCGCCTTAGTCGCCGCCGTCAACCTCGCCATCCCCACGCTCGCCGCGAGCGAGCTGCGCCCATCGCCGTCGCAGATCCTCTGGATCGTCGACGCGTACGTCATCGTCTTCGCCTGTCTGCTCATTCCTGCCGGAGCGGCCGGGGACCGGTTCGGCCGCAAGGGGGTGCTGCTTTCGGGCATGGGCGTGTTCGCCGCCGGCTGCCTGGTGGCCGCGCTCGCGCCGGACGTCGCCACGCTGATCGCCGCCAGGGCGGTGAGCGGCGCGGGAGCGGCCATGGCTATGCCCGCCTCCCTGGCCCTGACGGTGGGCGCCTACCCGGCCGCCGAACGCGGGCACGCCGTCGCCGCGTGGACCGCCGCCACCGGCGCCGCCGGGGTCGTCGGCAATGTGGGCGGGGGTGTGGTCATGGAGTACCTGCCATGGCGGGCCCTGTTCGGCGTGCCGGTGCTGCTGGCCGGCGTGCTGGCCGTGCTGATCGCCGTGGTCGTGCCGCGGGTGCCCCGCCTGGCGGCCACCCCGCTCGACCTGCCGGGGACGGCGCTGCTCACGGCCGCGTCCGTGGCGCTGCTTGGCGGGCTCATCGAAGGGCCCGAGGCCGGATGGGGCAGCGGGCTCGTGCTGTCGGCGTTCGGCGTGGCGGCCGTGCTGTTCTGCGTTTTCGCCGGGCACCAGCTTCGCGCGCGGCGGCCGCTGCTCGACCCCCGGCTGTTCGCGCTGCCGCGTCTGCGGGCAGGGACGCTGGGCGTGGCGGTGACGTTCTTCGGGTTGTTCGCGATGTTCTTCGTCAACGCCCGCTACCTGCAGGCGGTCAAGGGTTTCTCGCCGCTGGTCACAGGCCTGGCGATCCTGCCGCTCACCATCCCCATGATCGTCCTGTCGCGGCTCTCGGGCCGCCTGCCCGCCCGGAGCGCTGTCCCGGCCGGCCTGGCGGGGATCGTGGCGGGGCTGGTGCTGCTGTCGTTCGCCGACGCGGCCATGCCCTACCCGGCGTACGCCGCCGGACTGTTGATCATGGGGGCGGCGATGGGAGTCTGCCTGCCGGTGTTGTCGCACGAGATCATGGCCGCGCTGCCGCGCGAGCGGGCCGGGCTCGGCTCCGGGCTCAACAGCGCCACCCGTGAGCTCGGCAGCGCGGTCGGGGTCGCCGTCATGGGGACGGTGATGACCACGTACGGGATGAGCGTCGGATACCGCGTCGTGGCGGCCGTGGTCCTGGCGGGCGGCGTGCTCGTCACGTGGTGGCGCAGGCGGGCCTGAGTCCCGGCGGTCCGCTCTGACCGGGTGCCGCGCCGCTCTGGGCCTGCGTCGCTCCGAGTCTGCGCCGGTCTGAGCCCGTGCCGCTCTGAGCCCGCGCCGCCGGCCAGTCATCGGCCGCTGATCGAGGTCACCTGCCTGATCAGGTCCGAGACGCGGACGATGCCGAGGCAGCGGTTCATCTCGTCGGTGACCACCAGGTCGTCGTAGACGCGGGCCCTGTCCCGGCCCGCGGCCTGCATGGCCGCTATCGCCGGGGTCGTCCGCGGCACCGTGCGGGGCGGGTCGGCCAGCCGCCGCGCCGGTTTCTGGCCGTGCAGGGCGTGCCCGTAGCGGGCCGCGATCGACAGCAGGAAGCGGCTCCTGTCCAGGCTGGCCTCGGGCCGCTGGAACTCGTCCACCAGGATCACGCTGGTGATCGTCGGTTCCTGCCCGAACGCCTTCACCGCGTCCTCCGCCTTGGCCTCCGCGGGCAGCGTCACCGCTGGGATGAGCAGCTCCTGGACGCGCGGGCCCAGCATGACCGCGGCCGGCTCGTCGGTGACGGGCAGCGGCACCCGTACCTTGCCGTCAGGCCCGGGGGCGAGCAGCGGGCCGTGCGCGAGGCGTACCCCGATGCCGCGGGCCACCGCAAGCTGCGGCTCGCGTTCGACGCCTGGCGCGAGCACGTGGGCGCCGATGCCGCGGGCCAGCGCGACCACCGCCCGCGCCACCGCCGACGCGCGGTGGTCGCCCGGGATGCGCGCGACCAGCTCGGGGTCGAGGGCCAGCAGGTACGGGCTCGCCTCCGTGGCCAGGTCGAGTGGCGCGCCGACCGTCCCGACGTCGGCGAAGCCGAGCAGGTAGCCGATCGTGCGCAGGCCGTCGAGCCCGACCTTCAGGAGCGGGCGGTCCTGCTTCTGGCACGCTCCAGTGAGCAGCAGGATGGCCTCGCGCGGATGCCTGCCCGCCCTTCTGAGGGCTTCGTGCAGCGGCGCCAGCGCGCCCGCGCCCGCCAGGACGACCCCGACGGGCAGCTCCAGCACCATGGGCAGAGGGGCCGCCCTGAGCGTGCCCGTGGAGTCGACGACGGCCGGGTGGGCGATGACCGCCCCGGTGTCGAGATCCACCAAGGGGCTTGTGAGCAGGGAGGACACGTACAGATGCTGCTGCAACGGCGAGTGGCGCAGAAGTCCCGCGAGCCAAAATTAACCGACATTTCGCTTTGACTCCGCGGGCGCTGTGAGGCGATGGTGTTCGGTTAACCTTCGGGGCATGAGTGCGCGTCCGGCCAGGGGCGGCGGCCGGTGGGTGACGGTGCCGCCGGAGCGCCTGCATCCGTGGATCGACGGGTTCGCGGGCCGTCACGGGCCCTTCTCGGCTTCCGGGGATGACCGGGTCGTGCGGCTCGTGGCCGCCGACGGGGCGCTGGCCGAGCTGCACGTGCCGTTCCCGCCAATGGTGCCGCCCGGGCCGCCGCACGTCACCCGGCTCGTCGCCCACGCCCAGGCGGAGCGGCGGGTGGGGGTGTTCCTGGTGCGGCTCGGGGGCTACGCGGCCGGGGTCTTCTCCGGGGCTTCGCTGGTGGCGTCCAAGGTGGGATCGCGGCTGGTGCAGGGGCGTACGGCGGCGGGCGGGTGGTCGCAGCAGCGCTTCGCCCGGCGCCGGCGCAACCAGGCGGTCCAGGCGTACGACGACGCGGTGGAGACGGCCGTGCGGGTGCTGACGCCGTACCTGGGGGAGCTGGAGGGGGTGGTGCTGGGCGGGGACCGCCGCACCGTGGACGCCCTGCGCGCCGACCGGCGTCTGGCGCCCCTGCTCGCCCTGGAGGCCGAGCCGTTCCTGGTGGTGCCGGACCCGAGGCTGGCCGTGCTCCGCGACACCCCGGCCAACTTCCGCGCGGTCCGTGTCCGCGTGGTGGATCCCCCGGACGTCAGCCCTCCGGGATGAGCTCAAGGTCCTTGAACACGGCCGTCCGGTGGGCGGCGCAGCCGGCGGGCGAGGGCGCGCCCTGGGGTGACGGTCACTTGGGTCTGGCAGGAGCGGCAACAAGGGTTCCGTTGCGACATCGGGCAGCCGTACCTATCGGCTGTCCGGCCTTTCGACCATGCGATACTCTACGTGTCTGTACGAACACGTAGGGAGCCCATCATGGTCATGGCATCACGCAGGCGCCCTTGCAGGCTCACGCCCGAGACCGACACCGCACGGCTACCCGCCACAGTCCGCGAGCTGTTCGACGCGCTGCCGCCTCTTCCCGGCCTCCGCACCGAAGTCATCGATGGGAGATTGATCGTGAGTCCCGTCGGCACCCCCGAGCACGCGAGAATCGCGATGCTGATCTACCGTGCGTTGCTTCCTCTGCTCGTTCAACGCGGCTGGGACGGCTTCGCGGGCAATGTGGATGTCTGCATCGATGGACCGCGGACCCCGGTCGAGCCCGATTTCGTGGTCGCCCCGCCCGACTGCCGCCGCTGGGGCGACCGGGAGTTGCTGTCTTCGGGTCTGCTCATGGTGGCCGAGGTGGTCTCGCCGAGCAGCGCCGAAGACGATCGGGTGAAGAAGCCTCCCATGTACGCCGCAGGCGGGGTTCCAGTCATGCTTCTGGTGGACCCGGTCGCCATACCGCCCACCGTCACTGTGCTCAGCGATGCCAAAGAAGGCGAATACCAGACCGTCACCCGTGTCGCCATGGGATCCACGATGCACATCCCTGACCCGATCGGCTTCGATCTCGACACCGCTGTCTTCTCCGGGCTCTAAGACCCGTCGGAGTCACGACCTCGCACCCTATAGAGGGTGAACGTACCGATCTGGCACTTCGCCGCCTGTGGCGGCGAACCCCGCGAAATACCTGACCCTGATGCTCCACGTATGCAGTTCAACGCCACAGCTTCGCCCTCGTGACCGGTTTGCGGTTGAGACGATTCAAAAGAATCTTGAATGCCGCTATGATGCCAGAGTTCACGATGGGCCGCGCCCAGCGGTCCACCAGCGATTTCTGCACCCAAGAGCAGCACGGCCTCGTGAGGATCGATGGCGACAAGGAACATCAAGGAGGTCGCGCAGCTGGCGCGCGTCTCTGTGGGCACGGTGAGCAATGTGCTCAACCGCCCGGAGATCGTGTCCCCTGCCACACGCGAACGCGTCTTCGAAGCGATCAAGAAACTCGGCTTCGTCCGCAATGAGGTGGCCCGCCACCTGCGGGTGGGCCGCAGCCGCACGGTCGGCCTCGTCGTGCTCGACGTCTCCAACCCGTTCTTCGTGGACGTGGCCCAGGGCGCCGAGTCGGTGGCCGACGACCACGACTCGATGGTGGTGCTCTGCAACAGCGCCGGCGACCCCGGCCGCGAGCGCCGCCACCTCGACCAGCTCGAACAGCAGCGGGTCATGGGCATACTGATCACCCCCGTCGAGATGGAGAGCCCCTGGCTGGAGGAGCTGGCCGGCCGCGGCACGCCCGTGGTGCTGGTCGACAGCCCGGCGACCGGCCTTCAGTGCTCGGTGGCGGTCGACGACCGGCTCGGCGGACAGATCGCCGGCGCCCACCTGATCGAGCGGGGGCACCGGCGGATCCTGTTCGTCGGGGGACCGCCGTCCATAAGACAGGTGGCGGACCGGCACGCGGGCGTCAGCAGCGCCGTCGCGGCCGCCGACGGCACCGTCGAGCTGCTCACCTCCACGTCCCCGACGTTGACCGTCGCGGAGGGACGGGCCGTCGGCGAGCGCGTGGCCGCCCTGCCCCCCGAGGAACGGCCCACCGCGGCGTTCTGCGCCAACGACATGATGGCGCTGGGCTTCTTACAGGCGATGGCCACGCACGGGCTGCGCGTGCCCGAGGACCTGGCCATCATCGGGTACGACGACATCGACTTCGCCGCGGCGGCCGCGGTGCCGCTGTCCTCCATCCGGCAGCCGCGCGAGCTGCTCGGACGTACGGCCATCGACCTGCTGCTCGAGGAGGTCGCGGACCCCGAGCAGCACCGCCACCGGCAGGTCATCTTCCAGCCGGACCTGGTGATCCGCGAGTCCAGCGCGCTGCGCCGCGACGCCTGACCCCCGGCGCTGTCACCCATGAACCGTTTCATTCGGGGCCGCCGCCTGCCCTGAAACACCCTGCGCATGAGCGCGAGACACGTGCGCCGCACAGGGCGAACCCCTGAAGGAGCCCCCTTGACAGAGCTCTACCGCAACCCTCTGGCCACCCCCGCTGACCTGGAAGGCTTCCGCATGGAGGGGGACGGCGCCACGTCCTTCCCCCAGGGACGCATGCGCCTGGAGAGCCTCAGGCCGCCCTCAGACGGCCAGGCGGCCAATCTGGTCCTCTGGTGCCCCGAGGAGTTCCCCGCCGACGTGCGGATCGAATGGGACTTCTGGCCCATAAGAGAGCCGGGCCTGGCCATCATGTTCTTCCACGCCAGGGGCAGGAACGGCGAGGACCTGTTCGACCCCGCCCTGGCGGCGCGCACCGGCCCCTACGACCAGTACCACCACGGCGACATCGACGCCTACCACGTCTCCTATTTCCGCCGCATGTGGGCCTCGGAACGCTCGTTGCACACCTGCAACCTGCGCAAGAGCCACGGCTTCCACCTGGTCGCGCAGGGCCCTGACCCGCTGCCGGCGGTGCTCGACGCAGAGGGCCCGTACGCGATGCGCCTCGAGGTCGAGGCCGGGACGATCACGTTCTCGGTCAACGATTTGGTCTCGTTCCGGTGGGCCGACGACGGCTCGATCGGCGGTCCCGCCCTGGCAGGAGGCAAGATCGGCTTTCGGCAGATGGCGCCGCTGATCGGAGAGTACGCAAATCTCCGGGTCTCTCGTCATTGACTTTGAGTCGATTCAACACTAATTTCGCACCAACCCGCCGTTCACTGGCTTGTAACTAGGCAGGAACCACGGTGCAACAACCCACCCCCGTATCCGTGCACATGCCACGAGAGGTGGTGCCGGATGAATCATCCCGCCATGTCGATCAGGATCCAAGCTGCCTGCTCAGAGCTCATCTGGGCGGTCCGCCTGAACCTGATGTGGCTCGTCTTCACGCTCGCTGGAGGCGTGGTTCTCGGGCTCGGGCCCGCTACCGTGGCCGCTTACACGCTGGCTCGGCGGCATGTGCGCAATGAAACGTTTCATGCCTGGGCCGAATTCTGGACCGTCTACCGACGGGAGTTCGTCCGGGCCTCGCTGCTGGTCCTGCCGGCGGCGGCACTTGCCACCGTCCTGTTCGGCAACTATCTGTACCTCTCCGCACTCGGGCCCAGCATGGGAGCGTTGCGGATCGCGACCTTCGTGGCGCTCCTCGCACTGGCCGGTGTGGGGGCGTACGTAGGGCCGCTCTACGCGCACTACGACCTGCCGCTACGGGCCTACTGGCCCAAGGCGGCGCAGCTAGCGCTCATGCGTCCGGCCTCGTCCGTGCTGTTGCTGCTAGCACTCCTAGCCATCGCCTACGCGACCTCGGCGGCGCCCATCCTCGCCCCGTTGATCAGCTTCGGCGCGTGGACCTACCTCAATACGTGGCTCTGCCAGCGCTTCTTCGCGGAGAACGAGGCGCAATTGCATTCGAAAGGGAACTCATGAGCGCATCCCGTCGCCGGCGGCTCATTGCCGGGGTGTTAACGCTAACGGCTGCACTCACCGCCTCGGCCTGCTCAGGCGGTGACGCGCCCGCCACCGATCCGAACACGGTGACCATCATGACCAAGCTGTTCGGCGCAGCGCCCGACCCGAAGGGCGAGATGCAGCAGGCGGTCGAGAAGTTCCTCGGCAAGAAGCTCCAGATCACCTGGGTTCCCAACGCCGAGTACGCCGAGAAGGTCAACGTCACGCTGGCTTCGGGCAACGTGCCGCAGCTCATGGTCGTGGACCCGCACGGCCCGGCGTTCGTCAAGGCCGCGCAGGCCGGGGCGTTCTGGGACCTGACCGGCAAGCTGGACAAGTATCCGAACCTGAAGCCGACGGACGAGCGCCGCGTGCTCAACGCCTCCATCAACGGCAAGGCCTTCGCCATCCCCCGGATGCGGCCCATGCTGCGTTCGGCGGTCATGCTCCGCAAGGACTGGCTGGAGAAGCTCGACCTGAAGCAGCCCGAGACCGTCGACGACCTCTACAACATCGCCAAGGCGTTCACCGAGAAGGACCCCGACGGCAACGGCAAGAAGGACACCTACGGCCTGATCATCCCGAAGTGGCCGGGCAAGTACGCCAGCTCCAGCCCTTATGACGTGCTGGAGACCTGGTTCGGCGCCCCGAACGAGTGGGGCGAGCGCAACGGCAAGCTGGTCCCCGGCTTCGACACCCCCGAGTTCCTCGAGGCCAACAAGTTCCTGAAGAAGATGATCGACGAGGGCCTGGTCAACCCGGACTTCGCCAGCTACGACACGGCCAAGTGGGACGATCCGTTCTTCCAGGGCAAGGGCGGCATCATCATCGACGTGAACGTCCGCGCCCGGGCGCTGCTCGACAAGTTCAGGGACGACGGCGACAAGAACTACGGTGACAAGGTCGCCATGGTCGGCAACCTCAAGCGCTCCGACGGCAAGAAGTTCTCCATGCCGTTCACCGGCTACAACGACGCCATCGCGATCTCCAAGCAGAACGTGCGGACCGAGCAGGATCTCGACAACATCCTGAAGGTCCTGGACAAGCTGGGGTCGAAGGAGGGCCAGGTCCTGGTCCAGAACGGCATCGAGGGACGCAACTTCAAGGCCGAGGGCGACACCGCCGCGCTGATCAACGAGACCGACCCCGCGGTCCGGGCCGTCCAGGACAACGTCGACCAGGCCTTCACCCAGCTCGGCTTCCAGGGCGACACGACGTACGGCGGCCTCGCCTACGCGCGCACGCCGTCCGGCCAGCCGTACAAGGACATCATCAAGCTGGGCTTGGACCTGATGAACGAGGACCTCAAGACGGCCGTGTTCAACCCGGCGCTGCCTGTGGTCTCACCCACAAAGGTCGCCAAGGGCGCGCAGCTCGACGACATCATCCCCGACGCCCGGATCAAGTACCTGTCGGGTGAGATGACGGAAGAGCAGCTGAAGGGCGAGATCAAGCGCTGGTACGACGCCGGCGGCACGCAGGTCGCCACCGAGATCAACGACCTGGTCGCCAAGCTCGGCACCAACTGACCCGCCCGGGGGGCCCGGGCCGCCGTGCCCGGGCCCCTTTATGAAAGGAGGCCGCTGTGGCCACCGACCTGGCGCCGCCTCCCGCGAGGGCGGCGAGCAAGCCCGGCCGACGCCGGAGGCCTGGATTGGGCGCGTCCCTGGCGCGCTACCGCTGGCTCTACCTGATGCTCATCCCGGGCGTCGTCTACTTCGCGCTCTTCAAGTACCTGCCGATGTACGGCATCACCATCGCCTTCCAGGACTTCCTGCCGTTCCTCGGCTACTCCGGCAGCCCCTGGGTGGGCTTCAAGCACTTCCAGGATCTGTTCACCGGGCCGGACTTCGGCCGGCTGATGTTCAACACGCTGTTCCTGGCGCTCCTGACCGTGGTCTTCATCTTCCCCGCGCCGATCGTCGTCGCGCTGCTGCTGAACGAGCTGCGGGTCAACGTGCTCAAGCGTTCGGTCCAGTCGGTGATGTACATCCCGCACTTCCTGTCCTGGACGATCGTCGCGTCGCTGACGTATCTGCTGTTCTCCGCGGATTTCGGGGTGATCTCCGGATGGATCCGCGACATACTCGGCGACACCGCGAAGATCGACTACATGGCGCAGGAGGAGTGGTTCCGGCCGCTGATCATCCTGCAGCAGCTGTGGAAGCTGACCGGCTGGGGCACGATCATCTACCTGGCCGCGCTGGCCGGTGTGGATCCGCAGTTGTACGAGGCGGCGCGCATGGACGGCGCCGGCCGCTTCCGCCAGCTCTATCACGTCACGCTGCCCGCGATCCGCCCCACGATCGTCGTCATGGCCATCCTCACCTCGGGCAACCTGCTCGACACGGGCTTCGAGCAGATCTGGCTCATGACCACGTCGCTGAACCGCTCGGTGGCCGACGTGTTCGACACCTACGTCTACTACACCGGCATCACCCAGGGCGCCATCAGCTACTCCACCGCCGTCGGCCTGTTCAAGGGCGTCGTCGGCTGCATCCTGATCTTCGGCTCCAACTGGCTGGCCAAGCGCCTCGGCCAGCGTGGACTGCTCTAGGGGGCCCTGGATATGAACAGCATGAAGCACAAGAAGCTGAACACCGAATACAGCACCGTGGGCAGCCGGGTGTTCGACGTGATCAACGTCGCCATACTCGTCGGCCTGGCGCTGATCACGGTGCTGCCGCTGCTGTACGTGCTGGCGGGGTCCTTCGCGAGCGAGTCGGAGATCGCCGCGCGGCCGTTCTTCCTGTGGCCGGAGAAGTTCGTCACGGACACGTACACGTTCATCTTCTCCACCCCCACCTTCGTCCGCGCCCTGCTCACGACCATCGTCGTGACGGCGGTCGGCACGGTGGTGCAGCTGGTGCTGACGTTCAGCATGGCGTACCCGCTGGCCAAGCGGTACCTGCCGGGCCGGACGCTGGTGCTCAACCTGGTGATCTTCACGCTGGTCTTCTCCGGCGGCATGATCCCCACCTACCTGGTGGTGCGCGACCTGGGGCTGCTGGACAGCTACTGGGCGCTGATCCTGCCGCTGGCGATCAACCCGTTCTATCTGATCATCGTGAAGAGCTTCTTCCAGGAGCTGCCGCAGGCGCTGGAGGAGGCGGCGCGCATCGACGGCTGCAACGAGATGGGCGTATTCTTCAAGATCGTTCTGCCGCTGTCGAAACCGATCATCGCGACCTTCGCGCTGTTCTACGCGGTGGGCATCTGGAACGACTACATGTCGCCGCTGCTGTACATCACCGACCCTAGCAAGTGGACGCTGCAGGTCCTGGTGCGCCAGCTGACCAGCGCCGACCAGGCCGACGCGCTGGCGAACATGGACAGGACGTTCGTGCCGCCGGAGCAGGGGCTGAAGTTCGCGGTCGTGGTGATCGCGACGCTGCCGATCCTGTTCTTCTACCCGTTCCTGCAGAAGCACTTCACCAAGGGCGTGCTGATCGGGGGCGTCAAGGAGTGACCCGCGCCATCCTGCTGGCCGGTGACTCGACGGTCGCCTCGTGCCCGGCGTGGGAGGCGCCCATGTCCGGGTGGGGAGCGCAGCTCGGCGCGTACGCGGGCGAGCCCGTGCGCAACTTCGCCAAGGGCGGCGCCACCACGGCCAGCCACCGGGCCGAAGGGCTGTGGGTGGCGCTGCTGCGCGAGGCCGTGCCCGGGGACACGGTGGTGATCCAGTTCGGGCACAACGACCAGAAGGATCCCGCGATCCCGTACCAGGACAACCTGCGCGCCTTCGTCGAGGAGGCGCGCAGGGCGGGGGCGCTGGCGGTGCTCTGCACGCCGGTGCAGCGGCGCAGGTTCGACGGGGACCGGCTGGCGCCCACGCACGGTGACTATCCCGGCCGGGTGCGGGCGCTGGCCGCCGCCGAGGGCGTGCCGCTGATCGACCTGACCGCCGCCACCACCGAGCTGTACGAGCGGCTCGGCCCCGACGGCTCCAAGGCCCTGTTCACGCACTTCCCGCCCGGGCAGCACCCCCTCTACCCGGACGGGGTGGCCGATGACACCCACTTCAGCTTCCGCGGCGCCGACGAGGTGGCCGCGATCGTCGCCGAGCGACTGAAGGAGATTCGATGACGGCGCTTCGCTGGCTGGACCGACCAGGCGAGCAGGGGGTGACCTGGGGAGTCCCGTGGCCGCGTGGCGAGGTCGAGCGGGACGCGCCGTTCGCGCTGGCCGACGCGGAGGGGCGCGAGGTGCCCGTCCAGAGCTGGGTGACCGCCACCTGGCCGGACGGCTCGGTCAAGTGGTCGGCTCACGCGATCGGCGCGCAGCCGGCCGCGTACTCGTACCGGATCCAGCCGGGACGCGAGCCCGCCGCCGCGCTCACGCCCGTCACCGTCGTCCGCGAAAACGGCCTGCTCACTGTGAGCACCGGTGTGGTCACCTGGACGATCGAGGAGTCCGGCGGCACGCTGGCCCGCTCGATCTCGCGCGGGAGCCGCGAGATCGCCCGGGACGTCCGCCTGGTCAGCCTCCGCCAGAGCGAGCCCACGCCCGACGAGGGCGGCCCGGTGGCCCGTTCGCAGACCACCGGGCAGGTCGCCGCGGTCACGGTCGAGCAGGACGGGCCGGTGCGCGCCGTCGTGCGGCTGGAGGGCAGGCACGGCGGCTGGCTGCCGTTCACCGTCCGCCTGTACTTCCACGCGGGCGCCGAACAGGTGCGGATCATGCACACCTTCGTCTGGGACGGCGACCCCGAGCGCGACTTCCTGGCCGGGCTCGGGCTGCGCGCCGACGTGGTCATGCGCGACGAGCCGCACGACCGGCACGTGCGCCTGGCCGGCAGCGGCGGCTTCCTCACCGAGGCCGAGCGCGGGCTGACCGGGCTGCGCCGTGACCCCGGCGAGCCCGCACGGCGGGCGCAGGTCGAGGGCCGGCCGGCCGGCGAGATCGCCCCCGAGGTCGCCGGCCGCCTGCACCTCATCCCCGCCTGGAACGACTACACGCTCGACCAGGGCTCCGCCGACGGCTTCACCCTGCGCAAGCGCACCGCGGAAGGCCACGCCTGGGTGACGATCCCCTCGGGCACCCGCTCGGCCGGGTACGGCTACGTCGGCGGCGTCAGCGGCGGCCTCGGCTTCGGACTGCGCGACTTCTGGCGGCTGCACCCCACCCGCCTCGACATCAGGAACGCGGCCACCGACCTGGCCACCGTGACCGTCTGGATGTGGTCGCCGTCCGCGCCGGCCATGGACCTGCGCTTCTACCACGACGGCATGGGCCAGGACACGTTCGCCGAGCAGCTCGAGGGCCTGGAGATCACGTACGAGGACTACGAGCCCGGCTTCGGCGACGCCCACGGCGTGGCGCGCACGCACGAGCTGACCCTGCTCGCCCACGACGCCACGCCGCCGTCGCGCGCCCTCGCGGAGCACGCGGCCGCGCTGAACCAGCCGGGGCTGCTGGCGGTCAGCCCCTCGCGGATGCGCGAGGCCGGCGTGTTCGGCGTGTGGGAGCTGCCCGACCGCTCCACGCCCGCGCAGGCCCAGGTCGAGGACCGCCTGGACTTCCTGTTCGACCTGTACGTGCGCGAGCGCGAGCAGCGCAGGTGGTACGGCTTCTGGGACTACGGCGACGTGATGCACACCTACGACCCGGACCGCCACACCTGGCGCTACGACGTGGGCGGCTACGCCTGGGACAACTCCGAGCTCTCGCCCGACCTGTGGCTGTGGCTGCAGTACCTGCGCACGGGACGATCGGACGTCTTCCGCTTCGCCGAGTCGATGACCCGCCACACCGGCGAGGTCGACGTCTACCACGCGGGCAGGTGGAAGGGCCTGGGCACCAGGCACAACGTGCAGCACTGGGGGTGCAGCTGCAAGCAGCTGCGCATCTCCAACGCCGCCTACCGGCGCTTCTACTACTACCTGACCGCCGACGAGCGCACGGGCGACCTGCTGGACGAGCTGAGCACGCCCGAGGAGACGTTCGTGGTCATCGACCCCACGCGCAAGGTGCGCGAGGACGTCTACACCCCGGACCCGTCGGCCCTGTCGGTCGGCCTCGGCACCGACTGGGGGTCGCTGGCCGCCGCGTGGCTGACGCGGTGGGAGCGGCACGGCGACGAGCGGGCCAGAGACCGGTTGCTGGGCACGATGGCCGACATCGGGGCGCTGCCGCACGGCTTCCTCACCGGCGAGGCCAGGCTGGACCTGGCGACCGGGCGGTTCGACACCGCACGCGACAAGATCTTCGTCTCGCACCTGTCGTCGTTGTTCGGGCTGCCGGAGATGTGCGCGGAGCTGATCGCGCTCGACCTGGACGTGCCGGGGTTCGAGCAGGCATGGCTGCAGTACTGCCGGCTCTACCTCGCCACGCCCGAGCAGCAGGAGGCGGAGGTGGGGGAGCGGCTGAGCGGGATCTCGCTGATCCAGGCGCACAGCAGGCTCACCGCGTACGCGGCCGCCCGCACCGGGGACGCGGACCTGGCGGCCTGGGCGTGGCGCAAGTTCTTCGTGGACGAGGGCGACCAGCTCAACCGCAACGGGTTGCAGCGGCAGAAGGACTGGCGCCTGACCCCGGTGGACGGTCCGAACGTGCTCGTTCCCGTGCAGGAGGCGCCGTTCGTGAGCACCAATGACGCCAGCCAGTACGGCCTGGCCGCGATCCACAACCTGGCCCTGATCGGCAAGCACCTGGAGCGTTAACCAGAGGTGGGGCCCCGGGCCAGGGGCCCTACACTGATCTGTATGCATACTCCCGATTGATCTGGCGTCCCACGCCCAATCCTCCGTTTCCTAGCTCGGGAGTGTTCCGCCAACATGATCATCGCCAGTGATATCGAGCTGCGCGCAGGCGCGCGGCTGCTCATCGAGAAGGCCTCGTTCCGGGTGAACGCGGGCGACAAGATCGGGCTCGTCGGCCGCAACGGCGCGGGCAAGACGACCCTGACCAAGGTGCTGGCGGGCGAGGGCCTGCCCGCGGCCGGCGCTGTCACCACCACCGGCAGCGTGGGCTACCTCCCTCAGGACCCGCGCACCGGTGACCTGCAGGTGCTCGCCCGCGACCGCATCCTGTCGGCGCGCGGACTCGACGAGGTGCTGCGCAAGCTGCGCGAGGCCGAGCTCGGCATGTCCTCCGCCGACGACCGGACCCGGGAGAAGGCGGTCAAGCGGTACGGCAGGCTCGAGGACCAGATGCACGTCCTGGGCGGATACGCGGCCGAGGCCGAGGCGGCCTCCATCGCCTCCAGCCTCGGACTGCCGGATCGCGTGCTCTCACAGCCGTTGCAAACGCTTTCCGGGGGTCAGCGCCGGCGCGTGGAATTGGCGCGAATTCTTTTCAGCGGGGCGGAAACTCTCCTTCTAGACGAGCCGACAAACCACCTAGATGCCGACTCAATCGGGTGGCTTCGTGATTTTTTGCGATCCCATCAAGGTGGGTTGGTGATCATCAGCCACGATGTCGGTCTTCTTGAAGCGACGGTCAACAAGGTCCTGCACCTCGACGCCAACCGTTCGATGATCGATCACTACAACGTCGGCTGGAAGGCGTACCTCGCCCAGCGCGAGACCGACGAGAAGCGCAGGAAGCGCGAGCGCGCCAACGCCGAGAAACAGGCAGGTGCGCTGCTTGCACAGGCCGACAAGATGCGCGCCAAGGCCACCAAGGCCAAGGCCGCCCAGGACATGATGCGGCGTGCGCACCGGTTGTTGTCGGGCACCGAAGAAGAGCGTAAAAGCGACAAAGTGGCGCGGCTGCGCTTCCCCGAGCCGCAGCCGTGCGGGCGCACCCCGCTCACGGCCGAGGGGCTGTCCAAGTCGTACGGCTCGCTGGAGGTCTTCACCGACGTCAGCGTGGCCATCGACCGAGGTCACCGGGTCGTCATCCTCGGCCTGAACGGCGCGGGGAAGACCACGCTGCTGCGCCTGCTCGGCGGCATCGAGAAGGCCGACACGGGCGAGGTCCGTCCCGGTCACGGCCTCAAGATCGGTTACTACGCACAGGAGCACGAGACCCTCGACCCCGCCCGCACCTTGCTGGAGAACATGCAGTCGGCCGGCGGCCAGTTCACCGACACCGAGCTGCGCAAGGTGCTCGGCTCGTTCCTGTTCACGGGCGACGACGTCGACAAGCCCGCTGGGGTGCTGTCGGGTGGTGAGAAGACCCGGCTGGCGCTGGCGATCCTGGTGCTCTCGAGCGCCAATGTCCTCCTTCTCGACGAGCCCACGAACAACCTCGATCCGGTCAGTCGCGAGCAAGTTCTCAATGCTCTGAGGTCGTATTCAGGAGCAATCGTCCTAGTCACACATGACGAGGGTGCCGTTGACGCCCTGTCACCGGATAGGGTGATCTTGCTACCTGACGGAACTGAAGACGCATGGAGCGACGAATTTTCCGATCTTGTGGCACTTGCCTGATCTTAATTTGAGTGGGTACGGATCTTTTCCCGTGGAGTAGGTAGCCGATCCCGCTGAAATGACTGATCATGGCGGAGTAACGCTGCGGAAGTCCGGCACTACAGGAGGTACTCGTGGCCGAGACACTGAAGAAGGGCACCCGGGTCACCGGGGCCGACCGGGAAAAACTGGCCGGCGATCTCAAGAAGCGCTACGCCGCGGGTGAGAGCATCCGCGCCCTGGCCGCTTCGACCGGTCGGTCTTACGGGTTCATCCACCGCATCCTGAGCGAGTCCGGTGTGACTCTGCGCGGGCGCGGCGGGGCGACCCGAGGCAAGTCCAAGCGCTGACGGCCGCCTCGGAACGTGCGACCGCAGCCGCCCGTCCCAAGTCAGCCATCCGTCGCGCCCGGGCCAGAACGATGTTCTGTAGGCTCGGGCGCGACGGTCAGCATTCTGGGCGCGCACTCCTTGCGCGACCAGGACTGAAGGGAGCGGGCGATGGCGGAAGCGCAGGCGCGACAGCGCGGGGGGTATGCGGATGAGGTCTCCGTTGCGGCGGAGAGCGGAGTCCGCTTCGAGGTGGACGGTGAGATAGCGACGATCACGCTGGACCGGCCGGAAAAGCGGAACGCGCAGACGTTCGCGACATGGTCGGCGCTGGCTCGGATCGGCGAGAGCCTGCCCGAGCAGGTGCGCGTAGTCGTCGTGAAAGGTGAGGGACCGTCCTTCTCGGCAGGGATCGACCTGCGAATGTTCACATCTGAGGGGGTGCCCGGACAGGGCTCGTTCGGTTCGGCGGCCAAGAGCGACGACGCAACCTTCGAGCAGCGCATCCGGCAGGCACAGGCGGGTTTCCTGTGGCTGCGCCGCCCGGAGATCGTTTCCATCGCCGCAGTGCAGGGGCACGCGATCGGTGCGGGGTTCCAGCTCGCGCTCGCCTGTGATCTGCGGCTCGTGGCCGATGATGTTTCTTTCTGCATGAAGGAGCCCGCACTGGGCCTGGTGCCCGACCTGACGGGGACGAAGCCCCTGGTCGAGCTGGTGGGACTGGCCAAGGCGATCGACATCTGCCTGACCGCCAGGACCGTGCACGCGGACGAGGCCATGCGCATCGGCCTCGCCGAGCAAGTGGTCGTCGGGGGCGACCTGGATCAAGCAGTACGAGACAAGATCGCGCAGCTGCTGTCCGTGAACCGGGATGCGGCGGTTGCGACGAAGCGACTCCTCCAGGGGGCGCGCGGTCGCACCCTGGAGGAGCAGAGCATCGCCGAGGGCCTTGAACAGGCGGCCCGCATCAAGGCCCTCTTCGGCTGACCCGCTCGGCGGTGTCCCGGACTCGCCGTCGTCCGGCGGGGGCGCGGCGCTGGACAGTCGCGGGCCGCCGTCGTGGCGTCCGGCCCATTGGACGCGCCAGGGATGGAGGGCGCGGCACCGGGCAGTTTCGCGGTGAGCGGACGGGGGAATCGCCAGCCGCGATCGCGGCGCTGACTCCGGGGGAGGAGGGGATCCCCCGTATGACGATGATGGGAGGGGGCTTCGGCCCCCACGTGATGGCGTCGCTGCGGCGCGACGGCTCGGTGACCAAGCAGCGGCTGCGACCCGGCACGGTCCGGCGCATCGCGCGCTACGCCGGGCCGTACCGCACGCATATCGTCGCGTTCCTGCTGCTCGTCGTGGCCGGCGCGGTGATCGTGATCGCCAACCCGCTGCTGATGAAGGCGATCATCGACGACGGCATCCTGGCCGGGCGGCCGGGCGTCGTGGTCTGGCTGGCCGTGACGATCGCCGCGCTGGCGCTGGTGGACGCCGGGCTGACGCTGGTGCAGCGGTGGTTCTCGGCACGCATCGGCGAGGGCCTGATCTACGACCTGCGCACCGAGGTGTTCGACCACGTGCAGCGCATGCCGGTCGCGTTCTTCATGAGAGCCCAGACCGGCGCGCTGGTCAGCAGGCTCAACACCGACGTGATCGGCGCGCAGCGGGCGCTGACGAGCACCCTGTCGTCCGTGGTCTCCAACGTGGTCAGCCTGGTCCTCGTGCTGGGCGCGATGTTCGCGCTGTCGTGGCAGGTGACGCTGGTCGCGCTGGTGCTGCTGCCGATCTTCATCGTGCCGGCCAAGTTCGTCGGGCGGCGCATGTCGGCGCTGACCCGCGAGCAGATGCAGCTCGACGCCGAGATGAGCTCGGTGACCACCGAGCGGTTCAACGTGGCCGGCGCCATGGTCGCCAAGCTCTACGGCCGTCCGGAGGACGACGCCGAGGTGTTCGGCCGCAGGGCCGCCAGGGTGCGCAACGTGGGCGTGACGGTCGGCATGTACGGCACCGTGTTCAGGGTCGCGCTCGGGCTCGTCGCCGCGCTGGCCACGGCCCTGGTGTACGGCATCGGCGGCGTGCTGTCGGTCTCCGGCGTCTTCGAGCTGGGCACGCTGGTGGCGCTGGCCGCCCTCCTGATGCGCCTGTACGGCCCGCTCACGTCCCTGTCCAACGTGCACGTCGACGTGATGACCGCCCTCGTGAGCTTCGACCGGGTCTTCGAGATCCTCGACCTCAAGCCCATGGTGGCGGAGAAGCCCGGCGCCACCCCGATTCCCGGCGGGCCCGTGACCATCGAGTTCGACGACGTGCGCTTCCGCTACCCGGCCGCCGAGGAGGTCTCGCTGGCCTCTCTGGAGTCGGTGGCCAGGCAGGACACCGGCCCGTCGTACCCCGTGCTCAAGGGCATCTCGTTCACGGCCGCGCCCGGCCGGCTCGTCGCCCTGGTCGGGCACTCGGGCGCGGGCAAGACCACCATCACGTCACTGGTGTCCCGCCTGTACGACGTCAACGAGGGCGCGGTCCGGATCAACGGGCTCGACGTGCGCGAGGCCACCCTCGACTCCCTGCGCGACACCGTCGGAGTGGTCATGCAGGACGCTCATCTCTTCCATGACACGATCGGAGCCAACCTCCGGTACGCCAGACCTGGGGCCACAGATGAGGAGGTCTGGGAGGCTCTCAGGGCCGCGCAGATAGGTGACCTCGTCGAGAGCCTGCCCGACCAGCTCGAGACGGTCGTCGGCGACCGCGGTTACCGCCTGTCCGGGGGCGAGAAGCAGCGCCTCGCGCTGGCCAGGCTGCTGCTCAAGGCGCCCCGCGTGGTCGTGCTCGACGAGGCCACCGCCCACCTCGACTCGGAGTCGGAGGCGGCCGTGCAGGTGGCGCTGAAGACCGCGCTGGAGGGCCGCACCTCGCTGGTGATCGCGCACCGGCTCTCCACGATCAGGGAGGCCGACGAGATCCTCGTGATCCACGAGGGCCGCATCGCCGAGCGCGGACGCCACGAGGAGCTGCTGGCCCGCGGCGGCCTCTATGCCGAGCTCTACCGCACCCAGTTCACTTCTTCTGGTAGCCCAGCCGCTTGAGCTCCTCCCTGGCCACCTTCTCCACCAGCTCCAGGTCGGCCGGCCTGAGCTTGGTGCGCCAGGCGCCGACCTTGGGGACGCCGGTGTCGTACAGGACCACCTTGGACACCCGCGTCTCCAGGAACTCCGCCAGCGTGGCCACCGACTGCGCCGGCTTCTGCACCAGGTCCTCGTAGCGCAGCGTCAGGAGCTGCTCCTCGGGCAGCGTCCTGCGCAGCTCAGCGCTCAGGCGCACGGCGCTGCGCCAGCGCAGCGCGCTCTTGCCCGCCGCCGGCATGCCCTTCCACCGGTCCAGGTGCTCGTCCTTGTTGACGCCGAGGAACGCGTTGGGGAACTCGGTCTCCTCCGACAACATCGCCGGCTTGAACCAGGCCAGGCACGCGGGATCGCCGAGCATGCCGGCCACCACGTCCCTGCCGTCGCGGATGAGCTGGACGAACCGGGCGTCGGGAAAGGCCTGGAGCAGCACGGGAGCGCTGTAGATCAGGTCGGGGCTGCCGTCGCCGAACCTGGTGATCTCGTTCGTGGACACGCAGGGGCCGGTCCCCGTGACGCCGCCCGCATCCCTGCACGACTCGGCGCACCAGCCGCAGGATCCGGGCAGCACCTGCCACGACTCGGCGAGCGCGTCACGCATGACGCGCACGGCGCCGGAGGTCTGGCCGATGGACGGCTTGCGGGCGAAGGCGTACACCACGTGCGCCACGCTCGCGCGGCCCATCGTCACGTGGAAGCCAGGAGATCGTTTCAGGGCGCGGGCGAGCAGGTCCGTGCCGGAGTGCGGCGCTCCGACCAGGAAGACCGGCCGGCGGACCTTGATGCCGTTGACAACGAGTATGTGGGGCGGAAGTCGCATACTGGACGACAAGTGTGACACCGTTTTCCACGTGGATGAGCCAATCGTTTCCCCCCGAACGAGCCAATCGAGGAGTTGATCGATGCGACCCGGTGACACCGTCGCGGTCGTCTCGCCGTCGGGCCCGCCCAACGCGGTGCTGCTCAGGCGCGGCGTCGAGCGCCTGGAGGGCCTCGGGCTGAAGGTCGTGACCGGCGCGCACGCGCTCGACCGCCAGCGGCTCGACTACCTGGCGGGCGACGACGCCGCCAGGGCCGCCGACCTGCAGGCCGCCTGGTGCGACCCGGCCGTCTCCGCGGTGTTCTGCTGCAGGGGCGGGTACGGCGCCGCCAGGCTCCTGGACCTGCTCGACTGGAACGCCATGCGGGCGGCGGGGCCCAAGATCCTCATCGGGTCGAGCGACATCACGGCGCTGCACAACGCGTTCGCCGCCGAGCTGGGCGTGGCCACGCTGCACGGGCCGATGCCGGCCTGCGACATCCTGGCCGGCGAGCAGGGGCCCGAGCCGCGCAGCTGGCAGAGCCTGCAGGCGGCGCTGTCCGGCGCGCAGGAGCCGGTCCAGGGCGAGCGGGTGCTGGTCCAGGGGCGGGCCGAGGGCGTGCTCGCCGGCGGCAACCTGTCGCTGCTCGCCTCGATGTGCGGCACGCGGTGGCAGCCGTCGTTCGCGGGGAAGCTCGCGTTCCTGGAGGACATCGGGGAGGAGCCGTACCGGATCGACCGCATGCTCACCCAGCTCCTGCAGTCGGGAGCGCTCGACGGGGTGCGCGGGATCGCGCTGGGCTCGTGGGTGGATTGCGGCGACCCGTACGCGGTGCTCGAAGACCGGCTCGGCGGGCTCGGGGTTCCGGTTTTGGCCGGACTGCCGGTGGGGCACGGGTCACCGCAGATGAGCGTGTGGCTGGGGAGACTTGGGGTTATCGATACCGAATCGTGCTCCCTAGCTGCCATTGTCGGTGATGGGGAGCAGGCAAGGTAGAAGGGACGAATCCGACAGAAAGGGACATGGCGCGTGAGCTTTTTCAGGCGACACCGAGAGCCCTCACGCCGGCCGGTCGAGGACGTCGATCTCGACTCGCTGCTCGCGCTCGTCGCCGAATCCCTCGGATACTCCTTCGAGTTCGCCCGTGACGGCGGCTCCGTGACGCTCAGGGGCGACATGGAGCTGGTCGTCAGGCTCACGGGGCTGCGCCGCGAGGCGGGGCGCAGGGCCAGGGAGGACTGGCCCATGCTGGTCTCCGAGCACCTCTCGCACGCCGTGGCGACCGCGGGGGAGCGGCTGGACGTCTGCGACCTGGAGCAGGCCGGGCCGCTGATCCGGACCCGCGTCGAGGCCGTGGACGAGGTGGCCGACCTGACCCGCGTGGTGGGCCGCCACCTCAGCGCCGACCTGGTGGAGCTGCTGTTCGTGGGCTCGCGCGCCGTGCGGCCCGAGCAGGCCGGGTGCTGGCCGGTGCCCACCGCGCGGGCGCTCGAGCTGGCCGTCGCGAACGTCCGCCGCGAGGAGCGGCTGGAGGTCGAGTCCATCGAGCTGTCGGGCACGCCGGTGACCCGGCTGACCGCCATGACCCCGTCGGCCGCCACTCATCTGCGGTGGCTGGGCGACTACCTTCCCGTTCCCGCCGACGGGGTGCTCGTGGTGCTGCCCGACCCGTACACGCTGCTCGTGCACCCGGTGGACGGGATCGGCGTGGTACGCGCCATCGAGCGGCTGCGGATCCACGCGGTGCGCACGGGCGGGCTCAGCTCGCAGGTGTACTGGTGGCACGAGGGGCGGCTGACGCACATCAAGGCCGACATCGTCGCGCGGCAGGGCCAGACCCGGCTCGTGGTGACGCCCCCGCCGGAGTTCGCCCGCGTCCTGGCGCGCCTCGCCGTCTGACGGCTGCGGTCTCGCGCGCGGTCCGGCGCGCGCACGAGACCGGACAGCCGGGATCAGGGCCGGTTCACGTAGTCGCGCAGGTGGATCGCCGTGAGTGAGGTGCCGTCGGCGACCAGCTCGCCGGGGGTGCCGGAGAAGACCACCTGGCCGCCGTCGTGACCGGCTCCAGGGCCGAGATCGATGATCCAGTCGGCGTGGGCCATCACGGCCTGGTGGTGCTCGATCACGATGACCGTGTTGCCGTCGTCCACCAGGCGGTCGAGCAGCGCCAGGAGCTGGTCCACGTCCGCCAGGTGCAGGCCCGTGGTGGGCTCGTCCAGCACGTACGTGGTGCCGTTCTTGGCCATGTGGATGGCGAGCTTGAGCCGCTGCCGCTCACCGCCCGACAGCGTGGTGAGCGGCTGGCCCAGGCCCAGGTAGCCGAGGCCGACCGCGACCAGGCGGTCGAGGATCGTGCGGGCCTGCCGTTCGGTGAAGAACTCGCGGGCCTCGGCCACCGGCATGGCGAGCACCTCGCTGATGTCCTTGCCGCGCAGCTGGTACGTCAGCACCTCCGGCGTGAACCGCTTGCCCTCGCACTGCTCGCACACCGAGGCCACCCCGGCCATCATCGCCAGATCCGTGTAGATCAGGCCGATGCCCTTGCACGCCGGGCAGGCGCCCTCGGAATTGGCGCTGAACAGGCCCGGCTTGACCCCGTTGGCCTTGGCGAACGCCGCGCGGACCGGGTCGAGCAGCCCGGTGTAGGTGGCCGGGTTGCTCCTGCGCGAGCCGCGGATCGGCGACTGGTCGGCCACGACCACGCCCTCGCGGCCCGCGACGTACCCGTGGATCAGCGAGCTCTTGCCCGAGCCGGCCACGCCGGTGACCACGGTGAGCACGCCGAGCGGGATGTCCACGCGCACGTCGCGCAGGTTGTGCAGCGTGGCGCCCTCGATCGACAGGTGCCCGGACGGCTCCCGGAACTTCTCCCGCAGGTGGACCCGGTGGCCGAGGTAGCGGCCGGTCAGCGTGTCAGAGGCACGCAGCCCGTCCAGGTCGCCCGCGAAGCAGATCCGTCCCCCGGCCGTGCCCGCGCCGGGGCCCAGATCGACCACGTGGTCGGCGATCTCGATCAGCTCCGGCTTGTGCTCGACCACGAGCACCGTGTTGCCCTTGTCGCGGAGCTGGAGCAGCAGGTTGTTCATCCGCTGGATGTCGTGCGGGTGCAGCCCGGCCGTCGGCTCGTCGAAGACGTAGGTGACGTCGGTGAGGCTGGAGTTGAGATGCCGCACCATCTTCACCCGCTGCGCCTCGCCGCCCGACAGCGTGCCGGACTCCCGGTCCAGGCTCAGGTATCCGAGACCGATCTCCACCAGCGAGTCCAGCGTCGACAGCAGCCCCTCCAGCACCGGGCCGACCGCCGGGTTGCCGATGCCGCGGACGAAGCCGGTCAGGTCGTTGATCTGCATGGCCGCGCACTCGGCGATGTTGAGCCCCTCGATCCTGGCCGAGCGGGCAGCCTCGTTGAGGCGGGAGCCGCCGCAGGAGGGGCAGACGGTCAGTTTGATCGCCCGCTCGGCGAACGCCCGCGCCGCCGGCTGCATCGACTCCAGGTCCTTGCCGAGGTAGGTCCGCCTGACCTTGCCTGCCAGCCCCTCGTAGGTGAAGTTGTTGGTGCCGTACTTGAGCTTGACGGGCGGCTTGTGGAGGAAGTCCGCCCACTGCTCGGGGGTGAAGTCCTTCAGCTTGACGGCGGGGTCGTACAGGCCGGAGCCGGCCATGACCTGCCACTGCCAGCTGTCCACGGGGAACCCCGGGACCTTGATCGCCCCTTCGTTCAGCGACAGCTCTCTGTCGACCAGCGCGTCCACGTCGATCTCTGACGCCTTGCCCAGCCCCTCGCACTGCGGGCACATGCCCTCGGCCCGGTTGAAGCTGAAGGCGTAGGCGGGGCCGGCGTAGGGCTCGCCGATCCGGCTGAACATGATCCGCAGCATGGTGTGGGCGTCGGTGGCGGTGCCCACGGTGGAGCGGGGGTTGGCGCCCATCCGCTCCTGGTCCACGATGATCGCCGCGCTGAGGTTGTGCAGCGCGTCGACGTCGGGACGGGCCAGGCTCGGCATGAACGACTGGATGAACGCCGTGTAGGTCTCGTCGATCAGCCGGCGCGACTCCGCGGCGATCGTGTCGAAGACGAGCGAGGACTTGCCGGAGCCGGACACTCCGGTGAACACGGTGAGGCGGCGCTTGGGGAGGTCGAGGGAGACGCCCTTGAGATTGTTCTCCCTGGCGCCGCGGACCTGGATGAGGTCGTGGCTGTCGGCGGCGGTGTGATCGCGGTGCTGAATGGTGCTGGCCTGGCGGCTGGAGACGGCCACGGAACCCTTCCTCGTCTGAATTTTCATGCCGTACGGGGGAAAGCCGGGACAGCCTACAACCCGTCCCGGACATTTCTGTGGTTCCGTACATCGTACCGTACGGCATACGGTGAAGGTTCAGGCCGACAGAGGGTTGACGTGCCGATGGTGCAGTCCGATCACGGGGATCTCGTGGAGACTGCCCGAGTACAGGAACTGCGTCATGCCGATGAGCAGGCGCCGCACGTCGTCCTGCGGCCGCACGACCAGGCGGATGAACTGGCTCGTCGTGCCCAGTTTGTTGCCGCACTCGCGGACGTAGACGCCGTGCTCGGTGAGCAGGTGGTCGCGCAGCGGCACCCCGTCGTACCCGGGCGGCAGCTTGATCAGCAGGAAGTTGCCCTGCGAGGCGAACACCGACAGCCCCGGCATGGTGCTGAGCTGCTGGAACATGGCCCGCCTGTCGTGGCCGACCCGCTTGAGGCTGTCCTGGTACTCGGGCATGAACTGCCGCATCATGAACACCACGACCTCGGCGAACGAGTTCAGGTTCCACTTGGGCAGGGCGTCGCGCACGCGGGCGGCCAGCGCCGGGTTCGCGACCAGGTAGCCGAAGCGGATGCCGTGCAGGCCGAAGTTCTTGCCCAGGCTGCGCAGCACGATCACGTTCGGCCGGACCGCCGCCTCCGCCGCCAGCCCCGGGTACGGCTCGGCGTCCACGAAGTCGCCGAACGACTCGTCCACGATCACCAGGTCCAGGTCGATCAGCTCGTCGAGCAGGCGCAGGACCTCGTGCTTGGGCAGGTAGCCGCCGTCGGGGTTGTTGGGGTTGCAGATCACCGCCACCCGGGAGCCGCGCATCCGGATGAACGAGACGTAGTCGCTCACGTCCAGCGCGAAGTTGCGGCTCTCCAGCAACGGGTACATGTCCACCCGCTTGCCCGTCTCCAGTGGCTGGTCGGTCCAGCGGCCGAAGGTGGGGATGGGCACCGCCAGGCTCTCGCGCACCAGCAGGTGGTCGATCCAGGTGATCAGCTCGGTCGACCCGTTGCCCATGGCGACCGTCTTGGGGTGGAGCCCGAGCGTGGCGCAGAGCTCCTCGGTGATCGTGCCCGCGTCGCTCGGATAGAACTTGAGGATCGTCTCCAGGTTCCTCCCGAGATGCTCAAATATGTCCGGAGTTGGAAAGTATGGGTTGCACGGAATGCAGAAGTCGACCGGTGCGCGCTCTCCCGACGAGGCGCGCATCAGTGAGAAGTACGACGGGCTGTGCGCCTGTGCCCGCAAGAGGCTGAGCTCCACGACACCTCCATGGAACATGTCCGATGTGTGTAGGTACGCGCCGTCGCAGAGGCCGGTTCATGATGTTGTACGGGTGTCCCGCGGCCCGTCGTCCTGCACCTGCCGCCTGCGCAAGGTGACGATCGCGATGTCGTCGCGCGGGTCCGTCCCGGTGAAGGCCCGCACGTCGGCGCCGAGTGCCTGGGCGAGCCTGCCGGGCGGGTCGGGCGCCCACGCGCGCAGGCGCTCGGCCAGCGGGTAGAAGTCGCCCGCGGGGTCGCGGGCCTCGGTGACGCCGTCGGTGCACAGCACCAGCGTCGCGCCCGGCGGGAACACGAACCGCGTGCTGGTCCGCGGCTCCGTGGTCAGCGCGGCCACGCCGAGCGGCACGGACGGCTCCCCGAGGCTCACCTGCCGCGCGACGCCGCCGTGGATCATGTAGGGAGCGATGTGCCCGCAGTCCACCGCTTCGACCTCCAGCCCCGTGCCGATGTCGAGCAGCAGGGCGGTGACCAGGCGCTCCGGCTCCCCGGTGGTGGCGGCGAACGTGTTCTGCCGGACCACGGAGTTCTCCAGCGCCTCGACGACGCCGTTCAGGGTCTCCTCGCGGTAGGCGGCCTCCCTGAACGACCCCAGCACCGCCAGCGCGGTCCCGATCGCGGGCAGCCCCTTGCCCTGCACGTCGGCGATGAGCACCCGGGTGCCTTGCGGGGAGACGGCCACCTCGTACATGTCGCCGCCCACCATCGGCTCCTCCTGCACCGGCTGGTAGAGGCCGTCGACGACCACGTCGGCGGTGCCCAGCGGCAGCGGGCGCACGATCAGCCGCTGCAGGACGGAGGCCGCCGAACGCAGCCGGCGCACCTCCTCCTCGCGCCGCACGCGGTAGCGGCAGCCGAGCACGGCCAGCGCCCCGAAGATGGCGGTGAATCCGCCCGCCAGCAGGTTGTCGTCCAGTTCGCCGCCCAGGTAGGTGGTGATCCCGGCCGCCACCAGAACCACCCACACCGACGCGACGGCCGTCTGTCGCACCGTGCCCAGCCCGGCGATGATCGCGGGCAGGAAGATCAGCAGCGGGAACAGCCGCACCGCCGTGCCCGAGAG
The DNA here is from genome assembly GCF_040137845.1 of Nonomuraea sp. B19D2. Taxonomy (NCBI): domain Bacteria; kingdom Bacillati; phylum Actinomycetota; class Actinomycetes; order Streptosporangiales; family Streptosporangiaceae; genus Nonomuraea; species Nonomuraea sp. B19D2. The sequence goes on along the minus strand of NZ_JBEFAK010000005.1, from coordinate 269,676 downwards.
GATGTCCAGGGCGGCCACCGTCGCGGTGATGACGACCAGCCCGGCGGCGAAAACGGGCGTGGAGAGATAGGGCCCTTCGCGTCCCCCGCCTTCCGTCACGAGTCCTTCATCCCCCGCCGGGGAAAAGCGTAACGACCGTTTTCGGGAGTGGCCGGGAGGAATCGTGAGGGGACGGCTGCATGGGCTCTGTACAGGGACGATAGCGGGATGAACGCAGACGGCATGCCATCCTGTCTGTTATGGCGGGATTTGCTGGCGTTGGCCGTTGATTTCGGAATTGGCGTTCTTTTTATTTCTCATCTCAATTTCATTGACAAGCAAAAAAGATCTTGTAAGCATTTGAAGTCAGAGCGTGCTGCGCGTTAATTCCATTATCCGTGCCGGGGGAGTGCCGCTGATGGAGCTGATCGTCGTACCGCCGCTCACCGACTTCACCACCGAGGTCGTTCCACCTTCCGGGGCCGAGGTGCTCGACCTCAACGAACGGATCGTCGAACGCCTCGCCGACCCGTCCCGTCTCACGGCCGCCGCGCAGCGGCTCGACGGCGGGCCGCTCGCCGCGCTGCTCGAGCTGACGGCGGCGGCCGTCCTGGAGCGCAAGGCGTTCGACGACGCACATCTCAGAGCGGTGGGCACGGCGCTGCGGCTGGCCGTCGACCCCGCCGTCCGGCTCGGCATCGACGACCTGGAGCTGGCCGAGGGGAGCATGCAGAGCAGCAGGGACGTGCTCAGGGCGGCCGGGCGGTGTGAGCTGTTCCGTCCCGAGCTCGAGCTGGCCATGGACGCGGCCAGGGGGCGGCGGGCGCACGTCGTGGTGGACGGCCTCCGGCAGCTTCCCGCGGCGTTCGCGCTGGTGGGCGCCTTGGGGGCGGCACGGGTGACGTTGTGCGGGCGGTTGGTGGCCGAGCAGGGCGCGGCGCTGCGGCGCGTGCCCGAGCTGGCCGGGGCCGAGCTGCTGGCCTGGTCGCCGGATCGGGTCATCCGCCCCCTGTGGTACGACGCCGCGCCGATCGAGCGCGTGCGCCCGCGGCATTGCCACGACACCGCGCCGGCCGAGCGGGTGCGCCCGCGGCATTGCCCGGATGCCGCGCCCGCCGAGCAGGCGCGCTTGTGCGACGCCCCGGACACCCAGCCGGGGAAGCGTGTGCGCTGGGTGACCGGGGCGTGCCCCCCTCCCGCGAGCGGGCCGTGGGCCGGCCGGCTGGACGCGGCAGGGGCGGCCGCGTTCTCCCGGGACGCGCTGGCCCGCTGCCGCGGCCTGACGATCATCGTGACGCGGATCGACTTCCTGGCCGCCGTGACCGGGCTGAATGGCATGACCGTCGACCTGCGGCGGCTGCTGGCCGGAATCCCGCCCGGCGTGCCGGTGACGTGCGAGCTGGTGCTCGGCGCGCCGGGCATGGACGCGGGCGTCGTCGGAGAGTCCGTGGAGCTGCTGGCGGAGGGCGCGGGCGGGGTCCGGCTCGCCGGGCTGCGGCCGTACCGGATGGCGATCCGCTCGGCGTGGGCCGGGCAGAGCGTGCGCTTCCCGCCGGACGCCCGGAACGACCTGGCCAGGTGGATCGAGTTCGACGCGCCGGACACCATGCGGGCGTACGAGGTCACGGCCATGATCAGGGAATGGCTGCGGCGGCTCCCGGGGCTGCCGGCCGGCCGGCTCGCCGCGTGCTCCGTCGCCGGCCCGGGGGCCGCTCCCGACTGCGCGCCCGCGGACCCCATGACGCAGACCGGGCCGCCCGCCGGAGCCCGAAAATCGTTTGCCCCGGCCCGCGACGCGCTGGTGTACTCCCTGCAGCAGCCCATCGATGAAGGAGGCCCCGCCATGCGGTCAGCGCTCATGTCCACCCAGCGCAAAGACACCTCCTACCCAAAGGGCATGACGCTTCTTGAGACCGTTCGACCAGGGGATTCCACCGCATAGCACCTCCGTCCTGCGCCTGCTGCGCCCGGGACACCGCCCCGCCGCCGCGCTCGTCGCGGCCATCGCCGCCGCGACCGCCCTGCCGCTGGCGGCGCCCCAGATCACCCGCCGCTTCGTCGACGACGCCATCGCCGGAGCGAGCACCAGACACCTGACCCTGATCGCCCTCGGCTACCTCGCGCTCGCCGTCGCGGGCCAGGCCGCCAGGATGGTCACCGCGTGGCTGGCCAGCCGCCTCGCCTGGGACGGCACCAACCGCCTGCGCGAGCGCCTCGCGCAGCACGCGCTCGGCCTGGACATGGCCTTCCACGGCCGGCACACGCCCGGCGAGATGATCGAGCGCGTGGACGGCGACGTGGTGGCCGTGGCCGACTTCGTCGTCGCGTTCCTCATGGACGTCGTGGCCAGCGTGCTGCTCCTGGCCGGGGTGCTGGTCGTCGTGTTCGGCGTCGACTGGCGCATCGGCTGCGCGCTGCTGGCGTACTGCCTGCTCATCGGGTTCGGGATGGCCCGCGCGCAGCGGCTGGCCGTGCCCGCCGCGGCCCGGTCGCGAGCGGCGAGCGCCAGGCTGTTCGGCATGCTCGAGGAGCGGCTGGCCGGCGCCGAGGACATCAGGGCCAACGGCGCCGGCGAGCACACCGTGCGCCGCTTCCACCAGGTCAGCGCCGCCCTCTTCCGCGCCGAGGTCAAGGACGCGCGCGTCGGGACCACGCTGCTGGCCGGCACGTCGGTGGCGTTCGCGGCAGGCACCGCGATCATGCTCGGCCTCGCCGCCTGGACCCTGAAGTCGGGCACGCTCACGATCGGCACCGCCGTGCTGATCTTCCAGTACACGCTGATGGTACGGACGCCGTTCGAGCGGCTCATCGACCAGATCAGGCAGTACCAGGCGGCGCTGGCCGGCTTCGCCCGCATCGGCGGCCTGCTGGCCGAGCGGCGCACGCTGCCCGGGGGCACCCGCCCGCTGCCGGAGAGAGGCCCGCTCGGCCTGAGCCTGGACGGCGTCGGCTTCGCCTATCCGGACGACGACGAGCAGGTGCTGTCCGGCGTCACCCTCACGCTGGCCCCCGGCGAGACGCTCGGAGTGGTGGGGCGCACGGGGAGCGGCAAGACCACCCTCGCCCGCCTGGTGCTGCGCCTGTACGACCCGGCCGAGGGCGTCGTGCGGGCCGGCGGGCTGGACCTGCGCGAGGCGGACCCCGCGTCACTCAGGCGGCGGATCTGCGCGGTCACCCAGGACGTGCAGCTCTTCGCCGCGAGCCTGCGGGACAACCTGACGCTCTTCCGGCCATCGCCGGGAGACGACGTGCTGCGCGAGGTGCTCCACGGCGTCGGGCTCGGCGACTGGCTGGCCACGCTGCCCGACGGGCTCGACACCCGCTTGACGAGCGTGTCGGCGGGCGAGGCGCAGCTCATCGCGTTCGCCCGCGCGTTCCTGGCCGACCCCGGGCTCGTCGTGCTGGACGAGGCGTCCAGCAGGCTCGACCCGGCCACCGAACGCCGCATCGAGGGGAGCATCGACCGCCTGCTCCGGGGCAGGACCGGCATGATCATCGCGCACCGCCTGTCCTCGCTCTCGCGCGTGGACAAGATCGCCGTACTCGACCGAGGCAAGGTCATCGAGTACGGCCGCCGCGCCGACCTCGCCGCCGACCCGGGCAGCAGGTTCGGGCACCTGCTCGACCTGGCGGGGGTGAGCCGGTGAAGCCGGTGATGCTGGTGGCCACCCGGCTGGCCACGTTCGACTTCCGCCGTTACCTCGTCGGCGCCCTGCTGTGGCTGCCGGTCCACGTCATCCCGCTCGCGGGCGGGCTCGTCCTGCAACGGATCTTCGACGGGCTCCACGGCGACCTCGGCTGGGCGCTGTGGTTGTGCGCGGCGTTCGTGGGCGTGGAGGTCGCACGGGGGCTGATGATCGTCATCGCGTGGACGTACGGCGTCTACTGGTGGGCCGCCGCGGCCACCCTCCTGCGGGCCAACGTGCTGCGCTCCCTCCTCACCTCGCGCGGCCCGGCCGCGGCGCGGCTGCCGCATTCGTCCGGCGAGTCGCTCGCCCGGCTGCGGGACGACGTGGCCGACGCGGTCGACTTCACCGACGAGAGCGTCAGCCTGGCCGGCACGACGCTCTTCGCCGCCGCCGCGCTGGCGATCATGGCCTATGTCGATCCCGTGATCACGCTGGTGCTGGTCCTGCCGATGGTCGCGATCGGCGTGCTGAGCCGGGTCATGCGGCAGGCCATCGCGCGGCTGCACCTGCGGGCCAGGACGCTCGGCGCGGCCGTCACGGCGTACGTGGGCGAGATCTTCGGCGGCGTGCTCGCGATCAAGACCGCCGGAGCGGAGGCGGCCGCGCTGGAGCGGCTGCGCGAGCACAACCGGCGGCGGCGCGCCGCCGCCGTCAAGGACCGCCTGGCCACCGACCTGCTGGACGCCGCCACGGGCACCACCGTGGAGCTCAGCATCGGGCTCGTGCTGCTGCTGGCCGCGCCCGCGATGCGCGGCGGCGAGTTCACGGTGGGCGATCTCGCGCTGTTCACCAGCTACATCGGCTGGCTGACGGCGCTGCCCCGGACGATCGGCACGGTTCTCTACCGCTTGCCCCAGGCCGCGGTCGCCACGGAGCGGCTCACCCGGCTCATGGCGCCGCACGAGAGCTCCGGCGACCTGTCCCGGGGCGCGGACGTCTGGCTGCGCGGCGACCCGCCGGCCGTCTCCCGTGTGCCGCGGCACGAGGACCCGCTGCGGGTTCTGGAAGTGCGCGGGCTGAGCGCGCGCGGAGTGCGGGGAATCGACCTGCGTGTCGAGCGCGGCTCGTTCACGGTCGTCACCGGCGCGGTCGGGTCGGGCAAGACCACTCTGGTACGCGCCCTGCTCGGCCTGATCCCGCTGGACGAGGGCACGATCTCGTGGAACGGCACGCCCATCGGCGATCCGGGCACGTTCCTCGTCCCGAGCCGGGCGGCGTACGCGAGCCAGGTCCCGAGGCTGTTCTCCGAGACCCTGCGGGAGAACCTGCTGCTCGGCCGGCCCGCGACCGACGGCGACATCGGGCGGGCGCTGGAACGTGCGGCGTTCGAGCCGGACCTGGCCGCGATGCCCGACGGGCTCGACACGGTGGTCGGGCCGCGCGGCGTGCGGCTGTCCGGCGGCCAGGTGCAGCGGGCCACCGCGGCCCGCGCGCTGGTACGCGACCCGGACCTGCTCGTCGTGGACGACCTGTCGTCCGCGCTCGACGTCGAGACCGAGCGGCTCCTGTGGGACAGGATCGCCGGTCACGGCACCCTGCTCGTCGTCTCCCACCGGCAGGCCGCGCTGGAGCGCGCCGACCAGATCGTCGTCCTGGACCGCGGTCGGGTCGCCGGGCGCGGCCGGCTCGACGAGCTGCTGGAGAGCTGCCCCGAGATGCGGCGGCTGTGGAGCGCGGAACGGATCGCCGAGGCCGAGGAGCGGACGGGCGGCCAGCTGTAGCGGGCCGCGCGGGCACGGCTGGGCCGGGGAACGGGCAGGTTCCTAGATCGGGCACCATGGAACCTGTGACAGTGACACGACTGGCCGAGCTGGTCTCAGGGGGAGGCGTGGCCGTGCTCAGCGGGGCAGGCCTGTCCACCGAGTCCGGCATCCCCGACTACCGGGGGCCGACCGGCCGGGCCCGGCGCGCGGAGCCGATGACGTACCAGCGCTTCGTCGGCAGCGCGCAGGCCCGGCAGCGATACTGGGCGCGCAGCCACGTCGGCTGGCGGCAGATCGGCCAGGCCCGGCCCAACGCCGGCCACCGGGCCGTGGCCGAGCTGGAGCGGCGTGGGCTGATCGCCGGCATCGTCACCCAGAACGTCGACGGCCTGCACCAGGCGGCCGGGGCCCGGCGGGTGATCGAGCTGCACGGCGGGCTCGACCGGGTCGTCTGCCTGTCGTGCCGGGAGCGCACGCCCCGCGCCGAGCTGGAGCGGCGGCTGCGCGCGGCCAACCCCGGCTGGGACGCCAGCGGCCGGATCAACCCCGACGGCGACGCCGTGCTCACCGACGCGCAGGTCGCCGGGTTCAAGCTGGTCGACTGCGCGGCGTGCGGCGGGCTGCTCAAACCCGACGTGGTCTTCTTCGGCGAGAACGTCCCCCGCCCCCGCGTGGACGAATGCTTCGCCGTGGTGGCGGGGGCGCGGACGCTGCTGGTGCTGGGGTCGTCTTTGACGGTCAAGTCGGGGCTGCGGTTCGTCACCAAGGCCGCCGCGCTCGGCATCCCGATCGCCATCGTCAATCAGGGCCCGACCGGTGGCGACGCCGACGCCTGCCTCACCCTGGACGCCCCGCTCGGCCCGACGCTGACCGACCTCACCGCGCGGCTCACCGGCCGGCTCGCGGCACAATAGGGCGCATGCCTCGTACATGTCCGTGCGGCCTGCCCGCCTCCTACCAGGACTGCTGCGGCAGGCTCCACCGGGGCGCGGCGGCCGCCGCCACCGCCGAGCAGCTCATGCGGTCGAGGTTCAGCGCGTTCGGGGTGGGCGACGCGGCCTACCTGCTGCGGACCTGGCACCCCGCCGCGCGGCCCGCCTCTGTCGACCTCGACAGGAAGGTGCGGTGGGTACGCCTGGAGGTGCTGGAGACGACCGGCGGCAGCGTCGTGCACACCGAGGGCACGGTCCGCTTCCGCGCCCACTACGTCGACCGCGGGCGCCCCGGCGAGCTGGAGGAGAACAGCCGTTTCGTGCGTTTCGAGGGGCGCTGGGTGTACTCGGGCGCGGTCTGACTTCCCCGGTCGCCTGCCGTCACGTCTTGCGGGCGACGCCGCCGAGCACGGTGTGATGGGCGAGGCCGGGCTTGGCGCGGTCGCCGGAGTCCGGCCGCCATTCCGGCAGCGGCACCAGGCCCGGCTCCAGCAGCTCCAGGCCGTCGAAACACGCGAGGATCTCCGCACGCGTGCGCCACCGGCCCGTCCCGAGGCTCTCGTGGAAGAGCTTCTCGGCCGCGTACGCCTGGCCGGACGCCTCAGGATGATCCGCGGGATTGTGGAAGTGGGAGACGGCCAGGTGACTGCCGGCTGGCAGGCGTGCCATCAGGCGGGCCACCATCCCGGCCGGGTCCTCGTGGTCGGCCAGGTGGTGCAGGACGCCGAGCATCAGCAGCCCGACGGGCTCGCCGAGGTCGATGAGGCGCCTGGTCTCCGGATCGTCGATGATCGCGTCCGGGTCCCTGGCGTCGCCCTCGACGATCGCGGTGCGGTCGTCCACGGCCAGCAGCGCGCGGCCGTGGACCAGCACGATCGGGTCGTGGTCGACGTAGACGACCCGGGAGCCGGGGGCGGCGGACCGGGCGACCTCGTGCACGTTGTCCTGTGCGGGCAGGCCCACGCCGATGTCCAGGAACTGCCTGACGCCCGCCTCCGCCGCCAGGAACCGGACCACCCGGGTGCGGAACTCCCTGTTCGCCAGCGCCGCCTCCGGGGCGTCGGGCATGATCTCAAGCACGCGCAGCGCCAGCCGGCGGTCCGCCTCGTAGTTGTCCTTGCCGCCGAGCATGAAGCCGTAGACGCGGGAGGTGCTGGGTCTGGAGGTGTCGACTTCCCGGGGCGCACGCTTCTGCCGGCGGTCGGCCATGGGCGGCTCCTTCGGGTACGCACTGTGCCGCTGAGGTGGCTGACAGCGATCATACTGAGCGGCTGATCAGATTTCCTCATTAGTCGTAAATTTCGGTCAGGAAATTCTGTCAAGGCAGCGCCCGGCGAACCGGGCCGGACACCAAGGAAAGGACAAGATCCATTCCGGTTGGCGTCTGGGAAGGGGTGTCGTCCTCCCCCGGGGTGATCTCGGGCGCTACTCGTGTGCCTATGCAAATATTGCGCTCACGGCACTCGGCGGTAGCCGCTACCGCTCTGCCGTTCATGCTCATGTCCGTGGCACTGGCGACGCCCGCCGCTGCCGCGCCCACCGAGCCACCCCCGGAGGCGATCGCCTTCACCCAGGTGTACGGGCTCGGGTTCGTGCAGCAGCAGACGATCAGCGGCGCTCGTTCCTCCGGCGACCGTACCTGGGCTCAGGTCAGCCCCTGCCCGAGCCGCGACTCCCTGCTGCTGAACGGGTTCGCGCTCATGAAGGTGGAGGGGTGTGGCGAAGTCTTCGGGCAGACGTCCGGCGCCTACACCGGCTACGGCATGTACGACACGGACGCCGGTTACCCGACGGGAAGCGCGTGCAGCTCCGAAGTCCTGTGCGCCTCCCCGTCGGTCCAGTCGGCCCCGGACCCGGCCCTGGAGCCCGCATCCGCTGCCGGATGTGACCTCTCCAGCACGGCCGGCGCGTGCGGCGCGTGCGACATGTGCGCGCCCGTCGACTCGCCCGCCGTGGACGACGAGCTCGCCACCCAGACGAGCAGCGTCGCGGTCGAGCCCGCAGCGCCGGCAATCGACATGGAACCGGCCAAGTCCGCGATCCCGGCCAAGCCGGTCGTGGCGGTCAAGCCGATCGCCCCGGTCAAGCCGATCGCCCCGGTCAAGCCGATCGTCCCGGCCAAGCCGATCGCGCCGGTCAAGCCGGCCATTCCGGCGGAGCCGGTCGCGCCGGTCAAGCCGGTCGTCTCCGACGAGCACTGCGTGCCGTCGGTCACTTCGGGCGAAGTCAAGTCGGCGGGCACGCCGGCCAAGCCTGCCGTCCCGGCCAAGCCTGTTGCGCCGGCGAAGCCTGTCGTGCTGGTCAAGCCGGCCGTGCCTGTCGCGGCGGTCAAGCCCGCCGCGCCGGCCCAGACGGTCGTGCTGACGAAGACCTCCACGTCGAAGCCGTCGACCGTGTCGGCGAAGCCCAGGACGGCGGAGACCAAGATCAGCACGAAGGTCAACCGCGAGAAGCCGACGGTCGCGCGGTCCGCTGGGCACCGCCCGGCGTGCGCGGTCCGGCGGGCCAACCATCACTCCTGCTGAGCACGGGCGGAAATCTTGAGCGGCCGGGGCATCGCCCCGGCCGCTCGTTTTTCACCGAGGCTCTGCCGCGATGACCGTGACCGCGCCGGGCGCGACGGTGACCGGCCCCTCGTGTCGTACGCCGTCGAACACGCTCGTCCCGCTCACCCCCTCGACCGTCACGGGCTCGTCGCCGTGGTTGATCAGGAAGACGTGATCGCCCCGGCGTACCAGCTCGAGGGTGTTGGGCAGGCCGCGGGGCCGGGACACGTTCGCGTGGTCGAGCACCTGCCCGAGCAGCTCGCGCAGGCTGGTGCCCGACCCCTCCACCGGGGCGGTGGCGAGGTACCAGGCGGTGCCCGCGCCGAGGTCGTGGCGGGTGAAGGCGGGGTGCCCCGCGTCGGGTCCCGTGGCGAAGTCGCGTACGGCGACCGCGCCGGCCGGGCGGACCCGCTCGGACCAGACGCGGGCCGTGCCACCGCCGTCGCCGCCGGTCAGCGCCACCGTCTCGTGCTCGCGCAGCGGATGGAACTCCTCGATCGACAGGCCCAGCAGCTCGCGCAGCGCGCCGGGGTGGGCGCCCGGGTGGATGGTGTCGTACTCGTCCACGATGCCGGAGAAGTACGACACGAGCAGCGTGCCGCCCGCCTCCACGTACCGGTGGAGGTTCTTGGCGGACGCCTCGGTCAGCAGGTACGAGCTGGGCGCCACCACCACCCGATATCCCGAAATATCGGCGGAAGGGTGGACGAAGTCCACCGTCACGTGCTCCCGCCACAGCGCCTCATAAAAGGCGTCCACCCGTTCCCTGAACGTCAGATCGACCGAGGGCCGCCAGTCCAGCTCCAGCGCCCAGTACGACTCCCAGTCCCAGACCACCGCGACCTCGGCCCGCACCCGGCTCCCCTGGAGATCGGCGAGCTTGCGCAGGTCGGCGCCCAACCGGACCACCTCGCGCCACTGCTCGGAGCCGGTCCCCGCGTGCGGCACCATCCCCGAGTGGAACTTCTCGGCCCCGAAGCGCGAGGCCCTGAACTGGAAGAACAGCACGCTGTCGGAGCCGCGGGCCACGTGCGCGAGGCTGTTGCGGCGCATCTCGCCGGGCCGTTTGGCGATGTTGCGCGGCTGCCAGTTCACCGCGCCCGCCGAGTGCTCCATGAGCATCCACGGCGCGCCGCCCGCCACCGAGCGGGCGAGATCGGCGGACATGGCCAGGTCGATGTGGTTGTCCGGCCGCTCGGCCTTCAGGTAGTGGTCGTTGGCGATCACGTCCAGCTCGCGGGCCCACTGCCACAGGTCGGCGGACTTGCAGTTCACGGTGCCCGCGAAGTTCGTGGTCACGGGGATGCCGGGGGTGAGCTCGCGCAGGATGTCGCGCTGGAGCGCGTAGTGCTCGCGGTGCTGGCCGTCGCTGAAGCGGGCGTAGTCGAGGCGCTGGGCCGGGTTGACGACGGTGTGGTTGAAGCGGGGCGCGTCGATCTCCGCCCAGTCGGTGTAGGTCTGGCCCCAGAACGTGGCGCCCCAGGCGTCGTTCAATGCTGAAATATCGCGATATCGGGTGCGGAGCCATTCGCGCCAGGCCGCCACGCTGTGTTCGCAGTAGCACTCGCCGAGCGGCGCCCCGTACTCGTTGTGCACGTGCCACATGACCACGGCCGGATGCCCGCGGTAGTGCTCGCCCAGCGCCCGCACCAGCCGCGCGGTCGCCTCGCGGAAGGCCGGGGCGCTGGAGCAGGCGCTCTGCCTGCCGCCGAACCCGATCCGCGTCCCCTCCCTGGTCACCGGCAGCGCGTCGGGATGTCTCCGGATGAACCACGCGGGCGGGGCCGCGGTCGGCGTGGCCAGGTCCACCGCGACCCCGGCCGCGTGCAGCCGGTCCACGATCTCGTCCAGCCAGCCGAACTCGTAGCGCCCCTCCGCGGGCTCCATCAGCGCCCAGGAGAACATGCCCAGGCTGACCAGGTTCACCCCGGCCTCACGCATCAGGGCCACGTCCTCCTCGAGGACCTCGCGTGGCCACTGCTCCGGGTTGTAGTCGCCGCCAAAGGCGATACCGGCAGGACGCTCCGGGTACATCCATCCCCCTTGAAGAAGCTCTGTGAACGTGCACAGTAGCGTGCACCCGGCATCCACCGGAAGCCGCCCCTGACCTCGCCCGATAGGTGCTGGTTAACGAGAACATAACGCCCCTTGACGGGCGTTTCGCAGGTGTTTCAGTCTGTGCACGTTCACAGAACCTTCTGGAGGTACGCATGCGCGCCAACCGCCTTGGAGCTGCCCTGGCCGTCGTCCTGACGGCCACCCTCGCGAGCTGCGGGTCCGGCGAACCCGCCAACAGCACCGAGGCGGCGCAGAGCCCCACGGCCGCCGCGAAAGGACCGGTCAAGCTGACGTACTGGACCTGGGCCCCCAACATGGACAAGATCGCCGCGGTCTGGAACCAGGCGCACCCGGACATCCAGGTCACGGTCAGCAAGCAGGCGGGCGGTGACGACGCCTCGGCCAAGTTCCTCACCGCGGCCAAGGCGGGCAACCCGCCGGACCTGGTGCAGGCCGAGTACCAGCACCTCCCCTCGTTCGTCGCCGCCGACGCGGTGGCCGACCTCAAGGCCGAGACCGCCTCGGTCAAGGGCGAGTTCTCCCAGGGCCTGTGGAGCCTGGTCACGCTGGGCACGGAGGGCGTGTACGGGATCCCGCAGGACAGCGGCCCGATGATGCTCTTCTACCGCAAGGACCTGTTCGACAAGCACGGCCTGGCGGTCCCCAAGACCTGGCAGGAGTACGCCGACGCCGCGCGCGCCCTGCGCAAGAAGGACCAGAAGGCCTACCTCGGCACGTTCTCCAGCAAGGATCCGGGAGCGTTCACGGGCCTGGCGCAGCAGGCCGGGGCGCAGTGGTGGTCGATCAGCGGCGAGTCGTGGAAGGTCAACGTCGCCGACGAGCCCACCAGGAAGGTCGCCGACTACTGGGGCGGCCTGGTCAAGGAGGGCGTCATCGACGACATGCCGTTCTTCACCCCGGAGTGGAACAAGGCGCTCAACGACGGCAAGCTGCTGACCTGGCCGTCGGCGGTCTGGGCGCCGGGCGTGCTGGCGACCAACGCGCCCAAGGCCAAGGGCAAGTGGGCCGTCGCCCCGCTCCCGCAGTGGAACGCGGGCGAGAGCTTCAGCGGCTTCTGGGGTGGCTCGTCCACGGCCGTGTCCGCCAAGACACCCAACAAGGCCGCCGCCGTGCAGTTCGCCACCTGGCTCAACACCGACCCCGCGGCCCTGGATCTGCTGGTCAAGGAGGCCGCGATCTACCCGGCCGCCACCAAGGCCCAGTCGTCGCTCGGCCAGGCGCCCGACTACTTCGCCAACCAGCCCGACTTCTGGCAGCAGGCCGCCGCCGTCTCCGCCGTCGCGCGCGGCTTCACCTTCGGTCCGAACATCGGCGTGACGTACAACGCCTTCAAGGACAACTTCGACAAGGCCGTGCAGAACAAGACGTCGTTCTCCGACGCGGTGCAGGCCATGCAGGACGCCACGGTCGCCGACATGCGTAAGTCCGGCTTCCAGATCGCCTCATGAAGCAGTCCGAGAGGGGGGCGTGGCCGTACCTGTTCCTGACCCCCGCGATCGTGCTGTTCACGGTCTTCCTGGCCGTGCCCATCGGATACACGGTCTGGCTGGCGATGCGGCGGACCAAGGTGTCCGGGCTCGGGCTGGGCAGGGGCGCGCGGAAAGAGGTCTTCGTCGGCTTCGACAACTTCTCCGCCGCCCTGTCCGACCCGGAGCTGTGGAACGGGTGGCTGCGTGTGCTCGGCTACGGCGTGCTGGTGCTGGTCGTGATGCTCGGGCTGGCGCTGCTGTTCGCACTGCTGCTGGACTCGGCGCGGGTGCGGCTGGCCAGGTTCTCGCGAATCGCGATCTTCCTGCCGTACGCGGTGCCGGGCGTGGCCGCCACGCTGCTGTGGGGCTTCCTCTACCTGCCCTCGCTCAGCCCCATCAGGGACGTCCTGGACATCGACTTCCTCGGGGCGAGCACCGTCACGTACTCCATGGCGAACGTGGCGGTGTGGGGCGGCGTCGGCTTCAACATGCTCGTGCTCTACACGACGCTCAGAGCCATCCCGCGCGACCTGTACGAGGCCGCGCGGCTGGACGGCGCCTCCGAACTCCAGATCGCGGTACGCGTGAAGATCCCGATCCTGACCCCGGCGATCATCCTCACCACCGTGTTCTCGATCATCGCGACGGTCCAGGTGTTCACCGAGCCCACCACGCTGCGGCCGCTGAGCAACACGATCAGCTCCACGTGGAGCCCGCTCATGAAGGTCTACCGCGACGCGTTCGTCACCGGCGACCTGTACTCGGCCGCCGCCACCTCGATCGTCATCGCGGCGATCTCGCTCGTCCTGTCGTTCGGGTTCCTGCGCGTGGTCCGCAACCGCGCCTTCGGGGAGGGTTGATGGCCACCGCACACCGCAGGCCGGTCGCGCGCACGCCGTGGGGAGTGGCGCCGACCGGGCTGCTCCTGCTCGGCGCGATCTACTGCCTGTTCCCGGTGCTCTGGGTGTTCATCGCGGCGACCAAGTCGCCGGGTGAGCTGTTCAGCACCTCGACGCTCGCCTTCGGCACCGGCTTCCTCGACAACGTGACCCAGCTGTTCGCCTACCGGGACGGGGTGTTCTGGTTGTGGGCGGCCAACACGCTGATCTACGCGGGCGGCGGCGCGCTGCTGTCGACCGCGGTCTCGGCGATCTCGGGGTACGCGCTGGCGAAGTTCCGCTTCCCCGGCCGCAACCTGATCTTCAACCTGCTCATCGGCGGCATCCTCGTGCCGGCCGTGGTGCTGGCGATCCCGCAGTACCTGCTCTTCACCAAGGTCGGGCTGGCCGACACCTACTGGGCCGTCCTGCTGCCGCAGATCCTGCACCCGTACAGCATCTATCTGGCCCGCATCTACGCCACCGCGGCCATCCCCGACTCGCTGCTGGAGGCGGGGCGGATCGACGGGGCGAGCGAGTGGCGGCTGATGTACCGGGTGGCGGTGCCGCTGATGGTGCCCGGCATGGTGACGATCTTCCTGTTCCAGTTCGTGGCCATCTGGAACAACTTCCTGCTGCCGTTCATCATGCTCGGCGACGACGGCAAGTTCCCCCTCACGGTCGGCCTCTTCACGCTGCTGCAGTCCGGGGCCAACCAGCCCGCCCTCTACAACCTGATCCTCACCGGAGCGTTCCTGTCGCTCGTTCCCTTGATCGCGCTCTTCCTCACCATGCAGCGATACTGGAAGACCGATCTTTCCTCCGGAGCTGTGAAATGAAGCGCCCCACGATCCACGACGTCGCCGCCGCCGCGGGCGTGTCCCGCGGCACGGTGTCCCGGCTCCTCAACGGCGACAAGTACGTCAGCCCAGCGGCGCGCGTGGCCATCGAGCGGGCCATCTCCGAGACCGGCTACGTGGTCAACCGGGCCGCCCGCAGCCTCGTCACCCAGCGCACGGGCTCGGTCGTGATGGTGCTGTCGGAGCCGCACGAGAAGCTGTTCGAGGACCCCAACTACAGCACGACCATCCGGGTCGCCATCAGGATGCTGGCCGAGCGGGACATGTCGCTGGTGATGATGCTGGCGGGCGACGAGGGCGACCGCGAGCGCGTGGTCCGTTACGTCCGCGGCGGACACGCCGACGGAGTGCTGCTGATGTCGACGCACGCCGGCGACCCGTTCATCGACGCCCTGCAGTCGGGACCGCCCGCGGTCTCCTGCGGCGCGGTCATCGGCCGCGAGAGCGTCATCCCGTACGCCGCCGCCGACGAGCGCCTGGGCGGCCGCCAGATGACCGAGTACTTCGTCGGCCAGGGCCGCAGGCGCATCGCCATGATCACCGGACCGATGGACACGCCCGGCGGCATCCAGCGCCTCGAGGGCTTCGCCGACGTGCTGGGCCGCAAGGCGACCAAGAAGCTGATCGCGCACGGGGACTGGACGCAGGCCAGCGGCGAGCGCGCGATGTCGGAGCTGCTGGCCCGCACGCCGGACATCGACGCCGTCTTCGTGGCCTCGGACCTGATGGCCGCCGGCGCCCTGGCCGCCCTGCGCGCCGCGGGGCGCAGGGTGCCGGAGGACGTGGCGGTGGGCGGCTTCGACGACTCGTCGGTGGCCCTCTCGACGCACCCGCCGCTGACCACGATCCGCCAGCCGCTGGCGGAGGTGGCGCAGGCGACGGTACGCCTGCTGCTGACGCTCATCGACGGCGCGGAGCACGTGGACCCGGTGATACTGCCCACGGAGCTGGTGATCCGCGCATCCGCCTGATCTCATGGCCCTATGGCGATCAACGAACTGAGCCCGGACGAGCTGCTCACCACCACCCGCAGCGTGCGCAAGCGCCTCGACCTCACCCGCCCCGTCTCCATGGACCTGGTGCGCGAGTGCCTGGCGGTCGCCCTCCAGGCGCCCACCGGCGGCAACCGGCAGGGCTGGCACTGGCTCGTGGTCACCGACCCCGAGCTGCGCGGGGCGATCGGCGACTACTACGGCCGCTCGCTGCGGACCTACTACGAGTCCGGCGCCTCCGCCGCATCGCTGTTCCAGGACGACGAGGTCAGGGCGGCGCAGCAGCAGCGGGTCTCGGAGAGCTCCGCCTACCTGGGCGAGCACATGGGCGACGTGCCGGTGCTGGTGATCGGCTGCATCACGCTGCCGGGCGGCGGGCTGCCGGAAGGCAGTCAGGCCGGTCTGTGGGGGTCGTTGCTGCCCGCCGCCTGGAGCTACATGCTCGCCGCCCGGGCTCGCGGGCTCGGCACGGCGTGGACGACGCTGCACCTGGCGTACGAGAGCGAGATCGCCGAGCTGCTCGGCATCCCGGAT
This sequence comes from Nonomuraea sp. B19D2, assembly GCF_040137845.1. Classification (NCBI taxonomy): domain Bacteria; kingdom Bacillati; phylum Actinomycetota; class Actinomycetes; order Streptosporangiales; family Streptosporangiaceae; genus Nonomuraea; species Nonomuraea sp. B19D2. The sequence goes on along the minus strand of NZ_JBEFAK010000005.1, from coordinate 254,015 downwards.
GACGTCCGCCAGGGCGTGCTCATCCCGACCGCCCACTACCTCGGCGAGACGTTCAAGCCCGCGCGGCGGCAACCGCTCGACGAGGTGCTGCACGTTGATCGCTGGTAGGCGCACAGCGCGTATCCCGCATGATGAAATGTCCGTGTAAATCGGGGATGCCGAATGAGGATCATGGGCCTATTCACCTGACCGAGGAGCCGACAGTGCCCCAGAGCGAGCAGGAGCGCGCGCCTCGCGGGATCGACACGACCAAGCCCAGTGTCTCCCGCGTCTACGACTACATGCTCGGCGGCAAGGACAACTACGAGATCGACCGCCAGGTGGCCGCGGCCGCGCTGAAGATCGCGCCCGACGCGCCCGAGGCGGCCAGGGCCAACCGGGAGTTCCTGCGGCGCACGGTCCACCACCTGACGGCGGAGGCGGGCATCCGCCAGTTCCTGGACATCGGCTCCGGCCTGCCGACGCAGGGCAACGTGCACGAGATCGCCCAGGCGGTCGCCCCGCAGTCGAGGGTCGTCTACGTGGACCACGACCCGATCGTGCTCGTGCACGGCCGTGCCCTGTTAGCCGTGGACGCGTCCACCACGATCGTCGAGGCCGACGCCCGCGAGCCGGAGAAGATCCTCGACGACCGGAAGACGCGCTCCCTGATCGACTTCGACAAGCCGGTCGGGCTGCTGATGTTCGGGATCCTGCACCACCTGGCCGACGACGAGGATCCGGCCGGCATCCTGGCCAGGCTCGTGGCGCCGCTCGCCGCGGGCAGCCACGTGGCGATCTCACACTTCCACAATCCCGGCGACGCCCACCCCGAGGTGTCGGAGCAGGCGTACGAGGCGGAGAGGATCTTCAACGAGCACCTCGGCACCGGCCGGTGGCGCACCCGCAAGGAGATCCTCTCCTACTTCGACGGCCTCGAACTGCTGGAGCCCGGCCTGGTGCCGCTGCCCGAGTGGCGCCCGGGCCGGGACGACCGCGCCACGCCGGGCATCACGTACCACACCTTCGTAGGGGGCGTGGGCCGTAAACCCTAGCCGGGCAGCTTGCCGGAGGCGACCACGTCGCGGTACCAGTGGGCGCTGTCCTTCCAGGTGCGCTCGAGCGTGTCCGGCTCCACGCGGATGATGCCGAACCGCTTGGCGTACCCGTGCGCCCACTCGAAGTTGTCCATGAGCGACCAGAGGAAGTAGCCGCGCACGTCCACCCCGGCCGAGATCGCCTCGGCCACGGCGGTCAGGTGCCGGCGCAGGTAGTCGACGCGCCGCTCGTCGTGGACCCGCCCGTCGGGCGTCACGACGTCGGCGAACGCGGCGCCGTTCTCGGTGATCATGGTGGGCATGGCGGGGTAGTCGCGGTGCAGCCGCAGGAGCAGCTCGGTCAGGCCGGTCTCGTCGATGTTCCAGCCCATCTCGGTGTACGGCCCCGGCTGCTGGACGAACTCGACGTCCTCGCACGCGATCCACGGTGACGCGGCCCCGTCCTGGTGCCCGTCGGCGGTCGCCCGGTCGGAGGAGCCGTCCCACTGGCGTACCAGCGTGGGGTTGTAGTAGTTGACCCCCAGCACGTCCAGCGGCTGGCCCGCGGTGGCCGCGTCGCCGTCGCGCACGAACGACCAGTCGGTCACCGACGCGGTGTCGGCGATGAGGTCGCGCGGGTAGGCGCCCTCGAGCATGGGGCCAAGGAAGGCCCGGTTGGCCACCGCGTCCACGCGCCGCACCGCGTCGGCGTCCTGCTCGGACACGCCGCGCACATGGTGCAGGTTGAGCGTGACCGACATCTGGGCGGTCGGGGCGGCGACCGCGCGCAGGGCCTGGACGGCCAGGCCGTGACCGAGGTTCAGGTGGTGCACGGCGGCCAGCGCGGCGGCGGGCTCGGTCCGGCCGGGGGCGTGCACGCCGGAGGCGTAGCCGAGGTAGGCCGAGCACCACGGCTCGTTCAGGGTGATCCAGGTGCGGACGCGGTCGCCGATCGTCTCGCCCATGAGGGCCGCGTACTCGGCGAAGCGGTAGGCGGTGTCGCGGTTGGGCCAGCCGCCCGCGTCCTCCAGCTCCTGCGGCAGGTCCCAGTGGTAGAGGGTGGCGACGGGGGCGATCCCGCGGGCGAGCAGCCCGTCCACCAGCCGCTCGTAGAAGTCCAGCCCCGGCCGGTTGGCCCTGCCGTTCGGGCGGACGCGCGGCCAGGAGACGGAGAACCGGTACGCGCCCACGCCCAGGGCGGCCAGGATGTCCAGGTCCTCCTCCAGCCGGTGGTAGTGGTCGCAGGCCACGTCGCCGGTGTCGCCGCCCGCCACCAGTCCCGGTGTGTGGGAGAAGGTGTCCCAGATCGACGGGCCGCGGCCGTCCTCGTTCCAGGCGCCCTCCACCTGGTAGGCGGCGGTGGCGGTGCCCCACAGGAAGTTCTCGGGGAAGGTGGGCATGGTGCTCCTTATATAACAGGTCCTTTTTACAGGTCCCTACAGGTGATCTCGATGTCGTCGCCCGCGGCGGTCTCTGTCGCAGTCGTGGTCTCGGTCGCCTGCGGTTCTCCGAAGAGCCGCAGGGTATGAACTGTTCTTCATGTTCGCTATGGAAACCTAAGCGCCTGCCCTGTTCTCGTAGTAGCGCTCTTGGGATTGGCGGCGAAGGTCACTCCCTGGGCGGGATCGTTCTTCTCGGACCCGTATGCGTTGGCGAGGCGTCCGCTGACCGGGTTGTCCCGTGACGCCGCCGAGCCTTCACGCGCACGACGCAACGGGCAGTGGCTGGTTCTGCCCAGGCGAGGCAGGGGGGCGGCGGCGCGCATCATATCGTTCATATGTTCTACCGATCAGGGTCAATCGCTGGTAGTGTAACGGTCACCGACAGTGAAAGCCGGAGCGGGGGTGTGGGCGTGCCGGTCGTCGAGCGTGGCCAGGCGTGGCCACGGCGCTCGGTCCCCGGCAACGGCGCGTCGGCTTGGGCGCGCCCCGCAACTGGGGCCGGTGCATGCATGAGCAGGCTCACCGCGACGGCGACCTGCACCGCTCATGGCGCGATCGTGGAGCAGACCGGTCAGGTCGTCCCGCAGCCGCTGTTGGTGCAGCGGGTGGCCTGGCTGACCGGCCTGGCCCAGGACCTGACCGCCCGCCTACTGGATGCCCGGTGGAGCGCGGCGGATCTGGATGCGCTGGCGTGCGGGGTGGGGCTGGATGGGCGGGCGTTGCCGGCAAAGGGCTGGATGGCGCTACGGAGGCTGGGCTGGGGCGTGGCCCCGGCGCCGGGCGTGCATGTGTGTGATCGGGTGGCGCGCTGCGCCCAGGAGCAGGCCGCCCGCCTGTTGCGGCTGGCGCTGCACCGCCGTGATCTGGTGGCGGCGATCGTGGCGACCTGGCCGTGCGGCCCGCATAGACGGACCGAGGCCGAATGGGCGGCGTTGCGGGCGGTGCTGCCGGACGGGGTGAGCGCGGCGGAGATCCGCAACCGCACGCGGCAGATCCGCGCCTACCGCGACACCCACGACGGCGCGCTGCCAGCGGATCTCATGCACCTGGAGGAGCCTCCGGCGTGTGCGGCGCAGATCGTGCTGGCCGCGGCCGACCGGCAACTGGCCACCCTGGAGCGCAGCGGTGAGCGCGGCGCCCGGCTGCGGGTGAAGCTGCCCCTGACTGCGTCCCCTGTCTCCGCCAAGGACTGGGCCTGGCATGTGCTGCCAGTCGCTCTCCCACCGACCGTCCCGCCGGAGGCGAAACTGTGCTCCCCCACCCTTCGGGTGCTCGAGAGGCGGGTGCGGGTCGATCTGCCGTTCCAGACTCCGATCGGTTTCGTGCCCGCTACCGGCCACCGGATCGGGTGCGGCTTCGACTGGGGGCTGAACACCCTGCTCACCGGCGCCATCGGACATCTGACAGGCGAGGGCCGGGTCGTCTCGGATGGGTGGCCTCTGGTCTACGACGCGAGCGGCATCTCGGCCAAGCTGCACCGGCTGCGGGACGAGCGCGAGCACCTGGCCGCCAAGCACCAGCATTTGGAACGGCTGCTGGCCGGTATCACGCCCGCCGATGCCCGCGTCGCCGAACTGGCCGCGGCGTGTGAGGTCATCGGGGTGGAGCATGAGCGGGTGTGCGCCCGCATCCGGCGCTTGAACAAGGCGCTGGCCTGGTCGGCGGCCCGCTGGGCACTCGACCAGGCCCTCGCCGCCGGGGCGACGGTCATCTATCTGGAGGACCTGGCCACTTTGGAAGCGCGCGGGCGGCGGGGACGGGCGAACGCGCGGCTGTCGGGGCAGGTGCGCGGGCAGATCGCCGAGGCGATCCGACATCTGGCGGCCAAGCACGCCGTCGCCGTGGTCACCGTCCCGGCCCGCGGCACCTCCCGCTATTGCCCCCGCTGCGGCCAGGGCACCTCCATCCTCCAGCATTGCCCGGCTCCCGACCGGCGCACCGAGCAGGGCTGGGCGTGGGCCTGGTGCCCGACCTGCGGCCTGTCGTGTGATCGGGACTGGGCCGCAGCCGAACGCATTCTTGCCCGCGGCCTGCTTGGCCAGAACGCCACCCGCACCGACCGCACCACCGGCGCCCGCACCATCCGGCAGGTGGTGGAGGGCAACGTGGCCCGCGCCCGCCGCCCTCGTAAGGCGACCCGAGCCGCCCGCCGCGCCCGCCGTACCCGAACTGACCTGCACCCCCGCCCCCAGGCGCGAGACCGCGCCAAGAACCGGCCCACCCCGAAACGACCCACCCGCACCCCGAAGAACACGTTGACGACCTCCAGCCGTGTGCCCGACCGGCGCGCGGTGCCCGCCCCCTCCTCTACCGGGAGTGGACAGCGTCCGGCGGGCCAAGCACCCCAGACGACCCGCCCACCAGCGGGACGCACAGGGCTTGCACGTGATCCTCAACACCGGACCGGCTTCCACCGCGTCGCGGCCACCCCCGTACTCCCCCTGGGAGCGTACGCAGACGGCCCGCCACGGCCACGCCCGCCCGATTTGCCAGAAATACTCAGGTAAACACAGAGAATCGCAGACGCTGTCGAACCCGTGCCGCCCGGGCCCGAGCATGTACTGGGTGTCCAGGTGGTCGCAGCCCTGGTCCCCGGGACGCAGCCGCCAGTAGCCGTCCTTGAACTTCATGCCGCTCCTTGCACGAGGGCCGCCACGGCCTGCGATGCCAGCGTGATGTGACTGTCCACGGCGGATCCGGTCAGCAGGTCCCGCGCCGCGTGGGGGAGCGGCACCCGCACCGTCTCCGTGCCGTGGTTGAGCAGGAACAGGACGTCGCCGCGGCGTACCGCCTCGACACCGCGCGGCAGCTCCGGCAGCACCCCGCGCACGCCCGCGTCGGCCAGCACGCGTTCGGCCAGCTCACCGAGCGCGTCGGGCTCGGGCATCGTGGCGACGTACCAGGCGACGCCCTCCCCTGCGCGGTGCCGCAGCACCGCGGGGCCGCCCTCGGCGAACCTGGCCACCGTTTCCGCGCCCTCCGGGTTGATCAGCTCGGTCCAGGTGTGCGCGGCGAACTCCGCCCCGTCGGCCCACCGGCAGCGCACGGGGCCGTCCACGTGTTCGTCTATTGGCCGCCACTCCTCGCCGGACGCGCCGAGCACCTCGCGCAGTGGCGCGGGAAACCGTCCGGTACGCACGTGCGCCCGCGGGTCCACGATCCCCGAGAACGGGCCTACGACCAGGACCCCGCCGCCGCGGACGTAGGCGGTCAAGGACGCGGCGTCCGCGTCGCCGATCAGGAAGAGATTCGGGACCACGACCAGGGCGTAGCCGCCGAGCTCGGCGGACGGTGGCACCAGGTCCACGCTCACCCCGCGTTCCCAGAACGGCAGGTAGTAGCAGAAGAGCTGGTCGGTCGCGTTGAGCCGGTCGCTCGGCCGGCCGCGCTCCTCCAGCGCCCACCAGCTCGGCCAGTCGAACACCATCGCCACCCGCGCCGGCACCGGCTCTCCGGCCACCTCGCTCAGCTCGCGCAGCTCGCGGCCGTGCGCGCGGACCTCGGCGTGCAGGCGGGTGTCCGGGCCCTCGTGCGGGACCATCGCGGAATGGAAGCGCTCGGCGCCGAACCGGGAGGCCCGCCACTGGAAGTAGCACAGCCCGTCCGCGCCCCGGGCGACCGCCTGCAGCGACTCCAGCCTGAGCCGGCCGGGCGGCTTGGGCGGATTGTGCGGGCGCCAGTTGACCGCGCTCGCGGACTGCTCCATCAGCAGCCACGGCCTGCCCTTCGCGAGTCCGCGCATGAGGTCATGGGTGAGCGCGGTACGGGCGGGCACGAGCGGGTCGGCCGGGTCGGGGTAGTGGTCGTTGGAGACGATGTCCTCCTCCTGAGCCCACGACCAGTAGTCGACCGGTTTGAAGAGGCCCATGAAGTTGGTGGTGATCGGGATGTCCGGGGTCCGCTCGCGCAGGACGTCGCGCTCCGCGCGGAAGTGGGCGAGCAGGGCGTCGGAGCAGAAGCGCCAGAAGTCCAGCTGCTGCGACGGGTTGACGATGTAGGGGGCGCGGCGTGGGGTGACGATCTCGGCCCAGTCGCTGTAGTGCTGGCTCCAGAACGTGGTGCCCCATGCCTCGTTGAGCGCGTCCAGGTCGCCGTAGCGCTCCTTCAGCCAGGCGCGGAACGCCTTGGCGGACTCGTCGCAGTGGCAGACCTGGCCGTACTCGTTGCCCACGTGCCACAGGGCGAGGGCCGGGTGGCCCGCGTACCGCTCGGCCAGGTCCTCGACCAGGGCCAGCGCGCGCTCCCGGTAGACGGGCGACGACGGGCAGAACTGGTTGCGGGAGCCGTACCAGAGGCGATGCCCCGACTCGTCCACCGGCAGCGTCTCCGGCCAGCGGTGCCCCAGCCACGGAGGCGGAGAGGCGGTGGGCGTGGCCAGGTCCACCGCGATCCCGGCCGCGCCGAGCAGGTCGAGCACCCGGTCCAGCCAGGCGAAGTCCCGCTTCCCCGGCTCGGGCTCGAGCCGCGCCCAGCTGAAGACGCCGACCGTGACGAGGTTGACCCCGGCGGCGCTCATTAACTCGACGTCTTCTGCCCACACGTGCTCCGGCCACTGCTCGGGGTTGTAGTCGCCGCCGAACAGCAGGCCGCGCCCGGCGGTGAGCGTGTGCATGCCGAGTGTCACGATCTGACTCCTTCGCGGTTCATGGCCTCACTCCGTGAGGCTGGCTCGGTCGCCCTCGATGCCGTCGCCTTCCCCCGCTCTGGTCGCTGCGCTCCCGCCGCTCCTCCAGGCGACGGCGCTCCCTCGCGCCGGTCCGGAGCTGTCGCCGATCACCAGGCGGCAGGGCAGCAGCCGGTGCCGGGGCGGCCCGTCGTCCGCCAGCCGGTCGATGAGCATGCGCGCGCCGAGCCCGCCCAGCTCGGCGCTCGGCGGCTCCAGGGTGGTGAGCCGGGGGTGGAACATCTCGGCGACCCCCGCCGACGACAGCACCAGCAGCAACGTCAGGTCCTCGGGGATGCGCCAGCCGCGCGCCGCCACGGCCGCGATCACGCCGGCCGTCGCGTGGTCGTCCATCACCGCCAGCGCCGTCACGTCCGGATGCGCCGCGACCAGCTGTTCGAACGCCTGCCTGCCCTCCTCGGCCGAGCCTGGCCGGAAGTCGTCCACGTAGCCGATCCCGGCCGCGCGGGCGGCCTCGGCGAACTCCGCCCCGGCGCGGATCGCGGGACCGTACTGTGCCGCGTACGCGTCGGCGGAGAGGTTGAAGAAGGCCAGCTTGCGGTGCCCGAGCCCGGCCACGTGCGCCACGGCCTGCCTGGCGGTGGCCGCGAAGTCGATGTCGGCGTGGTCGATCGAGCCCGGGTCGCGGGTCCGCCCGATCATGCTGAACGGGACCCCCGCCTCCATGAGGAAGTCCGTGCGCTCGTCGTCCAGCCCGACCTCCATCAGCAGCACGCCGTCCACCAGCCCGAGGCCGGTGAGGTGGCGCAGCTCCTCGACCGGGTCGGCGTACTCGGGGGAGAGCAGCAGGTGGTAGCCCAGCTCCCGGGCTGCCTCGGCGGCGCCGGTGGCGAACTGCATCTCGGTCAGCCCGAAGCCGCTGCGCGGGGCGGGGTAGAGCAGGGCGAGGATGTGGGTGCGCTTGCTCTGCAGGCCGCGGGCCAGCAGGCTCGGGCGGTATCCGAGGTCGGCCGCGGCCTGCTCGATGCGCCGCCGCGTGGCCGCCGACACCGGCCGGGTGCCGTTGAGCGCGGCGGACACGGTGCTGACCGCGACCCCCGCCCGCTCGGCCACGTCACGTATCGAAGACATCCCACTGCCGATTCCCTGGATCGAAACGTTTCGCACAACCTAGGGTCCCGTTTGCGGGGCTGTCAATGGGGTGAAATCGGGCGTCCCAAACCCTCTCGGACGGATCTCACGGCGGGGGAGCGGTGGACTCGCGCTGGATCAGCTGGATCGGCCCGGCCAGCACCTCGGCCACCGTGTCGTCCGGCTTCAGACTGGCCAGCAGGGTCACGCCGCGGCGGCCCAGCTCGCCCAGCGGCATGCGCACCGTCGTGAGCGCCGGGTGGAGGTAGCTGGCCAGCTCGAGGTCGTGCACGGCGACGATGGAGACGTCCCGGGGGATCTCCAGCCCGGCCGAGCGCACGCCCTCCATCGCCCCGATCGCCGAGGCCACGTTGGCCACGAACACCGCCGTCGGCCGCTCAGGAGCGGCCAGCAGCCGGGCCATCGCCGCCGCCCCGCCCGCCGGCGTGTAGTCGGCCGCCACGATCGGCCCCTCCGGCAGGCCCGCCTCGCGCATCGCCGCCGAGTACCCCGCCGACCTGCGCGTGGCCGTGTCGGCGCGGGACGGGCCCGCGAGGTGGGCGATGCGGCGGTGGCCGAGGCGTACGAGGTGCTCGACCGCCAGCGCGGCGGCCCGCGCGTCGTCGAGGATGACGTACCGCTTGACGCTCCTGCTGCGGTTGTTGAGCATGATCCACGGAATGGCGGCCCGGTCGAGCTGGCTGATGAGCCCCGACTCGCCCCCGGTGCCGGCCAGCAGCAGGCCGTCGATGCGGCCCTGCCCGATCCGGTCCATGTAGTCGCCCAGCGCGGCGCTCGACGCGCTGCCGGTGACCAGCACGTACCCCTCGGCGGCCGCCTCCGCCTCCGCGCCCTTGATGATCTCCGCGTAGACGGGGTTGGCGAAGTCGGGGATGAACAGCCCGAACATGTGCGCCCGGGCCGTGCGCAGGCTCCGCGCGGCCGCGTTGGGCCGGTAGCCGAGCTCCTCGATCGCCGCCAGCACCCGTTCCCGCGTCTCCGGCCGGATGTTGAGGGTGGGGTCCTTGTTGATGACGCGGGAGACGACGGCCCGGTCGACCTTCGCGACGGCGGCGACATCGGTCAGCGTGACCCGGGAGCTCTTCATGCCGACGATCCTGTCCGCACGCTCTCACCTCGGCCGGGATGGTCAGGTCGGCCGCGGCGGCGATGGGCGCGAAGCGCGGGCGCACGCCGAACCGAGACCGCCGGCGCCGCCCGTGACGAGCGCCGTCCGCCCGCTCAGGTCGATCGTGACAGCCATCCCCGATGGACTCCCTTCGGTCAAACGATTGACCAGACCATAACCCGTCCCCACAAACCGGACAAGGGGGAGATCAAGCTCAGTCCCAGCCGAGCTCCTCGCAGAAGGCGTCGCGGGCACGCCCGAACGAGGCGCGGTCCAGCACGGCGCCCCGGTGGGGCCCCTCCGTGACGGGCTCGTCGTGCATGCGGGCGGGCAACTCATCTGGGCCGCCGCCCTCGCGGGCCGCATACGCGCGCATCGCGTCGAGCCGTGCCTGACCGGCCGCCAGCAGGTCGTCCAGGGTGAACTCCGTTCCATGGACGGCGGTGACCAGGGCGGTCAGGTGATCGATGGTCAGCGGGCGGGTGGGGGAGGAGGCGAAGACGCACAGGTTCAGCGCGTCGAGCCCGCTCCACAGCCGCAGCAGCCGGGCGGTGCGCCGCCCCCGCTCGGCGTCGAGCTCGGCGACCGGAGCGGGCTCGACCCCGATCCGCCCGGCCTCGCCGAAGCTGTAGGCCAGCCCGGCGACGGGGTCGAAGTCGAGGTCGTGCTCCAGCGCGTCGTAGCGCGGCCCGCCCGGCGCGATGGCGTACCCGAGACCGATGCCGGGCTGGATGCGGGGGTCGAAGCAGGGCAGCTCGGCGCCCTTGACGGTCATCGCGTACGGGGCGGCCCCGGGGCCGAGCTCGGCCGCCGCCCGCGCCGCGCCCTCGGCGAGCAGGTCACCCAGGGCGCCGGTGCGCGCCGCGACGTCCCTGATGAGCCCGGGCAGCGCCGCCGCGTCGCCGAACGCCGGTCCGCCGGGCAGCAGGCCGCGCTCGGCGCACTCCATGGCGAACGCCAGCGTCCCGCCGAGGGAGACCGGGTCGAGGCCGAGGTCGTTGCAGAGGGCGTTCGCGCCGAGCACGGCGTCGAGGTCGTCGATCCCGAGGTTCCACCCGAGCGACAGGAACGCCTCCTGCCCGAGCCCGCCGGACCTCCGCTCCGCGGTGCCCGGGGGCGCGTACACCTTGAGGCAGTCGTTCGGGCAGCCGGGGCAGGCGCCGGTGGTCGCCACCGCCCGCCCGTCGTAGTCCCGCGCCTCGGGGACCCGCAGCCCGGACGCGCCGGACACCGAGAAGTTCCGCACCGAGGCGTACCCGGGGGCGGGCGGCTCCCCGACCCATCCGGCGAACCCCGGCAGCCCCGCCTGGAGCGCCGCGAGCGGGTTGGTGGTCAGCGCGTCCCGGTAGTAGGCGGCCAGCCGGGCCACCGCCTCGGGATCGGCCACCTCCACGGGCGCGTCGCCTGCGCACACGATGGCCTTGAGGTTCTTGGCCCCGAAGACGGCGCCGATCCCGTACCGCCCGGCGGCGTAGGCGTAGTCGGTGACCACGCTCGCGTACCTGACGAGGTTCTCCCCGGCCGGTCCGATCGCCGCGACGTGCGCCGCCCGGCCGTGCACGGCCCGCAGCGCGTCGGTCGTCGCGGCCGTGCCCAGCCCCCGCAGCTCGGCGGCATCGTGCAAGGACACCTCGCCGCCCTGGACGAGCAGGTAGGACAGCCGCTCGGCACGGCCGGCGACGGCCAGCGCCTTGGCGCCCGCCCCGCGCAGCCCCGCCGCGAACGGCCCGAGCGCGTGCGTCTCCCCGGCCAGCCCGGTCAGCGGGGACTTGGCCAGGAACACCGCCTTGGCCAGCCCGGGAGCCGCCGTCCCGCCCAGCGTCCCGGCCGCCACGTACAACAGGGCTCGCGGGTCGTACGGATCGAGGCCGGCGGGTGTGCGCTCGGCCATCAGCCGCAGCCCGAGTATCGACCCGCCGAAATGCCCCCTCTCGGCAGAGCGATCCTCCTTCTCCACGTTTCCGCTGGTCAGATCCACATTGAACGGCACGCTCAAGCCTCCCGGACTCGATAAGGGGATCAGGAGCGGACAACATCACATATCACCTTGCGGGCGCAAGTTTTTGCCGCAACGTAAACCGCCACTGCCTGCCGGTCCGTCTCCGCCAGACCGGGGATTTGCTGCCATGGATGACATGGCGCCCACTCAGCCGCTGACCCGCCACGACGCGGCCCGGCTCCTCGGAGCCGCCGTGGTCGTCGCCGCCGCACCCGCACCGCGGACCGCTCGCCGGGCCGACGTCGACGCCCTGCTCGGGCAGCTGACGCTGGCGGAGAAGGTCTCGCTGCTGCACGGCGCCAAGGACCCGGCAGCCAAGGGCCAGGCCGGCTACCTGCCCGGGGTGCCCCGCCTCGGCATCCCCGAGGTGCGCCTGGCCGACGGGCCCGCCGGGGTCCGGGTCACGGCGCGCGCTGCAGTACTGGTCGGACGGCCGATGGGTGCTCGCGGGCGGCCGCCGTACGGTCCACGTCGGGTCGTCGTCCAGGGACCTGCGCCTACGCCAGGAGGTGACGGTCCGATGACGCGCCTCACGACAGCTTCTCGAAGAAGAACTCGTGCTTCAGGAACGACGTGTCGTACTCGTGCCCGGGATACGGCGGGATGAGCTGGGACGCCTGGAACAGCCGCCAGCCGTCCCGCAGCGCGTCCACCCCCGTCTCGTACGGCGGCTCGTCCCCGTCGCCCGCCGTCGGGTCGGTACGCCCGGTGCCGTCGTACCGCGACCAGCCCACCACGGGAGCGTCGAGCGCGGAGGTGGCCAGGTAGAGAACGAGCACCTGCTGCTTCATGCGACCCTCCCGGGGCGGTTGTTCACACGAGTGGTCCAAAATTCGACGTCGAACGAGGGATCGTTGGTCATGGCCCGCCACAACCGCACCCGGTTGTGCACCTCCAGCCGCCCGGTCGCCTGCTCGTACCAGGGGAAAAACCGTCCCAGCTCGGCCACCACGGCGGGATCGTCCAGGTCGGAGGTGTCCCAGAGCCGCACCTGCGGCACGGTCGGGTTGAAGCGGATCTTGAACATGTAGCGCCGGACGGAGCTGTCGTTGCGCCGCCCGCCGTGCCAGATGCCGTGGTGGAGCAGCATCACGGTCCCGGCCGGGCAGGTCAGCCGGGTCTGGCCGCGCAGGTTCTGGTAGCGGCCGGTGTCGCTCTCGTTGGTCCGGCGCAGATGGCTGCCCGGCACCACCAGGGTGCCGCCCATGTCCGCGGTCACCTCGCGCGGGTAGTACATGAGCTGCACGTCGAACGCGTCCATGCGGGTGTCGATGATGGCGTCGGCGTGCAGCGGCTGCGCGTGGCCCTCGCGCGGCTCCCGCACATGCACGGCGTGGTGGTCGACGGTCGGCTCTGGGCCGACGAGCGAGCGCAGGGCGCCCGCGACGGCCGGCAGCTCGATCAGCCGCCGGGCGAAGGACCCGTCGGGGAAGGCCCGGGCGGCAGGAGTTCCGTAGGGCGAGTGCGGGATGCCCGCCTCCAGCACGTCGATCGCCTGATCGTTGAGCTCGTCCGGCACGACCCCGTCGAGCCGCAGGTAGCCGGCGGCCACGAATCCGGCGACCTGTACGGAGGTCAGCAAGGTGGTTCGCATGCCTCGAAACTAGAACCGGACATCAGCCGCGTCGTGGGTTGTAATCATCAACTACTGGTCCATTTTCCCCGGCTGGTGTAGACAAGGCGCTGTGCGGCAGGTGGAGATCGCGCTCTCCGCGCCGCCCGCGGTGGCGGGGGCGGGGGTGGGCGTGCACGGTGTGGTCAGTCCGCACGACGTGTTCCGGCTGCCCGACCTCTGGCAGCTCCACCTGTACGGGTACGCCGCCGAACTGGTGCTCGAAGGCACCGTGCACGCGATCAAGCCCGGTCACGTGAGCCTGATCCCGCCCGGCGCGGAGGTGCACTACCACTACCGGGGCCGGTCCGAGCACCTGTACGCGCACTTCAGGCTGCCCGGCGTGGACGAGCGGCGGGTCGTCGCCGTCATGCGGGACGCGGGGGACCAGGCGCCGCTCATCGCCGCCTCGCTGCGGCAGGCCATCGCGGCCGTCCCCGACACCAGGGCGCGGGCGTCGGCGGAGGTGTGGACGGTGCTGTGGCGGGTGGCGAACCTGCCCGTGGCCGGCAGCGCGCACGCCGTCGTGGCGGCCGCCATGGAGCACATCGACGCGGACCTCGCCGCGCCGCTGACCGTCCCCGGCATCGCCCGCGCGGCCGGCGTGTCGCACAACCACCTCACCCGGCTGTTCCGGGCCCAGACGGGAAACACCGTGGTGGCCTACATCCGCCGCAGGCGGATGTCGCGCGCGCTGCACCTGCTGCGCGAGTCGACCCTCGCGATCCCCGCGATAGCGGCGGCGGTGGGGATCCCGGACCTGCAGGCGTTCAACAAGGCGTGCCGGCGCGAGCTGGGCGCCTCGCCCCGGGCCCTGCGCGCGGGCAGGCCCGCCTCCGGACCCCGCGGTCCCTCTGCGGCGACCACAGCTGCCGGAGTTACGCGTGTATGACATGAGGACCGGCGGCAGAACCGGGTAGGTTGGCCGACCATGGAGGAACGCCAGGACAACCACGCCCGCCCCGCCCGTACGACCCGCGCCGTGGCCGCAGCGGCGCTCACGGCCCTCCTCGGCACGGCGGCCTGCGGCGACCCGGCCCCGCTGTCGGTGGCGCACTCCGCGACAGGCCGGCCGACGGCCTCGCCCACACCGACCGTCCAGGCCGCGAGCGAGACGCTCCCCGCCCCCGGAGAGCCGATCCCCCAGGACGCCGCCGGGCTGGCCGCCGCGCTGAAGCGGACCAGTGCCGCGCTCGACGCCGCCATCGACGCCTGGCCCAAGACTGGCAAGCCGCCGCAGAACGTCGAGCTCCTGGCCCTCCACCAGCAGCGCATCTACCGCTACGCCGCCCGCCACCCCAAACTCGCCGCGCAGGCCTTCGCCCGCCTCCCGGCCCCGCTGGCCGCCGAGGCCAAGGACAACACGGCCGCCATCCGCGGGCTGCTCTCCCTGGCCCACCCGGTCAAGCCGTCGGCCACGTTCAAGGTCCAGGCTCCACCGCCGGCGGCCGAGCTGCTCGGCCACTTCAAGAAGGCCGAGCGCCGGTTCGGGGTGGAGTGGGAGGTGCTGGCGGCGGTGATGTTCGCGGAGACCAAGTTCGGCCGGGTGAAGTCGGACAGCCACACCGGCGCCCAGGGCCCGATGCAGTTCATGCCCGGGACCTGGAAGGCGTACGGCATGGGCGGCGACGTGCAGGACCCGCGCGACGCCGTCATGGCCGCCGCCAACTACCTGCGTGCCTCCGGCGCGCCGCGGGACTACCGGCGGGCGCTGTACGCCTACAACCACTCCCAGGCGTACGTGAACGCGATCCTGCTGCATGCCCGCCAGATCAAGCGGGACCCGCGGAACTACTACGCGTACTACAACTGGCAGGTGTTCGTGATCACCACGGCCGGCGAGCGCCGCCTCACCGGCCCGTAGCCGGGGGGTCTACGACAGCGCGCGGGCGGCGTGGATCAGCGGCACGTGGCTGAAGGCCTGCGGGAAATTGCCGACCAGCCGTCCGTAGCGCGGGTCGTACTCCTCGGCCAGCAGCCCCACGTCATTGCGCAGCGCCAGCAGCCGCTCGAACAGGTCCTTGGCCTCCTCCTTGCGCCCCTGCATCGCCATCACCTCCACCAGCCAGAAACTGCACGCCAGGAAGGCGCCCTCCCCGCCCGGCAGGCCGTCCACGTCGTTGTCGGCCGCCAGCGGGTAGCGCAGCACGAACCCGTCCGACATGAGCTCCTTCTCGATGGCCGCGACGGTCCCCACCATCCGCGGATCGTCGGCCGGCAGGAAACCGACGACGGGCATCATCAGCAGCGCCGCGTCCAGCTCCGACGACCCGTACGACTGGGTGAAGGTGTTGCGCCGCGCGTCGAACCCCTTGGCGCAGATCTCGGCGTGAATGGCGTCCCGCAACGTCCGCCATTCCGCCACCGGCCCGGTCCGCCCGAACCGCTCGACGTATTTGACCGCCCGGTCCATCGCCGCCCAGCACATCACCTTCGAGTGCACGAAATGCCGGCGCGGCCCCCGCACCTCCCACAGCCCCTCGTCCGGCTCGTCCCAGTGGTCGGCCACGTAGTCGAGGAGCTGCCGCTGAATGGTCCACGCCCGGTCGTCGGCGGACAGGCCGCGGGTGCGCGCGACGTAGAGGCAGTTCATCACCTCGCCGTACACGTCGAGCTGGAGCTGCTTGACCGCCTCGTTCCCGATCCGCACGGGGCGGGAGTCCGCGTAGCCGTCGAGCCAGTCCAGGCGCAGCTCCGGCAGGCGGCGCTCGCCCGCGACCCCGTACATGATCTGCAGGTCCTGGGGCCGCCCGGCGATGGCCCGCAGCAGCCACGAACGCCAGTCCGCGGCCTCCTCCAGGTAGCCGGAGCTGATCAGCGCGTCGAGCGTCATGGTCGCGTCCCGCAGCCAGCAGAACCGGTAGTCCCAGTTACGCACCCCGCCCAGGTCCTCGGGCAGGGACGTGGTGGGCGCGGCGACGATGCCGCCGGTCGGGGAGTAGGTCAGGCCCTTCAGGGTGATCAGCGACCGGACCACGGCCTCCCGGTACGGCCCCTCGTAGGTGCATCGGGACACCCACTCGGCCCACATGGCCTCGCTCTCGCGGAGCTGGGTCTCGGCGTCGATCTCCCGCGGCATCGGCTCGTGCGACGGGTGCCACGTGAAGACGAACGGCAGCCGCTCGCCCTCCTTCACCGTGAACGTGGCCCGGTGCGCGTAGTCGCCGCCCTTCAGCGGCACGGGGGAGTGCAGCCACGCCGAGTCGGGCCCGCCGATGGCCTGCAGGTGGCCGTCGCTGCGGCGCACCCACGGCACGATCCTGCCGTAGTCGAAGCGCACCCTGAGCTGCGTGGAGACCTCCACGCTCCCGGAGACGCCCTCGACGATGCGCACGACGTCGGGGTTCCGGTCGCGCGGCGGCATGAAGTCGATCACGCGGACCGTGCCCGTCGGGGTGTCCCACTCGCTCTCCAGGATGAGCGTGTCGGGGCGGTAACGGCGCCGCGTGGCCGGCCGCCGGCCCGTGGGCCCGAGCCACCAGTGCCCGTTGCGCTCGCTGCCGAGCAGCGCGGCGAAGCACGACGGCGAGTCGAACCTGGGCAGGCAGAGCCAGTCGATGGATCCGTCTCTGCCGACCAGCGCCGCGGACTGCATGTCTCCGATCAGGGCGTAATCCTCGATCCGCATGCCTTGACGTTACTCGCGCTTGGGGTGGTCCCGTGACCGGGTTCGATCATGTCGCGTCATACCCGGCCCGGTCACGGGATCACGTCAAGGGGAACCAGCGGGTGAACAGCTGGGTCAGCGGGCCGATGGCCAGCGCGAACACCAGGGTCCCCACGCCCACGGTGCCGCCGAGCAGCCACCCGGCGGCCAGCACGGTGATCTCGATGAGGAACCGCGCGAGCCGTACCGACAGGCCGAGGCGCACCAGCCCGGTCATGATGCCGTCGCGCGGACCCGGTCCCATCCCGGCGCCGATGTAGAGCACGGTGGCCAGGGCGATGGCGACCACGCCGAGCACCACGTACAGGGACTGGACGGCCAGGTGCGACGGGGTGGGCAGCAGGAAGATCGCGGCGTCCGCGAACAGGCCCAGGAAGAGGACGTTGCTGACGGTCCCGAGCCCGGGCTTCTGCTTCAGCGGGATCCACAGCAGCATCACCAGCGCGCCGATCCCGATGATGACGGTCCCGATGGACAGGCCCATCCTGACGGCCAGGCCCTGGTGGAACACGTCCCACGGGTCGTTGCCCAGCCCGGACTCCACCTGGAGGCCGATGCCGGTGCCGTACAGCGCGAGCCCGGCGTACAACCTGACGAGACGGGCGGGAAGGGAACTGGTCCTGGGGATGGTCGCTTCGCTCATAATGGCCCCAGAGTGGCATCCATCCGATTTGCCAAAACAGGGCCAATCACGAAAAGTGGCCTTCATGAGGCACTTGTCGGCGACTCAGGTGGCGCGGCTCGTCGAGATCGATCCGGCGGCGCGCCCGTACTACCGCGCGCTCGCCGACGGCGTGCGCGCCCGCATCATGGACGGCCAGATCCCGGTACGCGTACGCATGCCCGCGGAACGCCACCTCGCCGAGACGCTCAAGGTCAGCCGCACCACCGTGACCTCGGCGTACGACCTGCTGCGCGAGCGCGGCTACCTGGAGAGCCGCCAGGGCTCAGGCAGCTGGACCGCCCTGCCCGACCCGGCGACCACGGCGGACAACCCGTGGCTCGGCACCGACGTCGACGGCCTCGCCCAGATCCAGTGCGCCGCCCCGCCCGCGCCGACCGCCCTGCGGCAGGCGGTGCTGGAGGCGGTGGAGGACCTGCCGAGGTACGGCATGGGCAACGGCTACGATCCCATGGGCCTGCCGGTGCTCAGGGAGCGCATCGCCGCCCGCTACACCGCCAGGGGGCTGGCCACCAGGCCGGAGCAGATCCTCGTCACGACCGGCGCCCAGCACGCCGTCCAGCTCGTGCTCGGCCTGCTCATCGGCGCGGGCGACCCGGTGCTGGTGGAGTCGCCGACGTATCCGCACGCCATCGACGCGGCCCGGCAGCGCGGCGCGAGGATCGTCACCGTGGGCATCTCGCACGAGGGCTGGCAGGCCGACCTGGTGGCCGGGGCCATGCGCCAGTCGGGGGTGCGGCTGGCGTACCTCATGCCCGACTTCCAGAACCCGACGGGCGCCCTCATGGACGACGCCACCCGCGCCGCCATCGTCGGCGCTGCCCGGCGCGCCGACACGGTGCTGCTGGTGGACGAGACGTGGTCGGAGCTGGCGCTGGACGAGGTGCCGCGAACGTCGCCCATAGCGGCGTTCGACACCGACAGCCGCGTGATCAGCGTCGGCTCGGCCTCCAAGCTGTGGTGGGGCGGGCTGCGCATCGGCTGGGTGCGCACCACGGCCGCGCTGGTGCGGCGGCTGGCCATGTCCCGCGCCGCCGTGGACATCGCCAGCCCGGTGCTGGAGCAGCTCGTGGTGGCGCGGCTGTTCGACCGGCTGGAGGAGACGCTGGCAGAGCGCCGCCGCACGCTGCGCGCCGCACGCGACGCGCTGGTGTCGGGGCTGCGCGAGCACCTGCCGGAGTGGACGTTCACGGTGCCGCGCGGCGGCGGCACCCTGTGGGTGCGCCTGGACGGCCTCGGCGCCACCCCGCTCGCGGAGGCGGCGGCCCACCACGGGGTACGCCTCGCGCCCGGACCCTGGTTCGGCCTCGAGGGCACCCTGGAGAACTACCTCCGCCTGCCCTTCACCCAGCCGCCCCTGGTCCTGACCGACGTGGTCACCCGCATCCGCGCCGCCCGCGACCACGGTCCCACCGGCATTCCGCGCCCGTCGGAGGCGCTCATCGCGATGGTGTGAGGGGAGTGGACCGCGCGGGTCACTCGCCGGTGCCCCTGGCCAGCGGGGCGCGCCACTTACGGCGCATGGCCGCGATCCGCAGCCCGAACGCCAGCACCGCCGCCCCCAGCGTGGCGGGCCACCCGTGCAGCCCGTGCGAGAAGAGCGCGGCCATCGCCCCCGAGCCCAGCATGGCGGGCACCGCGTAGAGCTGCCGGTCGTAGAGCAGGGTCGGGATCTCGCCGGCCAGCACGTCGCGCAGCATTCCGCCGCCCACGCCCGTCATGACCCCGAGCAGGGCGGCGTGCAGCGGGCTGAGGCCGTACTCCAGGGCCTTCTGCGTCCCCACGGCGCTGAACAGGCCAAGCCCCGCCGCGTCCAGCACCAGGATGACCGGCATCACCCGGGCCACGTGCGGGTGCCAGAAGAAGACGATCACGGTCGCCACCAGCGGCACCAGCACGTACCCGAGGCTCTGGAAGGCGGCGGGCCGGACGTTGAGGATCAGGTCGCGTACGACGCCGCCGCCCAGGGCGGTGATCTCCGCCAGCACCCCCATTCCGACCACGTCGAGCCGCTTGCGCACCCCCATGAGCGCCCCCGTCAGGGCGAAGACGAAGATGCCGACGAGGTCGAGAAGCTCAGTCACACTGGAAATGTCTATCGCATGGCCGGTTCGTGGTGCTCGGCCATCATCACCCGCAGCTGCCGCGTGAACATGAACAGCGCCAGCCCCGCCACGACCGCCATCGACGCCAGCACCATGTAGTACGCCGGATCGGACAGCACGCGACCGAGCCGCCCGGTCTGCCCGCCGATCGCGTCGCCCACCGAGAACGCGATGAACCAGACGCCGAGCATCTGGCTCTTGAACGCCTCAGGCGCCAGCTTCGTCGTCACCGACAACCCGACCGGGCTCAGCGACAGCTCCCCGAACACCTGGATGAGGTAGACGAGCACCAGCCACCACACCGACACCCGCCCGTCGCCCGCCAGGGCGGCCGCGACCGCCATGACCACGAAGCTCAGCCCCACCATGACCAGCGCGAACGCGAACTTCTGCGGGGTGCTCACCCGCGTCCCGAGCTTGACCCACAGCGCCGCGAACACCGGCACGAAGATCATGATGAACAGCGGGTTGAACGCCTGCGTGGTGGCCGGTGTGATCGCGATGCCGAACAGTGACAGATCGGTGTGGTCCCTGGCGAAGAACAGCAGCTTGCTCGGCGCCAGGTCGTAGATCATCCAGAAGATGGACGCGGCCGCGAACAGCCAGATGTACGCCTTCATCCGGATCCGTTCGTCCTCGGTGAGGTCATGGCTGCCGAGCATGATGTAGGCGAAGTACCCCACGGTCACGAGCACGATGACCACGGTGATCGCCACGGTGAGCCGGTCGATCGTGAGCGTGCCGGTCGCCGCCCAGGCGGCCAGGGCGATCGCCGGCACCGCCACGCCGAGGGCCACCAGGCGGCCGAGCCGGCCGTGTTCCACGCCGGCCGGCGGCTCGCCGATCCCCTGCAGGTCGCGGCCGCCCCGGACGTACTGGATCAGGCCGAGCGCCATCCCGACGGCGGCGGCGCTGAACGCCAGGTGCCACCGGTCGCCGCCGGCGAGCCAGCCGACCACGATGGGCGCGACGAAGGCGCCGATGTTGATGCTGAGGTAGAACAGCGAGAATCCGGCGTCCCTGCGCCCGTCGTCACCCTCCGGGTAGAGCCTGCCGACCATGGCGGACATGTTCGGCTTGAGCAGGCCGGTGCCGCTGACGATCAACAGCAGGCCGAGCCAGATGAAGAGCGGCGAGGTCACGGGTACGGCCATGCTGACGTGCCCGAGCAGGATGAGCGACCCGCCCAGGAGCACCGACCTGCGCGCCCCCAGGATCCGGTCCGCGATCCAGCCGCCGGGCAGCGCGACCAGGTAGATGAGCGCTCCATAGACGCCCACGACCGCCTGCGCCGTCTCGTCGGGCAGGCCGAGGCCCTGCTGGGCGGGTGAGGCCGCCATGAACGTGGCGAGGATCGCCCGCAGTCCGTACCAGCTGAACCGCTCCCACATTTCGGTGCCGAACAGCGTGGCCAGGGCACGTGGATGCCCAAAGAACGTTTTGTCCCGCATTCGTCCCCCCTGTACGAATTTGGCACGATTACTTTACGTGATGGACGTAAGTGTTTTTCCTTGAGCTCTTGCCGCTCTTCGGAGGGTGTGGTGCGATGCAGGCCACTCACGCAAGTGAACGCTGACTGGAGGCGGGTGCCATGGCCGAAGTCCTCGAAGTCCGGGCCGAGATCGAGGGGGAGATCGCCGGCCGTACCGTCTGCGGGCAGCTCAGGCACGCCGCCGAGCAGCACCCGGACGCGCCCGCGTACTCCGACCCGGAAGGCGACGGCTGGACCACGCTGACCTACGCGCAGGCACGCCAGAGGGTCCTGGAGATCGCCGCGGGCTTCGCCGCACTGGGGCTGCGGCCCGGCGAGTCGGTGGCGCTGATGATGGTCAACCGGAGCGAGCACGTGCTCGCCGACCTGGGCGCGGTGCACGCGGGCGGCGTGGGGTGCACCGTCTACTCGACGTTCGCGCCCGAGCAGATCGCGTTCGTGGCGGGGGACGTGGGCGCCAGGTACGCGGTGCTGGGCGGTCCCGCCGAACTGGCCCGCTGGGAGCCGGTGCTGGACCGCCTCGACGGCCTCCGCAAGATCATCATGCTTGAGGGGGCGCCCGCCGGCGATCGGTTCATGGCGTGGCAGGACTTCCTGGAGCTGGGCCGCGCCCGGCTGGCCGTGGACCCGCGCGAGGTCGACACCCGCTGGCGCGCGGTCACCTCCGGCGACGTGCTCACCGTCCTCTACACCTCCGGCACGACCGGCATGCCCAAGGGCGTGCCCCTCACGCACGCGAACGTCTTCTACGAGGTCGCCGCCACCTCCCGCATGGCCGAGCTGCCCGACCTGGGCACGCAGGTCTCCTACCTCACGTACGCGCACATCGCCGAGCGGATCCTCAGCCTCTACCTGCCCCTGGTCAAGGTCTCCCACGTGCACTTCTGCACCGACCTGGCCAACCTGGGCACGACGCTGGGGCAGGTCAGGCCGATGATGTTCTTCGGGGTGCCGCGGGTGTGGGAGAAGATGATGGCCCGCCTGCTCGCCGTGCTCGCCACCCAGCCCGAGGAGCAGCAGGCCGCCGTACGCCAGGCCATGCGGGCGGGCGCCGCGTACGTGGCGGCGGGCCAGTACGGCCGCACGATCACCCCCGAGATCCAGGCCGCCTACGACCGGGCCGACGCCTCACTGCTGTCGATCATCCGCGGCATGATCGGGTTCGACCGCGCCGAGTGGACCGCCACCGGCGCCGCGCCGCTGCCCGCCGAGGTGCAGCACTTCTTCGCCGGGCTCGGGCTCAAGGTCATCGACGTGTACGGCATGACGGAGACGACCGGCGCGTTCACCGGCAACGGCCCCTCCTGCTACCGCCTCGGCACGGTCGGCAGGGCCGAGCCGGGCGTCGAGATCCGCATCGCCGAGGACGGCGAGATCCTCACCCGCAGCCCACTCAACACCCGCGGCTACCTCAACCGCCGAGAGGCCTCCGCCGGCCTGCTCGACGCCGACGGCTGGCTGTACACCGGCGACATCGGCACGGTCGACGAGGACGGCTTCTACCGGGTGATCGACCGCAAGAAGGAGCTGATCATCACCTCTGGCGGCGAGAACATCTCCCCGGCCGAGATCGAGAACCATCTCAAGGAGCACATGCTCATCGGCCAGGCCCTCGCGTACGGCGACAACCGGCCGCACCCGGTGGCCGTGCTGACGCTGGACGGGGAGGTGGCGCCGGGCTGGGCACAGGCGCGCGGCATCGCCTTCGCCTCGCTCGCGGAGCTGGCCGGGCACCCGGAGGTGCTCAAGGAGGTGGAGGCCGCGGTCGAGGCCGCCAACGCGAAGCTGGCCAGGGTGCAGCAGGTGAAGAAGTGGGCCCTGCTGGGCGTCGAGTGGACGGCCGAGACGGAGGAGCTCACCCCGAGCCTGAAGCTCAAGAGGCGGGTCATCCACGCCAAGTACGCGGACATCATCGAGGGTCTCTATGGCGGTCCGCGTCCAGCGGGGGGTGCCGACTGACCCTGGTTTTGCCATTCGTGGCGTGTGTTGAGGTCCTGGTCATTACCGGGTGGTTCCTACCGTCTCGATCATGATCAGAAGCCTTCTTCTCGTCTCGCTCGCGGCGGGGCCGATCACCATGCCCGCGTCCCCGCCCGAGACCGAGCTCGCCATCCGCGCCATCACGGTACGTCCCGAGGAGCCCGTGGTGGGGGCGTACGACTCCATCCGCCTGGTGATCGACGTGGTCGCCATGGGGGCGAAGGGCAAGGACGGCGTCACCGTGAAGGTCGAGCCCGGCGCCCCGCCCGGACCCGTACTGGCCGACAAGCTGCCCGACCAGCCGCCGGCGCCATCCCCGGCGCCCACCCCGAGCGCGACCCCGTCCGCCGTGCTCACTCCCGAGGAGAATGACCAGCCCGTGGGGGCGGTGCGGCTCGCCCCGTCACGGGCGCTGCCCCCGCAGGTGGCGCTGCCCGCTACGGGCGCTCTCCCGGCGGCACCGACCGGCGGCTGGGAGACCTGGCGCTTCCTGCCCGACAAGAGGCTGAACCGCTACTACCCGACCGGCACCTGGACGATCACCGCCACCGCCAGGGGGGCGCACGGCGCGACGGTCACCGAATACGCGTCGTTCCAGCTCAAGCGCGCCACCAAGCTCACGTCGGTGACGGCGGAGAAGGCCGGGCGCTCCGAGGCGGTACGCCTGAGCGGCTCGCTGAGGCGGGTGGATCCGCGCGGCTACACCGGGTACGGTCCGTTCGCCAAACAGCCGCTGGAGATCCTGTGGCGCCCGGACGAGTCCTCCGGCTGGGAGAAGGCGGGACAGACGACGACGGACGCCTCCGGGGCCTTCGAGACGGCGGTCACGGACAGCACGGACGGCCTCTGGCGCGTCCGCTACTCCGGAACGGGACACTACGCATCAGACTTCTCTAAGTCCCTACAAATTACGCAATAGCCGAAATATGGCCGTTGGTGTGGCCTTAAACCGTCGTTGCGGGATTGTGATCTTCTTTATCGCAACTTTTCCTTACCCTTACGCGTCATTGGCGTTGACGTGCCCCGACTCGGGGGGCGCGTTCCAGACGGGGAAGGAAATTCGATTTGAAGATGCGACGCCTAGCCGCCGGCCTGGCGGCTGCCGCCCTGGGCGCGACGATGGTGGCCACCGCCGCCTCGCCGGCTCTCGCGGACCCGGGCCTGGACCCGGATGCCGCGGGCTACACCAGCCTGCAGTTCGACGCGAACCCCGAGCCCGCATGGCGTGGCCGGCCCATCAACCTCGAGGGCAAGCTCTCCGTGCAGTGTGACGAGGACTACATCAGCGGCCTCGTCTCGGTGCACCACGCCGACTACTGCAAGGACGAGGAGCGCTGGCACCGCCTGGGCTGGAAGCGGATCGTGATCCTCTTCCGGCCCGACGGCAGCGGCCGCTGGGAGTACGTGGACACGGTCAGGACCAGCGGCAGCGGCTACTTCTCGACCAGGGTGCCCGCCGAGACGTCCGGTACGTTCCGCGCGATCTTCAACGGCTCCCGCTGGCTCTCCCCCGCGGAGGGCAAGGACTGGGTGCGGGTCGTCGGCCACCGCCACTGACCACATCGGGAAACGCCCGGCCGCTCTCCGGCCGGGCGTTTCCCATGCGAAGGCCCTGTCCAGTACGAGGTCTGGTACGAGGTCTAGTACGAGACGGCGACCTGGACACGGTGGTGTGCGGGCCGCTCCACCTCGTCCACCACCGCCACCGCCAGGTCGGCGAACGACAGCGGCGGCTCCAGGGCAGGCACCTGCCCGCCGCCGATCCGGTAGCGCCCGGTCCTGGACGCCGACTCGTCGAGGAACACGGGCGGCGGCGCCAGCACCACCCAGTCGAGCTCCGCCCCCTCGAACACCTCCAGCTCCGCCGCGTGCCCCAGCGAGAACGCCCGGGCGTCGGCCGGGAAGTCCGGCGTGTCCACGAGCCGGACCCCGGGCGAGACCTCCAGCAGGCTCCCGATCCCGAGCGCCACCAGCCGGGACACCCCGGCCCGAGCCAGCCCGCCGGTCAGAGCCCGGGCCGCGGCCGTGTAGAACTCCTCCGACGGCATGTCCATCCGGGCCGCCGCCTGGACGGCCGCATCGTGCCCCGCGGCCGCCTCCGCCACGCCGCCGAGGTCGGTGACGTCCCCGGCGACCACGCGCACCCTCGCGCCCGGCGACTCCACGAGTGCCGGATATTTCGCGGGATCCCGCACCACGGCCGTCACCTCGTGCCCCCGCCCGGCCGCCTCCGCGACCACCCGCCGCCCGGCCCGCCCGCCGGCGCCGAAAACCACGATCTTGCTCACTCTCACCACACTCCCTCCACGTGCCGGACTCCCCGGCCACGCGCAGACGGTAAATGGTGAGATGTCGCTTTCTGCAACGATAGTCACCTCCACCGCAGGCAGCGGGGTGTGCGCCTCATACGATGTCCGCATGGCTGAGCCACTCGATCCGGACATGTTCGCCGGATGCCCGCCGGTAGTCGCACCGATCCGCATCGGCGACAAGTGGACCGCGAAGATCATCCGCTGCCTGGAGCTGGCCCCCCGGCGCTTCACCGAGCTCCAGGCGACGCTGCGCGGCATCACCCCGAAGGTGCTCACCGAGTCCCTGCGCGCCATGGAGCGCGACGGCCTGCTCACCCGCACCGCGTACGACGAGATCCCGCCGCGCGTCGAGTACGAGCTGACCGAGCTCGGCCGCAGCCTCATCGAGCCGATGAACGCGGGCTGCGAGTGGTCGAGGCGGCACCTGGCCGAGCTGGTGCACGCCCGGGAGACCTGGCACGAGGCCGCGCGGTAGGCGGCACCCGGTGCCCGCGCCGCCGCGTGCCGGGGCTGTCCGGTGTGGAATCGATCTATGGGTCGATGTGTTACTCGTCCGAGGAAGGGTGATTTTGAGGGCTGCCCAACGGGCGTCGTAGTCTGGCCCTCTGGCGAACGAACAGGAGGTGACGCCCCGTGTTGCGAGACTCGTTCGGACGGGTGGCGACGGATCTGCGGGTGTCCCTCACGGACAAGTGCAACCTGCGCTGCACGTACTGCATGCCGCCGGAGGGCCTCGACTGGCTCCCCAACGCGCAGCTCCTGACCGCCGACGAGATCGTCCGCCTCGTGACGATAGGCGTCGAACGCCTGGGCATCACCGAGGTGCGCTACACCGGTGGCGAGCCCCTCATCCGGCGCGAGCTGGTCGACATCGTCGCCCGCACCACCGCGCTGAGCCCCAGGCCGCAGGTCTCGCTGACCACCAACGGCATCGGGCTGGCCCGGCTCGCGGGGCCGCTGGCCGCCGCCGGGCTGGACCGGGTCAACGTCTCGCTCGACACGCTCGACCCCGGCACGTTCAAGCGGCTCGCCCACCGCGACAGGTACGCCGACGTGATCGCCGGGCTGGCCGCCGCCTCCGACGCCGGTCTGCGCCCCGTCAAGGTGAACTCGGTCCTCATGCGCGGCCTCAACGACCACGAGGCGGTGCCGCTGCTGCGGTGGTGCCTGGAGCAGGGGTACGAGCTGCGCTTCATCGAGCAGATGCCCCTCGACGCCCAGCACGGCTGGACCCGCGAGGGCATGGTCACCGCCGACGAGATCCTCGAGCGGCTGTCGGCCGCGTTCGATCTCACG
The DNA here is from genome assembly GCF_040137845.1 of Nonomuraea sp. B19D2. Lineage (NCBI taxonomy): Bacteria > Bacillati > Actinomycetota > Actinomycetes > Streptosporangiales > Streptosporangiaceae > Nonomuraea > Nonomuraea sp. B19D2. The sequence continues at coordinate 227,528 of NZ_JBEFAK010000005.1, read as the reverse complement.
GCCGACGACCGGGAGGAGCGCGGCAGCGCGCCGGCCGAGCGGTTCCTCGTGGACGGGGGGCCTGCCCGGGTCGGGGTGATCGGGTCGGTGACGCGGCCGTTCTGCGGGTCGTGCGACCGGGTCCGCCTCACGGCCGACGGGCAGGTGCGCAACTGCCTGTTCGCCACGGAGGAGTCCGACCTGAAGACGGCCATGCGTGACGGGGCCTCCGACGAGGAGCTGGCCGCGCGGTGGATCGCCGCCGTCGCGCGCAAGCGCGCCGGGCACGGCATCGACGACCCGTCCTTCCTCCAGCCGTCCCGGCCGATGTCCGCCATCGGCGGGTAGTGACGTGGCGGCCTCGGTGCCCGGACCGGTGCCCTTCGACGCGGTGATCCTGGCCGGGGGAGAGGCGCGCCGGCTGGGCGGGGCCGACAAGCCCGGCCTCACGGTGGGCGGCAGGTCCCTGGTCGAGCATGTGGTGGCGGCCGTGTCCGGCGCGGGGAAGACCGTCGTGGTCGGCCCGGAACGCCCGATCCCCGGCGTGCTGTTCGCCAGGGAGGACCCGCCCAGGAGCGGCCCCGTTCCCGCCCTGGCCGCCGGGCTGGACGAGGTCACCGCGCCCTGGGTGGTGCTCCTCGCGGGCGACCTCCCGTTCATGACGGCCGCCCACGTGACGGCCCTGCTGGACGCCGCGGCACGGACGCCCGCGGCGGGCGCTCAGGCGCCCCGCGGGGTCGTGATGGTGGACGACGGCGGGCGCGAGCAGTGGCTGGCCGGGGCGTGGCCGGCGGCCCCGCTCAAGGCGGCCCTGGCCGCCTACCCGGGACGCTCGCTCAAGGGGCTGCTCGGCCCGCTGGCCGCCGTCCGGCTGGCGCTGCCCGGGAGGCCGTGGTTCGACTGCGACACAATGGACGACCTGGAGGAGGCTCGCATGAACGTGCTCAACGAATGGACCGTCCTGGTCTGCAAGGAGCTGGGCATCGACCCGGCTCGTGTGGACCGCGACCTGATTCTCGGCCTGACCAAGGAGGTCGCCCACGGCGTCGCCAGGCCGGCCGCGCCCCTGACGGCGTACCTGCTCGGCCTGGCTCAGGGCGCCGGCACCGCCCCCGACGACGCCGTGGCGAAACTGATCACATTGGCGAAGAACTGGGGACAGGCCACGGCCGAGACGCTGACAGACAGCTGAGACTCGAACGAACTCTTGAAGTCAAGATCGCTCCCACCTGAAGATTTCCTGTGAATAACGGGGCGGGTGGGGGCGAAAACGATTTCGGGAAAGCGGCCCTACCGACCGGTCCGGCGGTCGTCGCGCTGATCAATAGTCTGGAGAAAAGGCGACGCCGGGTGGTTACGGGGGCAAACCACCCGGCGTCGCGTCATCGGCGTTCCGACGGGGGCCCGGAACGCCGGCACCAGCACTCCGACGGGGGACCGGAGCGCTATGGCTAAAGCGTACACCTACAACCCATGGGATGCGTCAAGACTTAGTCACGACCCGATCTCGCGTCGATGCAGCGGTATCTCGGTTTGGTTAGCTTCGGGCGACTGAAAGGTAGGCGGAGGGGCACCCTTCCCCCTCTCATTGGCCCCGATTACGGCTATGTATGGCAAAAAGACGGCGCCGGCGATGAAGAGCAGCCGGTACGGCCACGGCACCGGCAGCACGACGGCCAGGATCAGGCAGATCGTCCGGATGCCCATCTTGATGAGGTAGCCGATCTCGCGCTTGCGGATGTCGGCCGTCAGGGACGGTTCGGCGTCCGTGACCTGGTGAACGACTGGTCTCCTACGCCATCCCTTCATGTCTTCCAAGGTAGACCCAGTGGGAGGAGGGTGCGAAAGCGCCCCGGCACGGGGAAGGGGTCATGCGATCATGGCCTTCGAGTAAGGAGGATGTGGAGATGACGGATCGTACGTACCGGGTCACCGAGATCGTGGGCACGTCCAAGGAGAGCGTCGACCAGGCCATCCGCAACGGCATCAAGCGAGCCTCGCAGACGCTGCGCCACCTCGACTGGTTCGAGGTGACGGAGATCCGCGGCTATCTCGACGCGGGGGAGGTCGCGCACTTCCAGGTCGGCATGAAGGTGGGCTTCCGCCTCGAAGACGCCTGAGCGGCCTCCTGAGGGCCGCTGAGGGCTTGCGGGACGGCTTCGGAGGACGTCGGCCGGGCGGGCGACGTCCTCGGCGCCTCGCCGCGCTGGACGGGCTCGGCCTCGATGGGGCGGGCGCGCCGGGCCCGGATGCCCGGCCTCAGCGCCCATGGATCGCGGCGCCCGGCCCGAGCGGCAGGTCGAAGGCGTAGAAGAGGCTCAGCACCGCCAGCCACGCCACGTTCGGCCGCATCCTCGACCGGCGCGGGTACAGCGTGCGCACGGTTCCCACCGACCCGGTGAGGCCGGCGACGTGGTCCTCGTGACGGGTCCCGGCGCCGGCCTCCAGACTGCTCCCCAGGTCAGCTGGCCTGGCTGACCGTGGACATGTTGAAGTCAGGCACCCGGACCGGCGGCATGACGGTGCGCTGGAAGTAGTCGTTCCACTCCCGCGGCAGCGTGCGCTCGGCCGCCCCCACCTCGGTGAGCCGCCCGAGCAGGTCCACCGGGCTCTCGTTGAAGCGGAAGTTGTTGACCTCGCCCACGACCTCACCGTGCTCCACCAGGTAGACCCCGTCGCGGGTCAGCCCGGTCACCAGCAGCGTCTGGGGGTCGACCTCGCGGATGTACCACAGACAGGTGACGAGCAGCCCGTGCTGCGTCGAGGCGATCATGTCCTCAAGCGACCCGCCGCCGCCGGGCGCCGACATGATCAGGTTGCCGATCCCCGGCGTGACCGCCAGCCCGCTCAGCTCCGCCGAGTAGCGGGTCTGCAGCAGCGACTCCAGCGTGCCGTCCTTGATCCAGTCGGTCGGCCCCAGCGGCAGCCCGTTGTCGAACACCGAGCTCTCCCTGCTGGAGGCGTGCGCCGTCACGAACGGCGAGCACGCGATGCCCGCCGCCCCCGGATCGCTGGACAGCGTGACCGGAAGCGTGCCCAGCCGTTCGCCCACACGGGTGCCCCCGCCGGGCTTGGAGAACACCGAACGCCCGTCGAGCGCGTCCCTCGCCCCGGCCGACCAGAACAGGTAGATCATCAGGTCGGCCACCGCGCTGGGCGGCAGCAGCGTCTCGTAGCGCCCCGCCGGCATGTCCACCCGGGTCTTGGCCCACTCCAGCCGCTGCGCCAGCGAGGAGCCGAGCGCCGCGACGTCGACGTCGGTGAAGTCCTGCGTGGACACGCCCGTCCACGCCGAGCGCTTCAGGTCGGCGGACTTGGCGTTGAGCTCCAGCCGACCGGTCGGCTGGTCGTGGCGCAGCCGCAGGCCCGTGGAGGTGCCGAGGAACGTCGAGGTCAGCGAGTGCTCCGCGAACCCGTACAGCTTCCTGCCGCCCGCCTCAGCCGCCGCGAACGCGTCGCCGAGCGCCGGCGCGAACGCCTCGAACACCCCGATGTCGGTCGGCTCGACAGAGGAGCCCCAGTGCGGCGACTCCGGCACGCCCTCGACGAGCGGGCGGGCGTCCTCGGCGGGCTGGGCGTCCCGCGCGGCCGCGTCGGCCGCCGCCACCACGTCCGCGAGCTGCTCATCGCGTACGACCGACCGCGACACGGCCCCGACGCTCTCGCCGGCGATCGAGATCACGGTCACCCGCGAGGAGCGGGCCACGCCGTTCGTGGTGAGCGTGTTGCCCGCGAAGCGCAGGTTGGCCGTGGAGCCCTCGTCCACGAGCACCACGCAGTCGTCGTTCGCCGAGAGCTCCAGGGCCTTCTCGACCATCTCCTGAGGCGTCACTTCCCGCCCTCCTGAACGGTGTTGAGGATCCGCACGCCCCTGAACAGCGCCGAGGGGCAGCCGTGGCTGACCGGCGCGACCTGGCCCGGCTGGCCCTTGCCGCAGTTGAACGCGCCGCCGAGCACGTATGTCTCAGGCCCGCCGACGGCCTCCATCGACCACCAGAAGTCCGTCGTGGTCGCCTGGTAGGCGAAGTCCCTGACCTGCCCGGCCAGCTTCCCGTGGGAGATCTTGTACGCCCGCTGCCCGGTGAACTGGAAGTTGTAGCGCTGCATGTCGATCGACCAGCTCTTGTCGCCGACGATGTAGATGCCCCGCTCCACGCCCGCGATCAGCTCGTCGGTCGAAGGGCCGCCCGGCGCCGGCGCCAGCGACACGTTGGCCATGCGCTGGATCGGCATGTGGCCGGGCGAGTCGGCGAACGCGCACCCGTTGGAGCGTCCGAGCCCCTTCATCAGCGCCATCCGGCGGTCGAGCTGGTAGCCGACCAGGATGCCGTCCCTGATGATGTCGAAGCTCTGCCCCTGCACGCCCTCGTCGTCGTAGCCGATCGTGGACAGGCCGTGCGTGACCGTCCTGTCGCCGGTCACGTTCATCAGCGGCGAGCCGTACACCAGCTCGCCGAGCTGGTCGAACGTGGCGAAGCTGGTGCCCGCGTACGCCGCCTCGTAGCCCAGCGCCCGGTCCAGCTCGGTGGCGTGGCCGATCGACTCGTGGATCGTCAGCCACAGGTTGGACGGGTCGACGACCAGGTCGTAGTCGCCCGCCTCGACCGAGGGCGCCGCGATCTTCTCCGCCAGCAGCTCGGGCAGCCTGGCCAGCTCGCCCTGCCAGTCCCAGCCCGTGCCCGTCAGGTATTCGTAGCCGCGCCCGACCGGCGGTGCGAGGGTCGACATGTCGTCGAAGCCGCTCTCGTGCGCCTTCATCGCGTTGAGCTTGGGATGCACCCGCACCCGCTGCTGCGTGGTCACCGTGCCGGCCGTGTCGGCGTAGAACTTCTGCTCCTTGACCTGCAGCAGCCGCGCCGACACGTGGTCGGCGCCCTTCATCAGCCCGGCCGACCAGTCGGCCAGCAGGCTCACCTTGTCGGCCGATGCCACGTCGAACGGGTCGACGTCGTACGACGACACCCACACCGCCTCGGCGTGCACCGGCTCGGGCGCCAGCTCGATGGGCTCCCTGTTGATCGGGGCGCTCACCTCGGCCACCCGCACCGCCTGCTCGGCGACCGCCGCGGCCGCCTCCGGCGTCAGATGGATGCCCGCGGCGAACCCCCACGTGCCCCCCTTGACGACGCGCACGGCGTAGCCCAGGTCGTCGGCGTCCATGGCGCCTTCGAGCCGGGCGTCATAGAGGCTGAGCGACTCGGCTCTGACGCGTTCCAACCGGAAGTCGGCGTGCTCGGCGCCGAGGCCACGAGCGCGTTGCATGGCGGCGTCCGCGAGCTGCCGCAGTGGCAGCTCCAGGAAGTCGGGATCGATCTGGCGCATGTCCACGATCCTATCCCTGTGATCTTGTCTGACCCGGACAACCGGATACCCGCCGGTAGGAGATACCGTCAGATGCCATGGCACGCTCTGTACTCGTCACCGGGGGCAATCGCGGCATAGGCCTCGCGATCGCCCGTGAACTCGCCGCGGCCGGCGACGCCGTCGCGGTCACCTACCGATCAGGGGAGCCGCCGGAGGGCCTGTTCGGCGTGCGCTGCGACGTCACCAGCATGGCTGACGTCGAGGCCGCGTTCGACAAGGTCGAGGCGGAGCAGGGCCCGGTCGAGGTCCTGGTCTCCAACGCGGGCATCACCCAAGACACGCTGCTGGCGATGATGAAGGAGGACGCCTTCACCAATGTCATCGACGCCAACCTGACCGGCGCGTACCGCGTCGCCAAGCGGGCCATCCGCCCGATGATGAAGCTCAAGCGCGGCCGGATCATCCTCATCTCCTCCGTGGTCGGCCTGTCCGGCCAGGCCGGACAGGCCAACTACGCCGCCTCCAAGGCCGGGCTGGTCGGCTTCGCCCGCTCCCTGGCCCGCGAGTACGGCTCGCGCAACATCACGGTGAACGTGGTCTCGCCCGGCTTCGTCAAGACCGACATGACGGCCGACCTCGACCACGAGGCGATCGTCTCCCAGATCCCCCTCGGGCGGCAGGCGGCGCCCGCGGAGGTGGCACGCGTCGTACGCTTCCTGGCCGGCGACGACGCCTCTTACATCACCGGGGCCGTGATCCCGGTCGACGGCGGACTCGGAATGGGGCACTGACATGGGCATTCTCGAAGGCAAGCGGATCCTCGTGACCGGCGTGCTCACCGACTCCTCGATCGCGTTCGCGGTGGCCAAGCTGGCCCAGCAGGAGGGCGCCACGGTGGTGCTCACCGGGTTCGGCCGCCTGAGCCTGGTGGAGCGCATCGCCAAGCGCCTGCCCAGCCCGGCGCCGGTGCTGGAGCTCGACGTCCAGAACACCGAGCACCTCGACACGCTCGCGGCGCGGGTGGGCGAGCACGTGGACGGCCTCGACGGGGTGGTCCACTCGATCGGCTTCGCCCCGCAGACGGCGCTCGGCGGCAACTTCCTCAACACCACGTGGGAGGACGTCGCCACAGCCCTGCATGTGTCCACCTACTCGTTCAAGTCGCTGGCGGTGGCCTGCCTGCCCCTGATGAAGGAGGGCGGGGCGGTCGTCGGCCTCGACTTCGACGCCTCCAAGGCGTGGCCGGTCTACGACTGGATGGGCGTGGCCAAGGCGGGGCTGGAGTCGTGCAACCGCTACCTCGCCCGTGACCTGGCCAAGCACAACATCCGCGTCAACCTGGTGGCGGCCGGCCCGCTGCGCACGATGGCGGCCAAGTCGATCCCGGGCTTCAAGGAGTTCGAGGACAGCTGGCCGGAGAAGGCCCCGCTGGGCTGGGACCTGGCGGACACGACCCCGACGGCCAAGGCCTGCCTGGCCCTCCTGTCCGACTGGTTCCCGGCCACGACCGGCGAAATCGTCCACGTGGACGGCGGCGTCCACGCCGTCGGCACCTGACGGCGGCCCCCCGGGGCGCCCGCACCCAGGTCTCCCTCGGCGCGCCGCGTCCGTGGGACGTGGCGCGGCGGTGCCCGGCGCAACGCCCACGGCGCTCAGCTGGGTGACGCGGCGCCCGGGTTCAGGCCACGCGGTGGCGGCCGTTGCTGGCGCGGCCCGGTTCGAAGGGGATCGATTCCGTCGGCTCCGTGCGGTGCCGCCGTTGCTGGACGATCCGCGTGGCCAGCACCGCCGAGGCCAGCAGCGCGATCGTCAGCACCGTCCCCAGCACGTCCGAGGCAGGCGGGCTGGGCCGCACCACCCGCTGGTCCTGCATCGGCACGGTCAGCTCATGAGCGAACGGATTGGGCCACAGCAGATCCACCCGGGGCTCGTCCGTGTCCACCGTCTTCTCCTCGGAGACCGGTCGCCCCGTGTCCATGAGCTCCGGCCGCTGGTCCGGCGGTGTGGGCGGCGCCGTGGGCAGGGACTCCACGCCCCACTCCCGGGGCCGCGACGTACGGCCGGTGGAAGGCGAGGGCGTGGGCGAGAGCCGCTCCACCGTCCCCTGGTCCTGGCACGCCAGCACCGGCAGGCACATGCCGTCCAGCGCGCTGTCGAGCCCCGTGGGGGAGGGCGAGGGAGTGTGCGAGGACCTGGTGCTCGGTGAGGACTTGGTGGTCGGCACCGCTTCCCCGACGCGGCCGAGCACCTCGCCGGTGGTCTTGTCGACGCCGTCCGTGACCTTGTCGGTCGTCCCCCCCGACAGGGTGTCGACCGTGTTGGTGATCCCGTTCACCACGTCGCACAGCGTGTTGGTCACCCCGGAGAGCAGGCCCCCGTCGCGCGTGCAGTCCTGAGGCGCGGCTGACGCGGCAGGCGCCGCCACTGGGACGGCCGCCAGCGCCACCGCGAGGACTCCAGCCGAGATCGCGGTCCTGCTCCCCATCCATCCCCTCCTGCGTCGCTTCCAGGGGAAATCTTTATGGACATCGCACATGGGACGCAGGCGTTTGCCGGGTAAAGTTGCGATTCGGTATCGACTAGTGATACGCGAGAGAGCCTCTCGTTCCAGGGGCGAGCGGTCAGTCGAGTGACGACACGTCATCGAGGGCCTCGCGGATCTCTATGGGCAGCACCACGTCCTCGGCCGGCAAGGCCCCCGTGAGCTGCGCGTGTGTACGGGCCCCGACGATGGCCGAGGCTACCCCCGGCTGGTCGCGTACCCAGGACAGGGCGACCGCCAGCGGCGACACGCCGAGCCCGTCGGCGGCGGTCATGACCGACTCGACGACCCGGCGGCTGCGCTCGTCCAGGTAAGGCCGGACGAAGTCGGCGAAGTGCGGGGTCGCGGCCCGGGAGTCCGCGGGGACGCCGGTGCGGTACTTCCCGGTGAGCACCCCGCGGCCCAGTGGCGACCAGGCCAGCACGCCCACGCCCAGGTGGGCGGCGGCGGGCAGCAGCTCGCGCTCGGGCTCGCGGGCCAGCAGCGAGTATTCGACCTGCGCGGAGGTGATCGGGATGCGGCCGGGGACGGTCCGCTGGGTGACCGCGGCCGCGGCCAGCTGCCAGCCGGTGTAGTCGCACACGCCGGCGTAGACGGCGCGGCCGGAGGAGACGATCGCGTCGAGCGCGGCCAGGGTCTCATCCAGGGGAACCTCGGCGTCGTACGTGTGCAGCTGCCACAGGTCGACGTAGTCGAGCCCGAGTCGGTTGAGCGACTCGTCGACCGCGGCGATCAGGTGGCGCCTGGAGGCGTCGCGCGGCCGGCGGCCCGACGGCGTCACCACGGCCTTGGTGGAGATGACCAGCTCCGAGCGCGGCACGGAGTCGCGCAGCATCCGCCCCAGCAGCCGCTCGGCGTCGCCGCCGGTGTAGACGTCGGCCGTGTCGACGAGGTTGCCCCCGGCCTCCAGGAACGTGCGGAGCTGGGCGGTCGCCTCATCCGCGTCGGTGTCACGCCCCCAGGTCATCGTGCCGAGCCCCAGCCGGGACACCGACAGCCCGCTGTGGCCGACATAGCGCTGCTCCATGATCCCGCCAGGGTACCAACAAGAAACCTGCTCAGCGGGCTTCCGCTCCGCTGTCGTTCGTGGTCAGCGAGGGGGCGGCAGCCCGTCTCGGTCATTGGCCGTCCAGCTGGATGAAACGTTGTGATAGCCGCCTGCCACACTTACCGGATGACCACGCTGCTTCTGGCCCGGCACGGGCTGACGGACCTCACCGGCCCGGTGCTGGCCGGGCGAACCCCGGGAGTGCATCTGAGCGAGGCCGGCCGGGCGCAGGCGGCGGCGCTGGCCGCCCGCGTCGCGGGCGTCAGGCTCGACGCCATCGTCTCCAGCCCGCTCGAACGCTGCCAGGAAACGGCCCAGGCCGTGGCCGAGGGGCGCGAGCTGGACGTGCAGACCGACGACCGGTTCATCGAGTGCGGGTACGGCGGCTGGACCGGGCGCCCGCTGAAGGAACTCGCCAAGGAGCCGTTGTGGCAGGTGGTGCAGGCGCACCCCAGCGCGGCGACATTTCCGGAAGGGGAGTCGCTGGCCGGAATGCAACATCGGGCCGTCTCGGCGATCAGGGAGTGGAATCAACGCCTCGGGGAGAAGGCTGTCTACCTGGTTTGCAGCCACGGCGACGTGATCAAGGCGATCGTCGCGGACGCTCTGGGGCTCCATCTCGATCACTTTCAGCGGATAACAGCTGATCCGGCGGCCCTCACCGTCGTTCGCTATGCCCCCCTGCGCCCCTTTGTTCTCAGGCTTAACGATATGGGGGAATTGAGGCTTCCCGAGGATTCGGAGGAGAAAGACGGGGGAGAAAACATCACCGGGAGCGATGCCGCCGTCGGTGGCGGACCCGGAACCACGTAAGGTCAGCGTATGCCGGTCTTCGACTACGACCCACCAGAGAGGTTCGTCGCCGGTGCCTTGGGGCAGCCGGGCGCGCGGGCCTTTTTTCTGCAGGCCAGGGCCGAGGGCAGACTGACCACGGTGGCGCTGGAGAAACTGCAGGTCGCCGCACTCGCGGGCAGGCTGGACGAGCTGCTCGACGAGGTGCTGCGGCTCAGCGGAGGCACCGCGCACGTCCCCGCGCTGGCCCCCGCCGACCTGACCGACGACGCGCCTCTCGAGACCCCGGTCGCGGAGGACTTCCGCGTGGGCACGATGGCGCTGGCCTGGGACTCGGAGAAGTCCCAGGTGGTGATAGAGGCGCAGGAGGTCGTCGACGAGGACGACGTCGACGGCCCCGACCCGGCGGTGCTGCGCGTGCGCATCAGCCCGGGCACCGCTCGCGCCTTCACCCAGCGGGCACTCAAGATCGTCGCGGCGGGCCGACCGCCGTGCCCTCTGTGCGGACAGCCACTCGACGCCACCGGGCACGTCTGCGTGCGTCTCAACGGATACCGCGGGGGTGAGGCGGCTTCATGACCGCTCCTGAGAGCGAACCGGCCATCAAGCCGTCCCGACAACAGCCGTCCATAAAAGACGATGAGGCTCTCGCGCTGCTCCGCGACGGCCGCCTGGAGGTGGCAGGACGGCTCGTCGAGGCCACCAACATGACGCTGTACTGCTCGGTCAAGCTGGGCTCCCGCTCGGCCGCGTGCGTCTACAAGCCGGTACGCGGTGAGCGCCCGCTGTGGGACTTCCCCGACGGCACCCTCGCCGCCCGTGAGGTGGCCGCGTTCGAGGTGTCGCAGGCCACCGGCTGGAACATCGTGCCGCCCACGGTCTACCGCGAGGGCCCCTTCGGTCCCGGCATGGTCCAGCTCTGGATCGACACCGAGCGGGAGATCGACCTCACGCGGCTGGTCAAGAGCCGCAACCCGCTGGTGCGCCGGATGGCGGTGTTCGACGCGGTGGTCAACAACGCCGACCGCAAGGGCGGGCACCTGCTGCCCCTGCCCACGGGGCACGTCTACGGGGTCGATCACGGGGTCTGCTTCTCCGTCGAGGACAAACTCCGCACCGTGCTCTGGCAATGGCGCGGCAAGCCACTCGCGCGTGAGGCGGTGGCCGTGCTGGCCAAGCTCGAACGCGACATCGAGTCGGGCTCGCTCGGGCGCAGGCTGCGCGAACTCCTGACGCTGGAGGAGGTGGAGGCCACCTGGCAGCGGGTCCGCCGGCTGCTCGACACGGGTGTCCACCCGTACCCGTCGGAAGGATGGCCCGCCATCCCCTGGCCCCCGATCTAAGCGATCATTGCCCGTTTATTACCCTTTGCGCCATGTGCACGCTGATCGTGAGAACCGGGCGGCCGCTGACCCTCATGGGCGTGCGGGACGAGTACACCGATCGCCCATGGGAGGGACCGGGGGAGCACTGGGCGGAATATCCGGGCGTGATCGGCGGGCGCGACCTCAAGGCCGGCGGCACGTGGCTGGCCGTCAACCCCTCGGCTCGCCGCGCCGCCGCACTGCTCAACGGGTGCGGCAAGCAGGCCGAGGAGACGACCAGGATCTCCCGGGGAGACCTGGCGCTGCGGGCCGCGTACACCGGACAGGCGCCCGGCGGCGACCTCACCCGCTACGACCCGTTCCACCTGGTGCTCGCCGAACTGGCGCACGTCCGCCTGTTCAGCTGGGACGGCGACCGGCTGACCGTCACCGGCTTGCCCGAGGGCACCAGCATGGTCGTGAACACGGGGCTCGACGCGGCGGACGAGCGGGTGGCCGCGTACCTGCCCAGGTTCGAGAGCGAGCCGTGGGGCGAGCTGATCAAGGCGGAGCCGTCCGCCGACCCGGCCGCGCTCATCGTCCGGCACGAGCTGCCCGACGGCCGGATCTTCGCCTCCCTGTCGGTGATGGAGGTCACACTCGCGCCGGACGCGGTGACGTACGACTTCGCCGACCTGACCGCTGATCGGGACGGATAGGCTCAAACACATGAGATCGTGGGCTGCCCAGAACGTTCCAAAGCTCCCAGGTGAGAGCATTCCGCTGAGTCTCTACGACACGTCGGCCAGGCAGGTGAGGCAGACCGATCCGGGGCCGACCGCCAGGATCTACGTCTGCGGCATCACCCCCTACGACGCCACCCACCTCGGCCACGCCAACACCTACCACGCCTTCGATCTCGTCGGGCGGATGTGGCGCGACGCCGGTCACGAGGTCCACTACACGCAGAACGCCACCGACGTGGACGACCCGCTGCTGGAGCGGGCCGCGCAGACCGGCATCGACTGGCGCGACCTCGCCGAGCGGGAGATCGAGCTGTTCCGCGGCGACATGGAGGCGCTGCGGATCCTGCCGCCCCGCGAGTACGTCGGCGTCACCGAGGTCGTCGGCCGGGTCGCCGACCTGATCGCCAAGCTGTCGGCCAAGGGCGTCACGTACGTCCTCGACGGCGACGTCTACTTCAGCGTGTCCGACGCGCCCAAGTTCGGCCAGGTGTCCGGCTACGACGAGACCGAGATGACGGTCCTGTTCGCCGAGCGCGGAGGCGACCCCGGCAGGGCGGGCAAGCGGCACCCGCTCGACTGGCTGCTGTGGCGGGCCGAGCGGCCCGGCGAGCCGGTCTGGGAATCCCGCCTGGGCAGGGGCCGCCCCGGCTGGCACATCGAGTGCACCGCGATCGCCGTCGACAGCCTGGGCTCCGGCTTCGACGTGGCGGGCGGCGGCTCCGACCTGATCTTCCCGCACCACGAGTGCGGCGCCTCCGAGGGCCACGCGCTCACGGGCGAATGGCCGTTCGCCAAGTTCTACACGCACGCGGGCATGGTGGCGCTCGACGGCGACAAGATGTCCAAGTCCAAGGGCAACCTGGTGTTCGTGTCCAAGCTCCGGCTGGCGCACGACCCGATGGCGGTCCGGCTCGTGCTGCTGGCCCACCACTACCGCGCGGACTGGGAGTACGTCCCGTCGCTGATCGCCGACGCCGAGCGCCGGCTGGCGACGTGGCGCTCGGCGGTCACGCTGTCCTCGGGGCCGCGCGCCGACGACCTGCTGGCAACGGTGCGTGCCCGGCTGGCCGACGACCTCGACTCGCCGGGCGCCCTGGCCGCCGTGGACGCCTGGGCGGCCGAGGCCCTCACCGCCGGCGGCCCCGACCCCGACGCCCCCCGGCTGGTCCGCGACCTCGCGGACGCCCTCCTGGGCGTCGCGCTGTGACGGTCGTCCTGCGTGGGGTCGCGCTCTGACGGTGCTTTGGGGGTGGCGCGCCGGAAAGGGACGCGCTGGCCCCCACCCCGCACCTCGCCGGCGCCGGGTCGGCGGGAAGGCGTGCGGTGGAGCGCGGCGCGACGCGCCCGAGGGCAGCGGCGACTAGAGGGACGCCTGGTGCAGGCCGGGCGCGTCCCTGCGAGCCCGGCGGCCGGCGAGGGCCTCGTCGTAGCGGTGCCAGATCAGCGCCGCCACGTCCGGGTCCGCGCCCAGCGGGTCGCTCGCCAGCCCGGCCCCCGCCGCCCCCAGCCGGTCGTGGAAGAAGCCGGGCGCGAGGACGTACGAGGCGATGGCCACGCGGGCGGCCGGCGTGGAGCCGAGCCGTTCCATGGCCTCCTCGAGCGACGGCGACCCGGCCGAGGCGAAGGCCGCCGTGACCGGGCGCGCAAGGCGTACGGCGAGCTGGTGGGCGGCGGCGCGGACGTCGGCCAGGGCGGACGGGTCGGAGGAGCCGGCGGCGCCCAGGATCACGGCGTCCGTGGCGCGCAGGCCGGCCCTGGCCAGCTTGCGGGCCAGCGCCGACGTCAGCAGCCGGTGCGGCCCCAGCCAGTGGGCCACCACGGCGTCGGGACGGCACGCGGCGATGACTTCGGGCAGGTCGATGTGGGCGTGGTAGCCGCCCGCGAGCAGCAGCGGCACCACGACCACCGGGCCGGGGACCGCAGGCAGCACGTCGGACAGCAGGGGCGAGCTGATCTCGAGGTAGCTCAGCTCGACGCGCTGCCCGGGACGGGCTCTGCGGACCGTCTCCGCCAGGGCCGACAGGGTCTGCTCCCCGGCCGCGCTGCGCGTGCCGTGCGCGGCCAGGACGAGTGCGGGCCGGACAGATCCGGCGGGCGAGCGGTGAGTCACAGGCCCTCCTTCGTCGGTCCTGTGACCAAGGTGCTGTGCTTATTGGTTCCCTCGCTCCGCTCGGTCACAGGCCCTCCTTCGTCGGTCCTGTGACCAAGGTGCTGTGCTTATTGGTTCCCTCGCTCCGCTCGGTCACAGGCCCGCCTCGTACAGGCAGGCGAGGCGGTAGCCGCGCTTGACCACCGTCTCCACGATCCCGCTCGGCCCGAGCGCGCGCCGCAGCCGCGTGATCGCCATCTCCACCGCGTGCTCGGCCGACTCGCGGGCGACGCTGCCCGGCAGCACGGTACGCAGCTCGGCGCGGGACACCACGTAGCCCGGCTTGTCCGCCAGGCGCTTGAGCACCGCCATCGGGGCCGGGGGCAGCGGGCGCAGCTCCCCGTTCACCACCACGGCGTGACCGCGGATCTCCAGCCGGTGGTCGCCGGCCACGAGCCGGGTGACGCCGTGTTCGGGCAGGTGCCGGGCCAGCGCGCGGGCCAGCGCGCCGAGGCGCGAGCGCTCCGGCTGCAGGGTCGGCACGCCGCGCGAGGTCAGCGGCTCCGCCGTGACAGGCCCCACGCAGGCAGCCACGACCTTCCCGCTGAACGCCGCCAGCAGCGTCTCCTCCAGCCCCTCGGCGCGAGCCGCCCCCAGCATGGCGTGGACGGCGGGCGCGCTGGTGAAGGCGACCGCGTCCACCGAGCCGGAGATGGTCTGGCTGATCAGGCGGCGCAGCGGCGAGATGTCGCGGTACGGCAGCCACCGGTAGACCGGGATCTCGATCACTTCGGCCCCCGCCTGGCGCAGGTCGGTCACGAAGTCGCTGAGCGGCTCCCCGTGCTGCTGCACCGCGATGCGCCGCCCGCGCAGGTCCTGGGCGAGGAGGTACTGCTTGACCTCCTCGCACGACTCCGTGGCGGGCGTCCAGTGGTCGTTCAGCCCGGCGGCGCGCACCGCCCCCCTGGCCTTGGGGCCGCGGGTCAGCAGCCGCGATTGGGCCAGGTGCTCGCCCAGGTCGGCCGACAGCCCCCAGCCCTCCGCGGCGGCCATCCAGCCGCGGAACCCGACGCCGGTGGTGACCACCACGTCATCGAGCGGCCCTGCCAGGCTCTCCCGGGTCGCGGCGAGCAGGTCGGCGTCCTCGGCCAGGGGGACCAGCCGGATCGCGGGGGCGCTGACCACGCGAGCGCCGCGCCGCTCAAGCAGCGCGCCGAACTCCTCGCGGCGCCTCGTCGCGGTCACTCCGACCGTGAAGCCCGCCAGGGCATCGGGCGCCGTCTCCGGGGAAGAGCCGCCCTCAAGGGCAAGCACACTCATGCCGGCACCTCCAGGTAGTCGGTGATGCCTGGCCGGGCCCCGAGCACCCGGCCAGGCATCACAGGCACGTGTGACGCAAGTGAGATCACCCTCCGATACTGCTTCGGGGTGGTTTCGCCCACGGGTCTCTTCTGTTACCGCTGTGCTACATGGCAGAGGCTTGGGGATTGGCGAGGGGCGGTCGCGGGAAACGTTCACCGTGACGACGCCGCCTATCGGGGAGTTGCGGGTGACGGTCCGGCCTATTCGCATGTTCGATGATCCGGTGCTCCGCTCGGTCGCGGCACCGGTCCATGACTTCGACCGCGAGCTGCGGCTGCTGGTGAAATCGCTGACCGCCACCATGCGCGCGGGCGCGGGCCGGGCGGGCCTGGCGGCGCCGCAGATCGGGGAGCCGGTACGGGTGGTGGTCTACTCGTACGACGGCAAGTCCGGCCATCTGGTCAATCCCCGACTGGAGCTGTCGGAGCGGCGGGTCACCGCCGACGAGGCGTGCCTGTCGGCGCCGGGGGTGTGGTGGCCACTGGAGCGTTCCTACTCGGTCACGGCACGTGGCCGCGACATGTTCGGCAAGCCCGTGACGGTGCGCGCCCTGGGGGTGCTGGCCCGGGTGCTGCAGCACGAGATCGACCATCTCGACGGCGTGCTGTTCAGCGACCGCCTCGAGGCGGCCGAGCGCGAACGCTTCCTCGCCGAGGCCCTGCCGACCTGAGTCACCTGTGGTGCGCCGGCGTCAGGCTCAGCTCTCTGCGCTGGGCGGGGTCGGTGCCGCCCCACACGCCGTACGCCTGCCTGGTGGCCAGCGCGTACTCCAGGCACGGCTCGCGTACGGGGCAGCCGGCGCACACATGTTTGGCCTGCTCGACCTGGGACTGGCTCGGCCCTTCCACGGAGATCGGGAAGAACAATTCCGGGTCCAAGTCGAGGCAGGCGGCCCTGCGAGTCCAGTCGAGCATCATCATGACCTTGGCGCCTACCCGCCCGATCAGCTCTCATACCTCGGCCAGGAGCCGATCCCAGTCCGACAGGAACCTGCCGAGCCCGTAGCGGGCCAGCGCCGCCGCCCGCGCGGCCTTGCCCGCCTGCGCGGCGCGCTCCGGGTCCGCCACGAACGCGTGCAGCGCGTCGGCCAGCACGTTCACCTTCGTGGACAGCACGCCGGCCTCCTGCGGCACGGCCTCGATCGCCTCGGTCGCGGCCAGCGCGACCACCGGCAGGCCCAGGGTCATGGCCTCGATGAGGGCGAGCCCCAGCGAGGTCCACCGGTAGGGGTGCAGGTAGACCCGGCGCCGGGCCAGCTCGGCGTGCATGACGTGCTGCGGCAGGTCCTCATGGGTGCCGTACGGCAGCCCGTCCACCTTCATCCCGAACACGTCCAGCGGCACCCGCTCGGCGAAGCGCGGCAGCAGATCGGTCCCGGCGACCCTGGTGCGGCGTACCGGCTCGTTGACCACCACGCCCGCCCTGGGCAGCTCGCCCGTGTACAGGTGGCCGGGGTCGGGGACGCCGTGCTCGACGACGCGGGTGCGCGCCCGGCCGTTGTCCCAGTACAGCTCGTTGAAGTGGGTGACGTGCACCAGCGTGATGTCGTTCTGATCGGCCAACGGGTGCCGGGTGCGCGGCACGTCGCCCGCCGGGGTGTTGTGCTCCACGTACACACCGGGCACATCGCGGCCGAGCCATTGGCGGGCCAGATCGGGCTCGTGCGGACGCTGGTAGACGGCCACGTCTATGGGCTCGTGGCGGAGCCGGTCGAAGGGCACCTCGCGGGCGGTGCCGGGCCAGTCGAACGTCTGGGCTCGTCCGCGGCCGTCGGGACCACGGCCGGGGACGAGCGGAAGGACATATTCGTGTCCGCCCCTGATGAAGGCGCTGGTCCACGAGCCGTGTACGTGCCAGATGAGGATCCTCACCAGCGGCTCCAGCCCAGAGCCCGGGCCCACGGGGCCGAGGCGGCCGGCACGGGGCCCTCCGCGTCGCTCAGCACGCGGTCCACGACGTCGGTCAGGTCGTCCGCGACCTCGGCGGCCTGATCGATCTCCTCGCGCCGCGTCTGCTGGGTCGGCACCAGGATGCCCCTGGCTCCGGCGGCCCTGGCCGCCTCCATGTCCCTGCCGATGTCGCCCACGACCACGCAGTCGCGGGGGCTGACGTCCAGGATGGCAGCGGCCCTGATCACCAGCCCGGGCGCGGGTTTGCGGCAGGTGCAGCCGTCGGCGTCGTCGTGCACGCAGATCGCCCACGCGTCGAACGGGCCGAGCAGCTCCTCCACCTTGGCGTTCACCTGGTCCATCTGGTCCGCCGACAGCAGGCCCTTGGCCACGCCCGACTGGTTGGTGACCACGGCCACCGGCACGTCGGCGCGTCTGAGCCTGGCCACCGCCTCCATCGCGCCCGGCATGGGCTCGACGAGGTCCGGGTCGCCGTTGTACGGCACGTCCCTGATCAAGGTTCCGTCCCGGTCGAAGAGCACGGCGCCGGGACGTCGCTTTTCGAACACCTTTCACCTCCGTCGCGTGTCCGCCAGCTACCCGGGGCCTGCCCCGGCAAACAACTACTCAGAGTGACGAATCCCAGGCGGTTACGCCTGTTTTCGCACCTCCTGGGCCTGGGGAATGTTTGGGCGTCGCTTCTCTCGGTAGCGGTTCTCGACATCTTCTGGGGGAGGAAAGATGAGGTTTCTCGGCATCAACGCGATCTTCCATGACCCGGCCGCCGCCCTGGTGGCCGACGGGAGGATCGTGGCCGCGGCGGAGGAGGAACGCTTCAGCCGCCGCAAACACGGCAAGCGGCCGCTGGCGTTCTCCGCGTGGGAGCTGCCCGAGCTGGCCGCCGCCTGGTGCCTGCGCGAGGCCGGGCTCTCCCCAGAGGACATCGACGCCGTCGCCTACTCCTACGACCCGACGCTGGTCGTGCAGCGGCCGGAGGGCGCCTGGGAGGACCTGCGCACGAAGTACGCCGTGCGCGCCCCGGCGTTCCTGGCCACGGCGCTGCCCGGGCTGGACCCCGGCCAGGTCACGTACGTGCCGCACCACGTGGCGCACGCCGCGTCGGCGGGGCTGGCCTCGCCGTGGCGGGACTGCGCGGTGCTGGTGTGCGACGGGCGGGGCGAGAACGTCTCGCACCTGGCGGGCCGCTACCGGGGCGGCGAGCTGGAGGTGCTGGCCACCCAGGAGCTGCCGCACTCGCTCGGCCTGATGTACGAGGACGTCACCGAGCACCTGGGCTTCCTGCGCTCCAGCGACGAGTACAAGGTCATGGCGATGGCCTCGTACGGCCGCCCGCGGCACCTGGAGGCGCTGCGCGAGGTGATCTACACGACCGGGGACGGCGGGTTCCGCGTGCACCCGGTCGACTGGAACGGCTACGCCAAGGCGCTGCGCAAGGGCGCGACCTGGACCTCCGACCATGCCGACCTGGCCGCCAGCGTGCAGGTCCGGCTGGAGGAGGTGCTGCTGGAGCTGGTGCGCTGGCTGCACGAGCGCACCGGCGAGCGGCGGCTCGCGCTGGCCGGCGGCGTGGCGCTGAACTGCGTGGCCAACACGCGGCTCCTGGACGAGGGGCCGTTCGACGAGGTGTGGGTGCAACCGGCGGCCGGCGACTCGGGCACCGCGCTGGGTGGAGCGCTCCATCTCGCGCAGGTCCACGGCGAGCCGGCCGGGCCGATGCCGGGCGCGGCGCTCGGGCGCGGCTTCACCGACGAGGAACTGGGCGCCTGGCTGGACGTGGCCCGCGTGCCGCACACCCGCCCCGCCGACCTGGCCGCCGCGGTGGCCGCCGAACTGGCCGCCGACAAGATCGTGGCCTGGTTCCAGGGACGGTCGGAGTACGGGCCGCGGGCGCTCGGGCAGCGGTCGCTGCTTGCCCATCCCGGGCACGCGCACAACACCGAGCGGCTGAACGACGTCAAGGGGCGCGAGCAGTTCAGGCCCGTCGCGCCGATGGTGCTGGAGTCGCGGGCCGCCGAGATCTTCGGGCGTGGGCCGGTGCCCTCGCCGTACATGCTGTTCGTCCACGACGTGCACCCGGACTGGGCGCCGCGCATCCCGGCGGTGGTGCACGTGGACGGGACCGCGCGCATCCAGACCGTCTCGCCCGGCGCCCAGCCGCTGATGGCGCGGGTGCTGAGCGAGTTCGAGGCGCGCACGGGGCTGCCCGTGGTGGTCAACACGAGCCTCAACACCGCCGGGCGGCCCATGGTCGACGATCCCCGTGACGCGCTGGAGTGCTTCGGGTCCGCGCCGGTGGACGTGCTCGCCCTGGGGCCGTACCTGGTGCGGCGCGGGGAGGTGTTCGCGGCGTGATCACCGTGGTGATCCCCACCGTCGGACGGCCCACGCTGCGCGACACGCTGGCGGGCCTCGGCTCCGGCATGCCGGTGATCGTGGTCGACGACACGCCTGCCGCCGACCTGTCCCTGCCCGATCACCAAGGACCCGTACAGATCGTCCGGTCCGGCGGGCGCGGGCCCGCGGCGGCGCGCAACGCCGGGTGGCGGGCCGCGCAGACGTCGTGGGTCGTGTTCCTGGACGACGACGTGGTCCCGTCGCCCGGATGGGCCGAGGCGGTCTGGAAGGACCTGGTCGACCTGCCCGACGACGTGGCCGGCAGCCAGGGGCGCATCGAGGTGCCGCGGCCGGCCGACCGGCGGCCAACCGACGCCGAGCGGAACACCGCCGGGCTCGCCGGCGCGCTGTGGGCGACCGCGGACATGGCCTACCGGCGGGCGGTGCTGGAGTCGGTCGGGGGGTTCGACGAGCGCTTCCCCCGGGCGTACCGGGAGGACGCCGACCTGGCGCTGCGCGTGTCGCGGGCGGGGCACCGGCTCGTCAGGGGCTCCAGGGTGACGACGCATCCGGTGCGCGCGGACGGCTTCTGGGCGAGCGTGCGCTTCCAGCGGGGCAACGCCGACGACGCGCTCATGCGCCGCCTGCACGGGCCCGGCTGGCGCACCGCCGTCGGCGGCGGGCGCGGCCGCCTGCGCGTCCACACGGCCACCACGGCCGCCGGTCTCGCCGCAATGACCCTGGCCGCGGCCGCCGCCCTCCGCACCCGCGAGCGCTCCGGCGCGGCGGGGGTACGGGTGCCGGCCGCGGTGGCGGTTGCCGCGTGGGCCGCGATGACCGCCGAGTTCGCGTGGCGGCGCATCGCGCCGGGGCCGCGTACCCCATGGGAGATGTGGCGGATGGTCGTCACCAGCGTCGTGATCCCGCCGGTCGCCTGCGCGCACCGGCTGCGGGGGGAATGGAGGGCGCGGCGATGAGCGGTCGCATGCCGGGAACGCTGTGCGGTCCGAGGCGGTGCAGGACGGTGGGCGCCGCCACGCGCGGGCCTGCCGAAGCCGTGCGCGAGCCCGCCACGACGGCGTCCGCCCAGCCGGAGCGGCGCCGGGACGCCCAGGACCGGGGCCGGGTGCTGGTGGCGCGGCTGGACGACGTGGGCGACGTGCTGCTGGCCGGACCGGCCGTCAGGGCCGTGCGCACGCTGGCCCGCGAGCTCGTCTTCCTGGCAGGGCCGAACGGCAGGCAGGCCGCCGAACTGCTGCCCGGCGTGGACCAGGTCATCGAGTGGCGGGCCCCGTGGATCGACCACACCCCGCCGCCCGTCAGCAAAGGACAGGTCGCCGACCTGCTCGCCAAGCTCACAGACGTGGACGAGGCGGTGATCCTCACCTCGTTCCACCAGTCGGCGCTCCCGCTGGCGCTCCTGCTCCGGCTGGCGGGCGTCCGCAGGATCACCGCCATCAGCAACGACTACCCCGGCTCGCTCCTGGACGTCCGGCACGTCGTGGACGAGAGCGTCGACGTGCCGGAGGCAGAGCGGATGCTGGCGGTCGCCAGGGCGGCGGGCTTCGAACTGCCGAAGGGTGATGACGGCAAACTCGCTGTTCGGCGGCCATTGCCGGATATAGGCCGAGAAATAGGGCACCTGCTCAGCGTCGGCGCCGATGCCGGCAAAGGCGCGTATGTCGTGGTGCACCCCGGGACATCGGCCCCCGCGCGGACCTGGCCGGCCGACCGGCATCGGCAGACCGTGCGGGAGCTGGTCGAGGACGGGCACCGGGTCGTCGTGACCGGCACAGAACGTGACCTCACCGCCTACGTGGCCGGCGACCTCGCGGCCGACCTCGGCGGCGTGACCACTTTCGCCCAACTGGCCGCCGTGATCGAGCGTGCCGGCGTGCTCGTGGCGGGCAACACCGGCCCCGCGCACCTGGCCGCGGCGGTCGGGACACCGGTCGTGAGCCTGTTCGCCCCCGTCGTTCCCGCAGTGCGGTGGGCCCCGTACGGGGTGCCCGCGGTGCTGCTCGGCGACCAAGAGGCGCCCTGCCGCGGAAGCAGGGCGCGCATCTGCCCGGTACCCGGACACCCGTGCCTGTCCCACGTGACAAGTGAGCAGGTGGTCAAGGCAGTGAGGGAGCTGGTTCAGTGAAGGTCGATCTCATCTCGGAGCACGCGGATCCGCTGGCGGCGATCGGCGGGGTCGACGCGGGCGGCCAGAACGTCCACGTCGCCGCGCTGGCGCTCGCGCTGGCCGGCCGCGGGCACACGATCGTCGTCCACACCCGGCGCTCATCCGAGCGGCAGCCCGAGTCGGTGACCATGGCGCCCGGCGTCACGGTCGAGTACGTCCCGGCAGGCCCCCCGGCCCCTATCCCCAAAGACGAGCTGCCCCCGTACATGACGGAGTTCACCGAGCGCCTGGCCGACCGGTGGGCCGCGAGCCCGCCGGACGTCGCGCACGCGCACTTCTGGATGAGCGGGCAGGCCGCGCTGCAGGCCGCAGAAGGGGTGCCGGTGGTGCAGACGTTCCACGCCCTCGGCACGGTCAAGCGGCGCTGGCAGGGCGACGCGGACACCAGCCCCGAGCACCGGATCCCCACCGAGTGCGAGATCGGCAAGCACGCCGACGCCGTCCTGGCCACCTGCGGCGACGAGGTGAACGAGCTGCGCGCGATGGGCATCCCCGAGCAGCGCATCACGGTCGTGCCGTGCGGGGTGGACCTGCGGGCGTTCTGCCCCGAGGGGCCGGTGGCGCCGCGCAGCGCGGGCAGGCTGATCCTCTGCATCGGCAGGATGGTGCCGCGCAAGGGCGTGGACACCGTGATCAGGGCGCTGCGCCAGGTCTCCGGCGCCGAACTGGTGATCGCGGGCGGCAGCCAGGACGACGACGAGGCGGTCAGGCTGCGCGAGCTGGCGCAGGCGTACGGGCTCGAACGCAGGGTGCACGTGATCGGCAGCGTGCCGCGCGAGCACGTCCCGGCGCTGATGCGCTCGGCCGACGTCGTGGTGACGGTGCCGTGGTACGAGCCGTTCGGCATGGTGCCGGTGGAGGCGATGGCGTGCGGCGTGCCGGTCGTGGCCTCGGCGGTCGGCGGGCACCTGGACACGGTCGCCGGCTGCGGCGTGCTGGTGCCGCCGCGCCGCCCGCGTGCCCTGGCCAGGGCGCTGCGCGACCTGCTCGGCGACCCGGACAAGCGGCTGGCGCTCGGCGCGGCCGGGGCGCGCAGGGCCCGCGAGAGGTACGGCTGGCCGCGCGTGGCCGAACTGACCGAGGCCGTGTACACGCAAGTGATCGACGGCAAGGTATGCCGCCTGGCCGCTCTGGGGGGTTGATCGTGGACGCACATCTGGAAAAGCTCTGGACGACCCTGGAGAAGGTCGATGACCAGGCGGTCACCGTCCGGGCCTGGGGCGGGAAACTGGCCGGCGTGCTGTCCGCCGGGGGCAGGCTGCTGGCCTGCGGCAACGGCGGCTCCGCCGCCGAGGCGCAGCACCTGACGGCCGAGCTGGTCGGCAGGTTCAGGGAGGACAGGCAGCCGTACGCGGCGATCCCGCTGCACGCCGACGGCTCGTCGCTGACGGCCATCGCCAACGACTTCGGCGCCGAGCAGGTCTACGCCCGCCAGGTGCGCGCCCACGGCAGGCCCGGCGACGTGCTGCTGTGCCTGTCCACCAGCGGCACCAGCCCGAACGTGCTGGCCGCGGCCAGGGCGGCGCAGGAGAGCGGCATCCTCGCCTGGGCCATGACCGGGCTCGCGCCGAACCCGCTGGCCGACCTGTGCGACGAGGCGGTCGCCGTGCCGGGGGAGGAGACGGCGACGGTGCAGGAGGTGCACCTCGCCCTGATCCACCTGCTGTGCGACGCGGTCGAGGAGGCACTGTGACGGCGCCCACCACGGGCCCGCTCGTCGTCATCGGGGACACGCTGCTGGACGTGGACGTCGAGGGCGACGCCGAGCGGCTATGCCCGGAGGCGCCGGTCCCGGTGGTGGACGTCTCCACCGAGCAGGCCCGTCCCGGCGGTGCCGGGCTGGCGGCGCTGCTGGCCGCCCGCGACGGCGCGGACGTCGTGCTGATCACCGCGATCGGCGACGACCCCGACGGCCGCCGCCTGTGCGGCCTGCTGTCGGAGGAGGTCGACCTGGTACGCCTGCCGCTGCGCGGCGGCACCGTGCGCAAGACCAGGGTCAGGGCACGCGGCCAGACCCTCCTCCGCCTGGACTCCGGCGACGGCACGGCCAGGTACGCCCCCACGGAGGAGGCCGTGCGGGCCGTCAGGCAGGCGGGCGCGGTGCTGGTCTCCGACTACGGCAGGGGCGTGGCCAGGATGGCCCGCGAGCTGCTGCGCGACACCGGCGTGCCGGTGGTGTGGGACCCGCACCCCAAAGGCGCGCAGCCCATGCCCGGGTGTGCGCTGCTCACGCCGAGCGAGGCGGAGGCCAAGGTGCTGTGCCGGTCCGGCTACCACGGCCCCGACCAGGCGGCCCGCTGCCTGGTGCGGGAGCTGCAGGCCGGGGCGGTGGCCGTCACGACCGGCGAGCGCGGGGCCGCGCTGGCCGTCAAGGGCGGCCCGCTCACCCAGGTCCCGCCGCCGGTCCTGGCCGGCAACCGGGACGCGTGCGGCGCCGGCGACCGGCTCGCCTCCGCCGCCGCGCTCGCGCTGCGCGACGGCAGCGGCATCCAGGAGGCGGTCATCATCGGCGTCGGCGAGGCGTCGCGCTTCGTGGAGCGCGGCGGGTCCGCCGGCGTGAAGGTCCAGGAGCAGCGGCTCGGCGACCGGCCGCGCACGGCGGTGGAGGTGGCCAGGCTCACCCGCGCGTACGGCGGCCGCCTGATCGCCACCGGCGGCTGCTTCGACCTGCTGCACGCCGGGCACGTGAGCCTGCTGCGGCGGGCCAGGGCGCTCGGCGACGCGCTCGTCGTCTGCGTCAACTCCGACACGTCGGTGCGCAGGCTGAAGGGCCCGTCCAGGCCGATCGTGGACGTGCGCGACCGGGTCGAGGTGCTGCGGGCGCTGGGCTGCGTGGACGCGGTGCTGGTGTTCGACGAGGACACCCCGGCGCGCGCCATCGAACTGCTACGTCCCGACGTGTGGGTGAAGGGCGGCGACTACGAGGGGGAAGTGCTGCCCGAGTCCAAGGTCCTGGCCGCGCTCGGCGCGGAGATCGTCGTGCTGAGCACGCTGCCGGGACGTTCGACAACGAATCTGATCAGGGAGATCCAATGAACATATTGATCACCGGGGGAGCCTCCGGGCTGGGCCTGGCCACCGCCGAAGCCGTGGAGAAGGAGGGCTGGCGGGCGCTGGTCGTCGACAAGCGCCCGCCCGGCCAGCACTTCGAGCACGTCACAGCCGACCTGGCCGACAGAGGGGAGGCCGAGCGGGCGGTACGCGAGCTGGCCGAGCGGGCCGGCGGGCTGGACGGCGTGGTGACGGCCGCGGGCATCGACGCCTGCGGGCGGCTGGAGGACGTGGCCGCCGACGACTGGGAGCGGGTCATCCGGGTGAACCTGCTCGGCACGGCCTCGGTCGTGCGGGCGGCGCTGCCGTACCTCAAGCACACCCGCGGCAAGATCGTCACCTGCGCGTCCACGCTCGGGCTGCGGCCGCTCAGCGACGCCTCGGCTTACTCGGCGTCGAAGTTCGGCGTCGTCGGCTTCACCAGGGCCCTCGCCGTCGAGTTGCGCGGCGAGGTCGGCGTGACGCTGCTCGTCCCGGGTGGCATGCGCACGGCCTTCTTCGACGGCCGGCCGGAACAGTACAAACCGGGCCCGGAGGCCGGGCTGAACGATCCGGCCGACGTCGCCCAGACCGTGGTCTTCGCGCTGCGGCAGCCGGCCGGATGCGAGGTGAGAGAGCTCGTCGTCTGCCCGTCCACGGAGACGTCATGGCCCTAGAACTCCTCGCGCTGCGCGGGCTCGGCCTGGGCGACCTGCTCACGGCCGTGCCCGCGCTGCGGGCGCTGCGCCAGGCCTTTCCCCGGCACCGGATCACGCTGGCCGCGCCGCGGGCGCTGGCGGCCCTGCTGCCGCTGACCGCCGCCGTGGACGACCAGGTCGATGTGTCGGGCCCGGGACCCGTGCCGTTCGAGCGGCCCGACATCGCGGTGAACCTGCACGGCAAGGGGCCGCAGAGCATCGAGGCGCTGCGGCGCACGGACCCGGGCCGGTTGATCAGCTTCGGCACGGGGCCGCCGTATCCGGAGGGCGTGCACGAGGTGCGGCGCTGGTGCGGGCTGCTGGAGTGGCACGGCATCCCCGCCGACCCCGCGGACCTGACGCTCGGCATCTCCGACCGTACGGGGCCCGCGATCGTGCATCCGGGCGCCGCCTATCCCGCGCGGCGCTGGCCGCCCGAGCGGTTCGCCGAGGTGGCGGTGGCACTCGAAGACGTGGTCGTCACGGGGAACGCCAAGGAGGTGCCGCTGGCCAGGAAGGTCGCCGAGCTGGCGGGGCTGCCGCCGGAGCGGATGCTGGCCGGGCGCACCGGGCTGGCCGACCTGATCGACCTGGTGAGCAGGGCGCGGCTGGTGGTCTGCGGGGACACCGGCGTCGCGCACCTGGCGACGGCGTTCTGCGTGCCGTCGGTGGTGCTGTTCGGGCCGGTGTCACCCGCTCTGTGGGGGCCGCCGCCCGGCTGGCGCCATGTGGCGCTGTGGGCGGGCAGGAACGGGGATCCGCACGGGCAACGGCCCGACCCCGGCCTGCTGAAGATCGAGGTTTCCGAAGTCGTCGACGCTGTCTTGGAGGTCACGTCATGAGGGCTCTGGTCACCGGGGGCGCCGGGTTCCTCGGCTCCTACCTGTGCGAGCGGCTGCTGGAGGAGGGTGCGGAGGTCATCTGCATGGACAGCTTCCTCACCGGCGGCCCGCGCAACGTCGAGCACCTGATCGACCGGCCCGAGTTCCGGATCATCGAGTGCGACCTGACCGGGTACGTGCACGTGCCGGACCGGCTGGATCTCGTCCTGCACTTCGCCTCGGCCGCCTCGCCGGCCGACTACCTGCGCTACCCGATCGAGACCCTGCGGGTCGGCAGCGTCGGCACGCTGCACGCGCTCGGGCTGGCCAGGGAGAAGGGTGCCAGGTTCATCCTGGCCTCCACCAGCGAGGTGTACGGCGATCCGCTCGAGCATCCGCAGCGCGAGACGTACTGGGGCAACGTCAACCCGGTCGGCCCGCGCAGCGTCTACGACGAGGCCAAGCGCTTCGCCGAGTCCTTGACCACCGCCTACCGGCACTCCCGCGGCACCGACACCGGGATCGTGCGCATCTTCAACACCTACGGGCCGCGCATGCGCCCGTTCGACGGCCGGGCGATCCCGACGTTCATCAGGCAGTCGTTGCGAGGCGAGTCCATCACGATCACCGGCGACGGCTCGCAGACGCGCTCCATCTGCTACGTCGAGGACACCGTCTCCGGGATCCTGGCCATGGCCCGCAGCGACTTCGCCGGGCCCGTCAACATCGGCAACCCGGCCGAGCTGACCATGCTCGAGCTGGCCGCGAGGATCCGGGACCTGGCCGGGTCGTCGTCGGAGATCGAGTTCATCGACCGCCCGGCCGACGATCCCCGGGTCCGCCGCCCCGACACCGCGCTGGCGGCCGATCGGCTCGGCTGGCAGGCGCAGGTGCCCGCGGACGAGGGGCTGCGCCGCACCATCGAGTGGTTCGCGGCCGAGCTGGCCACCGCCGAGCAGCTCGAGCAGCTCCAGGTCTGAGCATGCCGCGGACCGCCATGGTCGTCATGGACATGCAAGGTGCGCCACAGCGCGTTCTACGGGACGTCGCTGGAGTACCTGCTGAGACAGCGGGACGTACGCACGGTGCTGCTGGCCGGGCAGGTCACCGAGCAGTGCGTCCTGTACAGCGCGCGACTGCCTGGCTCAGCGCTCGTTACCCGCGCGCAGCCAGGTGAGGTAGTCGGCGACCGCCCGCTCGGTGTCGTACGCGGGCTCGTACCCCGTGTCCTCGCGCAGCCGGGTGGTGTCGAGCCAGCAGCCGGGCACCGCGGGGTCGCGGCCCTCGGGGAGGTCGGCGCGGGCATCGGGGACCAGCTTCCTGATCGCCGCGACGACCTCGCCGTTGGTCGTCAGCCTCCCGGAGGCCACGTTGTACGTGCGATGCGCCAGCCGGTCGGCGAGCTGGAGCAGCGCGATCGCGCGGCCGCAGTCCTTCACGTAACACATGTCGATGCCGTCGCCCAGGTGCGCGCCGGCGCGCAGTGTGGACAGGTCGGGCTCGGCGCCCCGGGCGGCGGCGTGCACGAGCTGGGGCGCGGCGAAGAACGGCGACCGGGTGTGGCCGAGCGGGCCCCAGATGGCGGCGATGCGGTAATTGACCACGTCGAGGCCCATGGCTCCCGCGAGGTGGTCGCCGAGCAGCTCGCCGATCTTCTTGAACGCCGGGATCGGATGGCCGGCCGTCATCGGCAGTGGCACGTCCTCCTTGAGCGCGCCCTCGCCGGGCACGCCGCCGTACACGCCGATCGTGCTGGCCACGCCGACCCGCGCCACCTGCCACTCGCGCGCGGCGCGGAACACGTTCAGCAGGCTGCGCACGGCCTGCTCCGCGCCCTCCAGCGGCTGGTACGCGCCCGGCGGCCACGGGACCGAGCCGGCGAGGTGCACGATGCCGGTGATCTCGTGGCGCTTGCCGAGCTCCAGGAGCGACGACTCGTCGGTGAGGTCGGCCTGCTCGACGACGACGGGCTCGCCGGCGAACGTCTCGGGCACCACGGCTGGCCTGCGCTGGACGAGCAGGCAGGACTCGCCGAGGTCGAGCAGGGCCCGGGTGGTGTGCGTGCCGATGAAGCCCAGCCCGCCGGTGATCAGAATCATGGTCAGCTCCACAAATCATCAGTGATACTGACGATCAGTCTATCCCTAGAAGCGATAGTGGAGAATCACGTTCCCTTTCCGCGACAAGGCCGCGCTGGGCGCGGACAGGCGGGTCAGCAGGCGCAGGGCCGTCGGGAACTCGGCGACCTCCGGCTCCCGCGTCATCAGGATCTCCTTGACGAGCTTCAGCCTGGGGTTCCAGCGTTCGGGCTCCCTGGGGTCGTCGAGGCCGGGGAACTTGGCGACGTTCACGACGTTCTTGCCGACGGCGGCGTGCTTCTGGGCCCAGACGGCGAACTTGCTGTAGCCGTTGAAGGCGATCTCTCCGCTGGGGAAGTGGCCGATGAGGCGGTCCACCAGGGAGCTCATTTCTTCTTCTGAGAGGAACGCGATCAGCCCGTCGGCGACGATCACCGCGGGCCGGTCGGTGGGCAGGGCCTCCAGCCACGCGGGGTCGAGGACGTCGGCGCCGATGTCGTGGGGCCTGGCGCGCTCCGGCAGCAGCCGCTGCCGCGCGGTGATGACCTCGGGGAAGTCGACGTCGTGCCAGTCGGCGGTGGGCGGCGGGGTGATGCGAAGCGCCCGGCTGTCCAGGCCGGCCCCGAGGTCGAGGCCGATCGCGTCGGGGTGGCGGGCGATGAACCGCTGGGCGATCTCGTCCAGCTTCTTGGCCCGGTGCGCGATGAAGATGGCGCTGGCCGAGGGGATGTGGAGCTTCTCGTAGTCGTAGTCGACCGCCCGCACGATCTCGTCGGCCATCTCGTCGCCCAGAATGGGGTGGGGCAGGCGGTTGTCGAGGGCCCTGCCGCACAGCGTCAGCCACAGGGTCTCCTGCAGCGGCGTGAGGGTCGGAATCGCGACTGCCATCGTCATTCATCCCTTTTCTCTTGTGAGGCCTCCAAGGCGGCCCTGGCCGCCTTCAGCGGAGCGTCGTCCGCGTACAGGCCGTGGGTGTAGAGCTCCAGCGTCGGCAGCGCCAGCCGCCGCAGCACCTCGGGGCCGAAGCCGTCGAACCCGAGCGCGCGGGTCAGCGGCGGCGCCATGGTCAGCGTGGCCAGGCTGGTCAGCACGGTGAGCACGGCCAGCGCCCGCACGTCCGAGTACGGGCGGATGGAGCCCTCCGCCATGCCGGCGCGCAGGATCGACTCCGACTCGGCCACCAGCGTGTCGACCAACCTGCCGGCGGCCGGCGTGTCCTCCTCGATCGCGCGGACCATGTACCGCACGTGGAGGTGGTACTCCTCCGGGTTCGACATGAACTCGCGCAGCAGGTCGGCCGTCCCGGCCTCGTGCGAGCGCCGGACCAGCACGCCCAGCACGTGGTCGTCGCAGACGCTCCGGAGCTTCTCCTTGCTGCCGAAGTGGTGGATGACCAGGCCGGCGCTCACCCCCGCCGTGGCGGCGACGGCCCGCAGGTTCGTCTTCTGGAAGCCGTCGCGGGCGAAGTGGGCGATGGCCGCGTCGCGGATCTTGGCCTGCGCGGTCAGGTCCGAATGCGCTGAACACATGTTTAGGAGGCTAAACGTGTGTTCAATCCTTTGGCAAGCGCGCAGCCAGGCGTGTGCTCGGGAAACGACGGCTCGCGACGGGGGTCGCGGGCAGGGTGTCAGGCGGGGACGGGCTCCAGTCGCAGCTCGCGCACGATCTCCTCGGCGCTGGCGTCGAGCGACGGGCCCGCGTCGCCGCCGATGAACATCTCGATGTAGGCCCGGTGGAAGCAGCCCGCGATGAGCAGTCGCGCGCTCGCCTCCGGGTCCACGTCCGGGCCCACCCGGCCGAGCTCCTTCTCGGCCGCCAGGTACGCGGCCAGCGGGGCCGCCTCGGTGCTCGGCCCGAGGCCCGTGTCCCGGATGGCCTCGCGGAAGCGGACCGTCACGGTGGGCGAGGTGAAGGCGGGCAGTGCCGCGCTCTGTACGTCGATGTAGTACTCGATACCTGCTCGCGCAATGGGGAGAAGATTGTCCGCAACACACCCTTTCCCGATGCGGTGGGAAAGATCGTGGAGAATGCTCAGCCAGAGCGGGAGTCGGTCCTGCAACAGTGCGAGGAAGTAGTCCACGGAACCGCCGGGCCGGTCATCCCGGAGGGAGACGGCCATCTCGAGAACGCGGCGCCGGGTGTCCTGACTTCTTTGGTACGGGTCTACATGGGAAGTCGCCATGGCGTGCCTAACGTGCGCGGTCGGTTGAGCAGGCATCACGGCGCGAAGCCGAGGTTTTCAGGACTTCTCGTCGGAATCAGGAGTCCCAACTTGGGACGCATCTTGTAGGCCCTGATTATTACTCGAAATCCCGAAAAAATGGCGGTTTCTATTTCTGAGGGTTAGCTGTCAGTGTCCCGGTCCCTGCGCCGCAGGTAACGCTCGAACTCGGCCGCGATCGCGTCGCCGCTGGCCTCGGGCAGCTCGGCGGCGTCCTTGCGCTCCTCCAGCTCCTTGACGTAGTCGGCCACCTCGCTGTCCTGGGAGGCCAGCTCGTCGACGCCGCGCTCCCACGCCCGGGCCTCCTCGTCGAGGTCGCCCAGGGGCATCGGGATCTCCAGCACGTCCTCCAGGCGGCGCAGCAGCGCGAGCGTCGCCTTCGGGTTGGGCGGCTGGGCGACGTAGTGCGGCACCGACGCCCACAGCGAGATGGCGTCGAGCCCCGCCTCGCCGAACGCGTGCTGCAGCACCCCGACGATCCCCGTCGGGCCCTCGTAGCGGCTCAGCTCGAGGTTCGTCGAGCGGGCGAGCGCCGCGTCCGTCGCACCCCCGAGGATGGGCACGGGCCGGGTGTGCGGTGAGTCGTTGAGCAGCGCGCCCAGCATCACGGCCAGCTCCACGCCCAGCTCGCGGCAGATCTCGATGATGTCGGCGCAGAACGAGCGCCAGCGCATGTTGGGCTCGATGCCGCGCAGCAGCACGACGTCGCGCTCCAGCCCCGGCGGGCGGGCGCGCAGCAGCCGCGTCGTCGGCCACACGATGGACCGCGTCAGCCCATCGCCCGTCTCCACCACGGGCCGGGTCACCTGGAAGTCGTAGTAGTCGTCGGGGTCGAGGGCGATCAGCGGCTCGGCCTTCCAGGCCGACTCGAGATGGGCGATCACACCGCTGGAAGCCTCGCCCGCGTCGTTCCACCCCTCGAACGCGGCTATGAGCACCGGGTCAACGAGCTCGGGGAGCCCTTCGAGCTCTATCACGTGTCGCCTCCTCTCTTCACCGTCCCGCTTAGCCTATGCGGTCGGGGGGAGTCAGCGTCACCGATCTCCCTGTGAACCCGGGCCTCGTCTTGCCGGCGCACGCGCGAACCGCGCATTCGCCGTGCCGCCTTCGTCCCCCGGCGAAGGCCCCGGCACACCCGCCGGCCGGCCCGCGTCCGCGTCGCGGGGTGAGTACCCCGTGCGCCTCCTCGCGCGCGTGCGCGGGCGCGGGCGCCTCAAAAGAGGGAGGGGAGCCTCAACAAAAGAGGGAGGGGAGCCTCAACAGGGGGAGGGGAAGCCCGGGGGCGCGGTCAGCGGCCGCCGTCCGTGGTGTGGACGATCAGCACGTCGCACGAGGCGCGGTGGGAGACGGCGGACGGCACGGACCCGAGCAGCCGCCCCGCCAGGCTGTTGAGCCCGCGGTTGCCCACCACGAGCAGGTCGGCGCGGTGCCTGGCGGCCAGCGAGACGAGCACGTCCACGGCGTCGCCCTGCTCGGCCGCTAGCACGATGTCGGCGGCGCCCGCCGCCGCGGCGTGCCCGCGCGCCGCGCGCAGGGCGTCGTCGGCGGGCGTGGAGCCGCTCACCTTGTACGCCAGCTCGCCCAGCCGTTCGGCGGCCACGGCGCGCTCGCTCTCTCGCATGGGCAGGTACGCGCAGGCCAGCACGAGGGTGGCGCCGGTCGCCGCGGCCAGGGACGCCGCCGCGGAGACGGCGCGGAAGGAGGAGGCCGAGCCGTCGGTGCCGACGAGGACGGTGCGGTAGGCCATGGAGCCCCCAATTGGACACGATGTCAATTGATGGTGAGTACGATAGCGCCGGCGGCCACGCGCGACGCCGCCCGGGGTCCCCGAGCCGCGTGCGAGTGGCGCTCGAGGCGCACCCGATAAGCTCTACGCCATGAGCATCTCCTCGTCCTTCCGAGAAGTGTTGTCCCAGCGCGTCATCGTGGCCGACGGGGCGATGGGCACGATGCTCCAGGCCCAGGACCCGACGCTCGACGACTTCCACGGTCACGAGGGCTGCAACGAGGTGCTCAACGTCACCAGGCCCGACATCGTGCGCGGCGTCCACGACGCCTACTTCGCCGTCGGCGTCGACTGCGTCGAGACCAACACGTTCGGCGCCAACCTCGCCGCGCTCGGCGAGTACGACATCTCCGACCGCGTCTTCGAATACTCCGAGGCGGGCGCCAGGATCGCCCGCGAGGCCGCCGACCACTGGTCCACGCCCGACCAGCCGCGCTTCGTCCTCGGCTCGATGGGCCCCGGCACCAAGCTCCCCACCCTCGGCCACCTGCCGTACGCGAACCTGCGCGACGCCTACCGCGACAACGCGGCGGGCCTGATCGCGGGCGGCGCCGACGCGTTGATCATCGAGACCTGCCAGGACCTCCTCCAGGTCAAGGCCGCCGTCGTCGGCGCCAAGCGGGCCATCGAAGACTCCGGGCGCGACATCCCGATCATCGCGCAGGTGACCATCGAGACCAACGGCGCGATGCTCCTCGGCTCCGAGATCGGCGCCGCGCTGACCGCGATCGAGCCGCTCGGCGTCGACATCGTGGGCCTCAACTGCGCGACCGGCCCCGCCGAGATGAGCGAGCACCTGCGCTACCTCGCCCGCCACTCGCGGCTCAAGCTCTCCTGCATGCCCAACGCCGGCCTGCCGGTGCTGACGGCCGACGGCGCGTACTATCCGCTGAGCGCGCAGGAGCTGGCCGACGCGCACGGCACGTTCACCCGCGACTACGGCCTGTCGCTGGTCGGCGGCTGCTGCGGCACCACGCCCGAGCACCTGCGCCAGGTGGTCGAGCGGGTCCGCGGCAAGGAGGTCGTGGCGCGCCGGCCGCACCCCGAGCCGGGCGCGTCCTCGCTCTACCAGACGGTGCCGTTCCGGCAGGACACCTCCTACCTGGCCATCGGCGAGCGCTGCAACACCAACGGCTCCAAGGCCTTCCGCGAGGCCATGCTGGAGGGCCGCTGGGACGACTGCGTCGAGACGGCCCGCGAGCAGGCCCGCGACGGCGCCCACCTGCTCGACCTGTGCGTCGACTACGTCGGCCGCGACGGCGTGGCCGACATGAAGGAGCTGGCGTTCCGGTTCGCCACGGCGTCCACGCTGCCGATCATGCTCGACTCGACCGAGCCCGCGGTGCTGCAGGCCGGGCTCGAGATGCTCGGCGGCCGCGCCGCGGTCAACTCCGTCAACTACGAGGACGGCGACGGCCCCGACTCCCGCTTCCAGAAGATCATGCGCCTCGTGCGCGAGCACGGCTCGGCCGTCGTCGCGCTGACCATCGACGAGGAGGGCCAGGCCCGCACCGCCGAGTGGAAGGTACGCGTGGCCACGCGGCTGATCGAAGACCTGACCGCCAACTGGGGCATGCGGGTCGAGGACATCATCGTCGACTGCCTGACCTTCCCCATCGCCACCGGCCAGGAGGAGACCCGGCGCGACGGCCTGGAGACCATCGAGGCCATCCGCGAGCTCAAGCGCCGCTACCCGGGCGTGCAGACCACGCTGGGCCTGTCCAACATCAGCTTCGGCCTCAACCCGGCCGCCCGCATGGTGCTCAACTCGGTCTTCCTCAACGAGTGCGTCAACGCCGGGCTCGACTCCGCCATCGTGCACGCCTCCAAGATCCTGCCGATGGCCCGCATCCCCGACGAGCAGCGCCAGGTCGCGCTCGACATGGTCTACGACCGGCGGCGCGAGGGCTACGACCCGCTGCAGCGGTTCATGGAGCTGTTCGAGGGCGTCGACGCGGCCGTCATGCGCGCGGGCAAGGCCGAGGAGCTGGCCGCGCTGCCGCTGTGGGAGCGGCTCAAGCGGCGCATCATCGACGGCGAGCGCAAGGGCCTGGAGGCCGACCTCGACACCGGTCTTGAGCAGCGCCCGGCCCTTGAGATCATCAACGAGGTGCTGCTCGACGGCATGAAGACCGTGGGCGAGCTGTTCGGGTCGGGGCAGATGCAGCTGCCGTTCGTGCTGCAGTCGGCCGAGGTGATGAAGGCCGCCGTCGCCCACCTCGAGCCCCACATGGACCGCGTCGAGGGCGAGACGAAGGGCCGCATCGTGCTGGCCACCGTCAAGGGCGACGTGCACGACATCGGCAAGAACCTCGTCGACATCATCCTGTCCAACAACGGCTACCAGGTGGTCAACCTCGGCATCAAGCAGCCGGTCTCGGCCATCCTGGAGGCCGCCGACGACCAGAAGGCCGACGTCATCGGCATGTCGGGCCTGCTGGTGAAGTCGACGGTCATCATGAAGGAGAACCTGGAGGAGATGAACTCCAGGGGCCTGTCAGAGCGATACCCCGTGCTGCTCGGCGGCGCCGCGCTCACCCGCGCCTACGTCGAGCAGGACCTGGCCGAGCTGTTCGAGGGCGAGGTGCGGTACGCGCGCGACGCGTTCGAGGGGCTGCGGCTGATGGACGCGTTCATGGCCGTCAAGCGCGGCGAGCAGGGCGCGACGCTGCCGCCGCTGCGCGAGCGGCGCGTCAAGACCGGCGCGGTGCTGCAGCGCACCCCCGTCGAGGAGCTGCCCGCCCGCTCCGACGTGGCCGCCGACAACCCCGTCCCCACGGCGCCCTTCTACGGCGACCGCGTGGTCAAGGGCATCTCGCTGGCCGAGTACGCCGCCTTCCTCGACGAGCGGGCCCTGTTCCTCGGCCAGTGGGGCCTCAAGCCCACCAGAGGCGGCAGCGGGCCTGACTACGAGGAGCTGGTCGAGACCGAAGGGCGGCCCCGGCTGCGCATGTGGCTCGAGCGCATCCAGACCGAGGGACTGCTGGAGGCGGCCGTCGTCTACGGCCACTTCCCGTGCGTCTCCGAGGGAGACTCGCTGATCATCCTCGACGAGAACGGCGGCGAGCGCACCCGCTTCACGTTCCCGCGCCAGCGCCGCGACCGACACCTGTGCCTGTCCGACTTCTTCCGCGCCAAGGACTCCGGCGAGGTCGACGTGATCGGCTTCCAGGTGGCCACCATGGGCTCGAAGATCTCCGAGGCCACGGCCGAGCTGTTCGCCAAGGACGCCTACCGCGACTACCTCGAGCTGCACGGCCTGTCGGTGCAGCTCACCGAGGCGCTGGCCGAATACTGGCACGCCAGGGTGCGCTCGGAGTGGGGGATCGGCGGCGAGGAGTCGCTCGACGACATGCTCAAGGTCAACATCCAGGGCTGCCGCTACTCGTTCGGCTACCCCGCCTGCCCCAACCTGGAGGACCAGAAGCAGCTGTTCGAGCTGCTCGACCCCGAGCGCATCGGGGTGACCCTGTCGGAGGAGTTCCAGCTCCATCCCGAGCAGGCCACGTCGGCGCTGGTCGCCCACCACCCCGAGGCGAAATACTTCAACGTCTGATCCGCGTGGTGCCGCCCGCCGTTCACCGGCGGGCGGCACGATGGCGGGCACGCACTATCGATCGGGGGCAGGTTTGGAAGCGGTCTTCTTCGACATGGACGGGTTGCTGGTCGACAGCGAGCGTGTCTGGCTGGAGATCGAGACCGACGTGATGGCCAGGCTCGGCGCCCAGTGGACACCCGCCCACCAGGCCCACCTGGTGGGCGGGTCGATGGAGCGCACGGTCGACTACATGCTGGCCGTGTCGGGCTCCGACGTGCCCGCCGAGTCCGTGCGGGAGTGGATGACCGGCGGGATGGTGCGGCGGCTGTCGGCGGGCGTCCATGTCATGCCCGGGGCCGCTGAGCTGCTCGACGCGCTGCGGGCCGAGAACGTGCCGGTGGGGCTGGTCACCTCGTCGCTGAAGGAGATCGCGGACGCGGTGCTCAAAGGCGTGGGGCGCGACCGGTTCGACGTGGTGGTCACGGCCGACGACGTCGAACGCACCAAGCCGGACCCGGAGCCGTACCTGACGGCCGCGCGGCTGCTGGGGGTTGAGCCGGTGCGTTGCGTGGTGCTGGAGGACTCGCCCAACGGCGTCGCGGCCGCCACTGCGGCGGGCTGCGCGGTGGTGGCGGTCCCGAGCCTGCTGGCCATCGACCCCGCGCCCGGCCGCCTGGTGGTCCCGTCGCTGGAGCTGCTCGGCGTCGCCGAGCTGCGCGCCCTCATCACGGTCTGAGCCTCGCCCCCGCCCGCTACGGCCCTGCGGAGCGCCACGCGCCCTTTCACGTGCGTTCCGGCTACGGCGCTGTCCCGCCCTTCCACGTGCGCTCCGAGCACTACGGTGCCGTCCCGCCAGGCGCCGGGAGCGGATGGCGCGAGCCGCGGGAGCGCCGCCACGGGCCGGTTGGTGATCAACAACCCCTAGGGGACAAGTGGTCCTCGCGGAGGAGGGGCGGGCGGCGTTTCGCGTGCCAGGATGGAGATGTAGTCGATACGAGGGGCGGCGTGATGTTCGAACAGATCGCGTGGTTGCCGCTGTGCGCTGGAGTGACCGCGGTGGGCCTGGTGCTCAGTTTCCTGGCCTTCAGGCGCAGAGGAGCGGCCGCCGGCATGCGGATGGCGGCATGGGCGTTGCTGCCGGTGGCGGCCTACCTGACGGGCGCGCTGCAGGCCTTGTGGACCATCGGCGCGACCGCCGTCGGTTTCGTCACCGGGCTGGTGCTCAATCCGCTGGTCTGGGCGGGCGTCGCCGTGACGGGGCTGTCCGTGGTGCTGTTCGTCGTGTCGGGCGTGATCCGCGGCAGAAAGCTCTCGACCGTACGAAAGAAGAAGTCCGGCGAAGCCCCCGAAATTCAGCCTTCAGCGAACAAAACGCCCACGAAACCACAGCAGCCCGCTGTGGCCGCCACGCAAAAGCCGAAGAGCGCTGACGACTTCTCCGATATCGAAGAACTGCTCAAACGCCGCGGCATCAGCTGAATGCACGGCGAAACCGGCTGTGTCACAGTTCCGAGACGTAAACGGGACGGCTCGTAGACATTCTTCTCAAGATCGATACGAATGAGTTTCTGGTCAATCACAGTTGAGCCACATAGAGCACTGAGGGACTAGTCACACCAGCTCAGGCCATAGATTCTGCCTCCTGGGGCCGCGACACGCGGTTCACACTCGAATGGGCGCACTACCCTGACCGGGATCGCGCCGACACGGACGATGTCGTCTGGAATCCAGGGGGCTTACTGGCATGACCGCACCGCTCGATGTTCCGGGCTCGGCCGTCGAAGCCGGACCGGAGACCGTTCTTGAGGGGGCGGAGTCTTCAGTCATCCGAGGCCGTTCCCTGGGGCAGATCGCCTGGATGCGCCTCAGGCGCGACCGCATCGCGATGATCGGCGGCATCGTCATCCTGCTGCTCATCCTCGTCGCGATCTTCGCCCCGCTGCTGGTGTCGTGGTTCGGGCACCCGCCGGCTGAGTGGCACCGGGAGAAGCTCGATCCCTCCATCGGAGCTCCGCTGGGCTCCTTCGGCGGCATCAGCGGGGACTTCCTGTTCGGCGTGGAGCCGGACACGGGGCGCGACCTGTTCAGCCGCATCCTGTACGGAGCCCGCATCTCGCTGCTGATCGCGTTCTTCGCGACCCTGCTGTGCGTCGTGCTCGGCACGGTGCTCGGGATGATCGCCGGCTTCTTCGGCGGCTGGATCGACACCGTCATCAGCCGGCTCATGGACATCTTCCTGGCCTTCCCGCTGCTGGTGTTCGCGCTGGCGCTGGCCGGCGTCATCCCCGACAAGGCGTTCGGCCTGTCAGGCGACACGCTGAGGATCAGCCTGCTGGTGTTCATCATCGGCTTCTTCAACTGGCCCTATATCGGGCGGATCATCCGCGGCCAGACGCTGTCGCTGCGCGAACGGGAGTTCGTCGACGCCTCCAGGAGCCTGGGGGCGCGCAGCCACACCATCCTGTTCAAGGAGATCCTGCCCAACCTCCTGGCGCCGATCCTGGTCTACTCGACGCTGCTGATCCCCTCGAACATCCTGTTCGAGGCGGCGCTGTCCTTCCTCGGCGTGGGCGTGCGGCCGCCGACCCCCACCTGGGGCGGCATGCTGTCGGATGCCGTCCACAACTACCAGGTGGCGCCCAACTTCATGATCTTCCCTGGTCTCGCGATCTTCGTCACCGTGCTGGCGTTCAACCTGCTCGGTGACGGCCTCAGGGATGCCTTCGACCCGAAGGCCCGATAGACCTCGTGATTTTCCGCAAAGTTCTCAACTCCTAGATACAAGGGGTGTGTCAGGTCGATGAAGACAAGATCCAAGGCGTCGGCAGTGGCGATGACCGCCGCTCTCGCCGTGGTCGTGTCCGCGTGTGGCGGCGGCGGCGGCAAGAGCACCGGCGGCAGCGGAAGTGACGACAAGCCCGCCAGCCAGTACAACGCGGGCGTCACGCAGATCATCAACCCGTCGGACAAGACCGGCGGCACCCTCCACATGGGCATGCCGGGCGACTTCGACTCGGTGGACCCGGGCGACCAGTACTACGGCTACGCCTGGAACTTCTCGCGCTTCTACACGCGCGCGCTGACCATGTTCAAGCCGGTGCCGGGCGAGGAGGGCCTGCAGCTCGTCGGCGACCTGGCCGAGGACCTCGGCAAGCCCAGCGACGGCGGCAAGACGTGGACGTACAAGCTGCGCAAGGGCATCAAGTTCGAGGACGGCACCCCCGTCACCTCGAAGGACGTCAAGTACGCCGTGGCCCGCTCGCTGGACAAGGACATCCTGCCCAGCGGCCCGACCTACTTCAACGACTGGCTCGACCTGCAGGGCTACACCGGCCCGTACAAGATGAAGGACAAGCTCGACGACTTCAAGGCCGTCGAGACGCCTGACGACCACACCGTCGTCTTCCACCTGAAGAAGGCTTACGGCGGTTTCGACTACTTCGCCATGCTCCCGCAGACGGCCCCCGTGCCCGCTGCGAAGGACACCGGCTCGAAGTACAAGGAGCACCCGGTCTCGACCGGTCCCTACATGTTCAAGTCGCACGAGCTCACCAAGCGCATCGAGCTCGTGAAGAACCCCAACTGGGACGCGGCCACCGATCCCAACCGCAAGCAGCTCAACGACTCCATCGAGGTGCTGCTCGGCCAGAACGAGGACGACCTCGACCAGCGTCTGCTGTCCGGCAAGATCGACATCAAGATCAACAGCACCGGTGTCGCGGCCAACGCCCGCAAGACGGTGCTGACCGACCCCAAGGTCAAGCAGTACGCCGACTCGGCCCCGATCGACCGGACCTGGTTCACCAACATCAACAGTGACGTCAAGCCGTTCGACAACATCCACTGCCGCAAGGCGGTCATGTACGCGGCCGACCGCTCCGCGATCCAGGGCGCCTACGGCGGCCCCGACGCCGGCGGCGACATCGCGCTCAGCCTCATGCCGGCGAAGATGACCGGCTACCAGAAGATCGACCCGTACGGCGTCGAGGCCAGCCCGACCGGCAACGTCGCGAAGGCCAAGGAGGAGCTGGCGGCCTGCGGCCAGCCCAACGGCTTCAGCACCACCATCTCCTACCGCAACGAGCGCGCCGCCGAGAAGCTGACCGCCGAGTCGCTGCAGCAGTCGCTCGACCGCGTCGGCATCAAGCTGGAGATCAAGGGCTACCCGCAGGGCGACTACTTCAAGCTGTACGCCGGCAAGCCCGACTTCGCCAAGAAGAACGGCCTCGGCCTCATGGTCTACGGCTGGGGCGCCGACTACCCCGAGGGCTTCGGCTTCTTCCAGCAGATCGTCGACAGCCGCGTCATCCGCGAGGCGGGCAACACCAACCTGAGCGTGAAGGACCCGAAGATCGACGCGCTCATCGACCAGGCGGCCGCGGAGACCGACGCCACCAAGCGCAACGCCATCTGGGCCGAGGTCGACAAGCAGGTCATGGACTCGGCGTTCATCCTGCCCTACGTCTGGGCGCACGGGCTGTTCTACCGGCCGCCGACGCTGAAGAACGTCTTCGTCAGCCAGAACTGGGGCATGTACGAGTACCTCACGCTGGGCACCCAGTAACAGGTCAGGCGACCCCGCCGGACACGTACGTCGAAAGCAGGTGAAGGCTCCGGCGGCCGGGCTCACGAGGCCCGGCCGCCATGGCCGAGATCAGTGTTCACATACATTCTCAGACGGTTGATAGCGGCCGTCATGTTGCTCTTCGTGGTGAGCATCGCGACGTTCGCCATCTTCTTCCTCGTGCCTCGGCTCGCTGGGATGTCCGCTGACGACCTCGCCTCCCGATACGTCGGCAAGGCCGCCAACGACCAGGTCATCCACGACACGGCGATCCGGCTGGGGTTCTACGATCCGCTCATCGTCCAGTACGGGCGGTTCGTGAAGGGCATCTTCGTCGGCGTGGAGCGCAACTACGGCCCTGGGGTCGAGGTGTGCCCGGCGCCCTGCTTCGGCTACTCGTACGTCACCCAGAACCCGGTCCTGCCCGACCTGCTCGACCGCATACCGATCACGCTGTCGCTGGCGCTCGGCGCGGCAGTGGTGTGGGTGGTCTTCGGCGTGGCCACCGGCGTGGTGTCCGCGCTGCGGCGCGGCAGCTTCTTCGACCGCTTCTCCATGGGCATCGCCCTGGCCGGCGTCTCGCTGCCGATCTTCTTCACCGGCATCGTGTCGCTGGCGATCTTCCGAGACCAGCTCGGCCTCGTAGGCGACGTCGCCGACTGGGTCCCGTTCACCGAGGACCCGCTCACCTGGGCCAACAACCTGATGCTGCCCTGGATCACGCTCGCCTTCCTGTACGCCGCCGGTTATGCCCGGCTCACCAGGGCGGGCATGCTCGAGACCATGTCCGAGGACTACATCCGCACGGCCAGAGCCAAGGGCCTGCCCGAGCGGGCCGTGGTGCTCAAACACGGGCTGAGAGCCACGCTCACCCCGGTGCTGACCATGTTCGGCCTGGACCTGGGCCTGCTGCTCGGCGGCGCGGTGCTGACCGAGAGCACCTTCTCGTTGCCCGGCATCGGCAAGTACGCCAGGGACGCCATCGAACGCAACGACCTGCCCCAGGTGATGGGTGTCACCCTGGTCGCGGCGGCCTTCATCATCGTGGCCAACCTGATCGTCGACCTGCTCTACGCGGTCGTGGACCCGAGGGTGAGGCTGGCATGAGCAGTTTCCTCGAGGTCAAGGACCTCAAGATCCACTTTCCGACCGACGACGGCCTTGTCAAGTCCGTCGACGGGCTGACGTTCGACCTCGAACGGGGCAAGACGCTCGGCATCGTCGGCGAGTCCGGCTCCGGCAAGTCGGTCACCAGCCTGGGCATCCTCGGCCTGCACAAGGGCAAGGGCGCCAACATCTCCGGCGAGATCTGGCTCGATGGCGAGGAGCTCGTCGGCGCCTCCCAGGAGCACGTGCGCGGGCTGCGTGGCAAGAAGATGGCGATGATCTTCCAGGACCCGCTGTCGTCGATGCACCCCTTCTACACGGTCGGCGACCAGATCATCGAGGCGTACCGCATCCACCACAAGGTCACCAAGGCCGTGGCCAAGAAGCACGCCATCGACATGCTCGGCCGGGTCGGCATCCCCGAGCCGCAGCGGCGCGTCGACTCCTACCCGCACGAGTTCTCCGGCGGCATGCGCCAGCGCGCCATGATCGCCATGGCTCTGTCGTGCGACCCCGAGCTGCTCATCGCCGACGAGCCGACCACCGCGCTCGACGTGACCGTGCAGGCCCAGATCCTCGACCTCATGGTCGAGCTGCAGCGCGAGTTCAACTCCGCGCTGATCATCATCACCCACGACCTGGGCGTGGTGGCCGAGCTGTCCGACGACATCCTGGTCATGTACGGGGGCAAGTGCGTCGAGTACGGCAGCGCCGATGACATCTTCTACCGTCCCGAGCACCCCTACACGTGGGGTCTACTGGGATCGATGCCCCGGCTCGACCGGGAGCCCACCGAGCGGCTGCTGCCGATCAAGGGCTCCCCGCCGTCGCTGATCAACGTGCCGCCGGGCTGCGCCTTCTCACCCCGCTGCCCGTACGCGGAGCGCACCGGGGGCAAGGCGAAGACCGAGGTGCCCGACCTGCTCCAGACCGCGGGCGGCCACCTGGTGCGCTGCCACATGGACAGGACGGAGCGGCGGGAGCTGTGGGAGAACGAGATCAAGCCACTGCTGGAGACTCAGTGACCGAGCCTGACAAGAGCCCCGCGAGCGGCGAGCCGCTGCTTTCCGTACAGGGCATGGAGAAGCACTTCCCCGTCACCAAGGGCCTGCTCAAGCGGCAGATCGGCGCCGTCAAGGCCGTCGACGGGATCAGCTTCGACGTGTTCAAGGGCGAGACGCTCGGCCTGGTGGGGGAGTCCGGCTGCGGCAAGTCCACCACCGGCCGCCTGGTCACCCGCCTGCTCGAGCCCACCGCCGGCAAGGTGATCTTCGAGGGTCAGGACATCACGCACATGGGGCAGGGCAAGCTCAGGCCGCTCCGCCGCGACATGCAGATGATCTTCCAGGACCCGTACTCGTCGCTCAACCCCCGCCACACGGTCGGCACCATCGTCGGCGCGCCGTTCCGCATCCAGGGCGTGCAGACCGAGCACGGCATCAAGCGGGCCGTCCAGGACATCCTCGCCCTGGTCGGGCTCAACCCCGAGCACTACAACCGCTACCCGCACGAGTTCTCCGGCGGCCAGCGGCAGCGCATCGGCATCGCCCGCACGCTCGCGCTCAAGCCCAAGCTGATCATCGCCGACGAGCCGGTCTCCGCGCTCGACGTCTCCATCCAGGCCCAGGTCGTCAACCTGCTCGAGGACCTGCAGAACGAGCTGGACCTCACCTACGTCGTCATCGCCCACGACCTGTCGGTGGTGCGGCACATCAGCGACCGGGTGGCCGTCATGTACCTGGGCAAGATCGTGGAGATCGCCGACCGTAAGCAGCTTTACGGCTCGCCGATGCACCCGTACACGAACGCCCTGATGTCGGCCGTGCCCGTGCCCGACCCGAGGGCGCGCAAGGGACGCGAGCGCATCCGGTTGACGGGCGATGTGCCCAGCCCGCTCAACCCGCCACCGGCGTGCCGCTTCCACACGCGGTGCTGGAAGGCGCAGGAGATCTGCAAGAAGGTTGAGCCGCCGTTGGAGGAGCTGGCCAGCGGGCACCGCGTCGCCTGCCACTTCCCGGAGAACGTCCAGGAAACCACCGCCAAGGCCTCCTGACCCCGCCCCGGCCCGCAGCTGCCCGGGCTCGGCACCACGCTGGCGACACCCCGTGCGGCCCTCGTGCCGCACGGGGTGTCGGTCTTTGCGCGTGGGCGGCCCGGGAGAGCAAGGACCGCGCTCTTGGTCAGGAGTAGGTGCCCGGGGTGATCAGCCCGGTCTCGTAGGCCAGCACCACAGCCTGTACGCGATCCCGCAGCCCCAGCTTGGTCAGCACATTGCCCACGTGCGTCTTGACCGTCGTCTCACTCACCACGAGCTTGGCCGCGATCTCCGCGTTGGACATGCCCTTGGCGATCAGCCGCAGCACCTCCAGCTCCCGCTCGGTCAGCCGGTCGAGCCGCGCGGGGGCGGGCTGCTCGTACGCCGACGGGAGCCGCGTGGCGAACCTGTCGAGCAGCCGCCGCGTCACGCTCGGCGCGACGATCGCGTCTCCGGCCGCCACCACCCGGATCGCCTGCACCAGCTCGTCGGGCGGCACGTCCTTCAGCAGGAACCCGGACGCGCCCGAGCGCAGCGCCTCCACGATGTACTCGTCCAGGTCGAAGGTCGTCAGCACCAGCACCTTGGGCACATGCGCCGTGGGCGCCGCCTCCCGCACGATTCTGCGGGTCGCCTCGATGCCGTCGACCCCCGGCATGCGGATGTCCATCAGGACCACGTCCGGCAGCAGCGCGCGCGTCTGCTCCATCGCGTCCTTGCCGTCGCCGGCCTGGCCCACCACCGTGATGTCGGGCTCGGCCTCCAGAATCAGGCGGAATCCCG
The DNA here is from genome assembly GCF_040137845.1 of Nonomuraea sp. B19D2. NCBI lineage: Bacteria > Bacillati > Actinomycetota > Actinomycetes > Streptosporangiales > Streptosporangiaceae > Nonomuraea > Nonomuraea sp. B19D2. The sequence goes on along the minus strand of NZ_JBEFAK010000005.1, from coordinate 183,269 downwards.
TGCGCAGCAGCGGCTGGTCGTCCACCAGCAGCACTCTGATCGTCATTGACCGTCCTTAAACGGGAACCTCGCCCGCACTTCGAAACCGCCCCCCGGTAGCGGACCGATGCTCAGGATTCCACCATAGAGCGCGACCCGTTCGCGAATTCCCACCAAACCGTGCCCTGGCCGCGAGGACAGCCCGGCGGCGCCCCGCCCGTCGTCCTCCACCCGTACGTCCAGCTCATCGAGGTCGTGGTGGACGGTCACCACGGCCTTCGCCCCCGGCCCCGCGTGCCGCAGGCTGTTCGTCAGCCCCTCCTGGACCAGCCGGTAGGCGGCTAGGTCCACGCCGGCGGGCAGCGCCCGCGCCTCGCCCTCCACCAGCAGCTGCGTGGGCAGCCCGGCCTCGCGCATCTGCTCGATCAGCGCCGGCAGGTCCTGCATGCCGGGCTGCGGGCCCAGCTCGGCCCGGGCGTCGGTACGCAGCACGCCGACGATGTTGCGCATCTCGGTCATCGCCATCCGGCCCGTGTGCTCGATCGCCGACAGCGCCTCGCGCGCCAGGTCGGGATCGGAGGCCAGCACCCGGCGCGCCGCGGCGGCCTGCACGGTCATCACGCTGACGTGGTGGGCGACCACGTCGTGCAGCTCGCGGGCGATCCGGGAGCGCTCCTCGGCCCTGGCGGCCCTCGTGTCGGCGGCGTGCGCCCGCTCCAGCCGTTCCGCCCGGTCCTTGAGCTCGTCCAGGTACGCCCGGCGCAACCGCAGGCTCCGGCCCGCCCCCCACACCGCCACCAGCACCATGGCCACCACGACGTGCTCGCTCCAGCTCGCCGCCCTGATCGGGCCCGCCGCAGCGCCGAGCGCGTACGTCACCAGCGAGATCACCAGCCCGCCCAGCGCGACCGCCAGCCCGCGGTAGGACGCCACCGAGTAGAGCAGCACCAGGCTGGCCAGCCCTGACACGCCGGTCCCGTACCCGAGCACGGTCAGCAACGTCTCCGGGACCAGCCCCGCGCACATGGCCGCCAGCGGCCACCGCCTGCGCACCGCCACGGGAACGCACGCCAGCACCAGCAGCAGCCCGCCGAGCGGGCCGGGCGCCTGCACGCCGTCGGCCGGCAGGCCCTGCGACAGCAGCCGCTCGGGGCTGTAGAGCACGAACAGCGCCACCGACGCCGCGGCCACCACCCCGGCGAGCACCGTGTCGTGGAACGTGGTCCGGTCTATGCGCACCGCTTCACTGTAGGGCCAGGTGAAAGCCCGTAACCTCCTCCCTCGGGAGGATTACCACCCATACGGTCCTCCGCCGGCCGTCGCCCGTTCCGGCACACGCGCCCGCCCGCACGCAGCCCACCGGGGGCGGGTCAGAGTTCGTCGGTGGCCGAGCGGCGGTGGCCGCGCACCGTGTCGCCGGGCTGGCGGTCGGGGACCGGGGGCGGGGTGCCGCCGAACTCCGGGCACAGCGCCTGGTGGTCGCACCAGTCGCACAGCCGGCTCCGGCGCGCCCGCCACTCGCCCGACTCCAGCGACCGCTCGATCGCCGCCCACAACGCCATCACCTTGCGCTCGGTGGCCAGCAGGTCGGCCTCGTCCGGCGCGTAGCGCAGCACCTCGCCCTGGCCGCCCAAATAAACCAGCTGCAGCAGCCGGGGCACCCGGCCGCGCAGCCGCCACAGCACCAGCGCGTAGAACTTCATCTGGAACAGCGCCTTGGCCTCGAAGTCGGGCCCCGGCGCGCTGCCCGTCTTGTAGTCGACCACCCGGACCTCGCCGGTCGGCGCCACGTCGAGCCGGTCGACGTAGCCCCGCAGCATCAGCCCGCCGTCGAGGACCGCCTCCACGTAGAGCTCGCGCTCGGCGGGCTCGAGCCGCGACGGGTCCTCCAGCGTGAAGTAGCGCTCCAGCATGCCGCGCGCCTGCGCCAGCCACTCCGCCTGCTCGGCCTCGTCGGCGAACATCTGCGCGTACTGCGGGTCCTCGGCCAGCAGCCGCTGCCACTGTGGCTCTAACAGCTCCAGCGCCGCCTGGACCGAACGCCGCGGCGCCGGAAGGTCGTAGAGGCGCTCCAGGACCGCGTGCACCACCGTGCCCCGCACCGCCGCCTGCGACGGCTTCTCGGGCAGCTGATCGATCACCCGGAAGCGGTAGAGCAGCGGACATGTCATGAAGTCGCCCGCCCGGGACGGGGAGAGAGCTCCGATGATCACCGGTTCGGTCAACGTCATGCACCGCACTCTAGGTCAAGACCACGACAGAATGGCTCCCGCGAAACGATGATCGCTCGATCGGGCGCGTAGCATCAAGGCAGCAACAGCACGTAATGGACGTTCAAGGAGTGCGGTGAGCGAGCAGAGCCCGCGGCAGGAGTTCTCCGGTCTTCGGATGGGGAAGCCGTTCGGCATTCCGGTGTACGTCTCGTGGTCGTGGTTCATCGTCGCGGTGTTCATCGCCTGGTCGTTCGGCCCGCTGTTCCAAGAGAGGCTGCCCGAGCTCGACAGCACGGCCGCGTACGCGGTGGCGCTGGTGTTCGCGGTGCTCCTGTACGTGTCGGTGCTGCTGCACGAGCTGGCCCACAGCGTGCTCGCCAAGTGGTACGGCCTGCCGGTGCGCAGGATCACCCTCTACCTGCTCGGCGGTGTCTCGGAGATCGAGCAGGAGCCGCCGACGCCGGGCAAGGAGTTCCTGGTCGCCGCCGCCGGGCCCGCGCTCTCGCTCGGCCTGGCCGGGCTCGGCGGGGCCGCCGACGTCTACGTGGTCAACGGCGGCGGCATCCTCGAGGTGCTGGTGTGGCAGCTGTGGGTGTCCAACCTCATCGTCGGCGTGTTCAACCTGCTGCCAGGGCTGCCGCTGGACGGTGGCAGGATGCTGCGCGCAGGGGTGTGGAAGCTCACCAGGAGCCCCGTTTCCGGCACCATCGTGGCGGCCTGGGGCGGGCGGGCGCTGGCCGTGCTGCTCGTCGTGTACTCGATCGCCACGACGCTGGGAACCGGCCAGGAGGTCGCTCTCACCGGGCTGCTCTGGCCGTTCGTGCTGGCCGCCTTCATCTGGCTCGGCGCCTCCCAGTCGTTGCGCGTGGCCAAGATCCGGGCCAGGATCCCGCAGGTCAACGCGCGTGCCCTGGCCCGCAGGGCGATCCCGGTGACGGCCGAGACGCCGCTGTCCGAGGCGCTGCGCCAGGCCACCGAGCGCGGGGCGGGCGCCATCGTCGTGGTCGACCACGAGGGCCAGCCCCTCGCCATCGTCCATGAGGCCGCCGTGCAGGCCACTCCGGAGCACCGCCGCCCCTGGGTGAACGTCGGCTCCGTCGCCAAGTCCCTGGACCCCACCATGGTGCTCAAGGCCGACCTGGCCGGCGAGCCGCTCATCGACGCCATGCGCGAGGCCCCGGGGAGCGAGTACCTGCTGGTGGAGGGCGGCGGGGAGATCTACGGCGTTCTCTCGACGGCGGATGTGAACCGGGTGTTCACCGGCGTCTGATTTGTCCCACTCGTTTAAGCGGCGACCCCGGGCTAGGGTCGTGTCCAGCAGTTTCGGGTGGCCCGGAGCGGACTCCGGCGATTTCTGCGATGCGACGACTGGCCGATAGTGTTCTGTTTGGCCAAACTTGCACAGTTGAGGGGTTTGTTGCGGCCCACCCGGTTCACCGAATCGAGACGAGGGGGCCGCGACCCGGCCTCTTCGTCTGGGTATGCGTATGGCTGGTGGCCAAGCACGGCAGTGCGGGTGCCGTAACATCGCCGGCTTCCGGGGAGGAGATCTGAGTGACCGAGCGCAGCGAGGGCACCGATGAGCGCAGCGCGGTCGTCATGAGGGAGGACGCATGACCGACCAAGGCTTCGGAGTGGTGCGTCCGCTTCCTGGGGACGGGCTGGTCGCCTTCGTGGGCGGGTTGCTGCTGGTGTGCGACGCCGGCGAGTCCACCGCCGACGACCTGCTCGACGCGCTGCGCGAGACGGCCGCGTCCGGCGGCGACGGCAGGGCGCTGGCCCGCCGCGCCGCGCAGGTGCTGGCGGCCAACATGGCGGGCGACCCGGCGACGTGCGCGGTCGCGGGCCCCGTGGGCGAGGGAGTGGCCGTCCTGGTCAGCGGCTCGGCCGCGGCCACGATCGCCACCTCCGGCGGCGAGACGCGGCTGGCCGGCAGCGACTCGCTGACCTGGGCCGACCGGCTCATCCCCGGTCCGGTCGAGCGGGTGGAGCTGAGCCTGCCCGGCGCCGGCAGCCCGCATCCCGCGGTCCGCCTGGAAGGCGGCGTGGTGCACGGTGGCGGCCTCGTCGGCGACTTCACCGACCAGCCCTCGGCGCCCGCCCCGTCCAGGTCGCTGACCAGCGAGCTGCCCGCCACCGCCATCCACATCGAGGCCGACCTGGTCCAGCCGCCCGCGCCGGTGGAGCGGCCGCCCTACCCGCTGGCCGACCAGCCGCCGGTCGTGCAGGGGACGCCGTCGGGCCCGCAGCCCGCGCCCGTGGATCAGCCGTCGTTCGGCACGCAGCAGGATCAGCCGCCGTTCGGCACGCCGCAGGACCAGCCTCCGTTCGGGACGCCGCAGGAGCAGCCGTCGCCCTTCTTCCCGCCGCCGCAGGAGCAGCCCCCGCCGCTGCCGGAGGGGCAGCAGTTCCCCTCGTACGACGAGCCGCCGCCACTCAACGGCGTCCCCGACCAGCAGGTGTCCCAGCCCATGGGCCCGCCCGACCACTTCGACCAGGCCGCGCCGCCCGTGCTCGGCACGCCCGACCACTTCGACGCCCCCGCCACGCCGCCGCAGGAGCAGCAGGACCACGGCGACCGGCCCCTGGTCTACGGCGTCGACTGCAAGAACGACCACTTCAACGACCCCCGCTCGCCCTACTGCGCCGTCTGCGGCATCGCGCTGGTCCAGCGCACCCTCGTCCCCTACAAGGGGCCGCGCCCGTCGCTCGGCGTGCTCATCCTCGACGACGGCACCGCGCTGCCGCTGGAGAGCGACTACCTGCTGGGCCGCGACCCCGAGCGGGCGCCCGAGGTGGCCGGCGGCAGCGCCAGGCCCGCCAAGGTGACGAGCCCCGACGGGTCGGTCTCACGCCGCCACCTGCGGGTGGCGCTGGACGGCTGGGACGTCAACCTGGTCGACCTGGGCTCGGTCAACGGCACCCAGATCCAGCCGCCGGGTGACCCCAACTTCTACGACATCCCGCCGAACGAGCCGGTCACCATCGCCCCAGGGACGACGGTCCGGGTCGGCGTGTCCCGCACGCTCCGCTTCGAGCCACACCGGGGGTAGCGCTCCCGGCGAACGCCCGCGTCCCCGAGCCAGGGACGCGGGCGTTTCTCATGCCTGCCTGTGCGGTCATGCGGCCCCACGCAGCCCGGCGCGACCTCATCCCGCCAGGAACTCGCGAGCGCCACGCAGCCGGGTCCGCAGCCGCCGCCGGGTGGCCGTGCAGTCCAGCCGGACCTCGAACGGGCCGGTCAGCCCGGCGTCGGACCGGCGGCCGGGCCGCAGCCGCGCCGCGTCCAGGCCGTCCCGCCGGGCGATGAGCACCCCCAGCTCGTACCGGTTCAGGGCATCGCTCCCCGCGGCGTGCAGCACCCCTGAGAGCCCGCGGACGGCCGTCTCCACGAGCGCCGCGGCGAGGTCGCCGACGTGAACGGGACACTTCACGTCGTCGGTGAACAGCACACCCTGACCGTGCCCTGCCGCCAGCGAGCGCGCCAGCGACTCGTGCGTCGATCCGCCGTTTCCGACGATCAGCGACGTCCTGACGATCGCCGCGCCCCGCAGGACCGCCCGCACCGCCGTCTCGGCCGCCGCCTTGGCGGCCCCGTACGGGGAGACCGGGTCAGGCACGCACGCCTCGTCATAGCGCGGGGCGGCCCCCGAGAACACGGCGTCGCTCGAGACGTGCACCAGTCGCCCGCCGGTCCGCGACAGGGCCAGGGCGACGTGCGCGGCGCCGTCCGCCGTGCTCGTCCAGTCCGCCTTCCGGTACGCCGCGTTGATCGCCGCCTCCGGCCGGAACGCCGCCACGGTGGCCTCCACGGCCTCGCGCGAGCGCACGTCCATCGGCAGCCACTCCACCCCGGGACGCTCCCCGGGCCTGGCGGTCACGTACGTGGCGCCCACCTCATGGCCGGCCTCCACGCACAGCCGTACGAGCTCGCCGCCGAGGAACCCGCTGCCGCCCACGATGAGAACCCTCACGGGCCGCCACGCTACCGGCTACCGCCCGGTCAGCCCGTCCGGAAGGCCCGCACGCCGCGCAACAGCCGTACCGCGGCCTCCAGCCCGCTGGCGGCCTCCAGCGCCCGCCCCGCGGCCGTGGCGAAGCGGCTCAGCAGGTGCTCGTCCCCGTCTCCGAACGCCCGCCCGGCGACCCACACCAACGTGTGGTCGCGCGTCGCCAGCGGCACAGGAGCGGCGAGGAAACCCGGCTCGCCCACCGTCACGTCGTGCGCCAGCCGCATGGCCGCCGGCGACTTCGCGAGCTCCTTCAGCACCCCCGACTCGGCCAGCCACCGGCGCACGCCCAGCGGATCGCCTGCGGGCCCGTGCATGTGGATCGGCTCCGCCTCCAGCCGCAGCGCGTCCACGCGCACGAACCCCGCGTAGGCCGTGCCCGTGACGGCGGCGGCGGCTCTCGCCAGCCGATCGACCAGGTCGGCGGCCTCCAGACAGGAGCACGAGGCGATGAGTTCACGCATGGCGACATTGACATGGTTGTATGGCATCGCGGTGATCCCTCCGGGGAGGGGGCGGAGGATCGCGCGGCCCGATCGCGCGATCTCAAGGGGCGGGTGCCCTGACTATCGCCCCCGACGCGCCCCTTGACTAGCCCTCAACCGGAAATCTGGATTTTTTACCCAGAACCGCCCCAGGTTCCGCCGCGGCCACCGAATCCCCACGCGGCCGTCACGACGGCCGCAGGCGCGACCACGCCACGTCGTCCACCCGCGTCCCGTCCGCCCCGACGAACAGGCCCCGATGCACGCCCTCCCTGCTGAACCCGGCCCGCTCCAGCACCCTGTGCGAGGCCGCGTTCCCCGCCTCGGTGCCGGCCACGATGCGGTGCAGGCCGGTGTTCGCGAACGCCCAGTCCACCAGCATGCTGACCGCCCGCGTCATGAACCCCTTCCCCCGGTACTCGGGCACCAGGGAGTACCCCACCATGGCCTGCCCCAGCGACTGCACGACCTCCATCAGCTGCAGGTGTCCCGCGAACGCCCCGGAGACGGCGTCCCTGATCGCCAGCTCGATCCGCTGCCCCGACACCCACCAGTAGCCGGTGTACCGGCAGCGGCGCTCGTCGTCCTCCAGCGTGTGCGGCGGCCCCAGGTGGTACTGCGCCACGCTCGGATCGGCCAGCATCCGGTGGTAGTCGGCCGCGTCCTCCACGGCCATCGGCACCAGCCGCACCACGCCGTCGCACAGCTCCCCGCCCTCGAAGAACGGCAGGTACGGCTCCGCCGCCGGCGCCGCGTCCCCCTCGAGACGGGCGAAGGTGACCATGTCGACGTACCGCCCGTCCCGCAGCCGCTTGGCGTCCCGGCGGCGGCCCTCCTCACGGAAGCCCGCCTTGTACGCCACCCGCAGGCTCGCCACGTTCTCCACCGCGGCCTGCAGCTCGACCCTGCGCACCCCGTGGTCGAACGCCCAGTCGGTGACCGCCCTGGCGGCCGTCGCCGCCACGTTCTTGCCGCGCGCCCACGGCGCCACCATGTAGCCGATCGCGGCCACGCCCCAGTGATCCGGCGGCCGGAGCCCGACCGAGCCGACGTACTGGCCGTTCTCCGTGATCACGAACTCGGCCCCGCCGCCCTCCCACTTCGCCGCCGCCATCGAGAAGTAGCCGTGCGCGTCCTGCAACGAGTACGGCGACGGCAACACCGGGAAGAACCAGGCCGTCACCGGGTCGTTGCACGTCTTGACGATCGCCTCGGCGTCCTCCTCCACGGGAGGCCGCAGAATCAGGGGACCGGTCGAGATCACATCACGCGGGAGCATCCCCCATAGATACCGTGCGTCCGGAGCCGCCCGAAAGCCCTATAACCTTGCGGCCATGGGTTTCCGCAGGCATGGGCCTTTCCGGGCGGGGGATCAGGTGCAGCTCACCGACCCCAAGAACAAGCGCCACACGATCACGCTCAAAGAGGACGGCGTCTTCCACACCCACAAGGGCGCCATCCCGCACAGCGACCTGATCGGGCAGCCTGAAGGCTCCGTCGTGCGCTCCTCGGGAGGCACCCAGTACCTCGCCTTCCGCCACCTGCTGCAGGACTACACGCTTGCCATGCCGCGCGGCGCGGCCGTCATCTACCCCAAGGACGCCTCGATGATCGTCGGCATGGCCGACATCTTCCCGGGCGCGCGGGTGATCGAGGCGGGGGTCGGCTCCGGCGCGCTGACGTGCTTCCTGCTGCGCGCCGTCGGCCCCGACGGGCACGTCACCTCGTACGAGCGGCGCCAGGAGTTCGCGGACGTGGCGCGCAAGAACGTCGAGAAGTTCTACGGCGACCCCATGGAGGCCAACTGGCGCCTGGTCGTCGGCGACCTGGTCGCCTCCATCGACGAGATCGACGTCGACCGGGTGATCCTCGACATGCTGGCCCCGTGGGAGTGCGTCGACGCCGCCGCCAAGGCGCTCACGCCCGGCGGCGTGATCTGCTGTTACGTCGCCACGACCACGCAGATGTCCAAAACGGTCGAGACGATTCGCGATCACGGGTGTTTCACCGAGCCGCATGCGTGGGAGACCCTGGTTCGCGACTGGCACGTCGAAGGACTCGCGGTGAGACCTGATCATCGGATGATCGGCCACACGGGGTTCCTCGTCACCGCCCGCCGCATGGCGGACGGAGTGACGCCCCCGCCGAGACGCCGACGACCGAAGGGGACCACCGAAGAACTATGACAATTTGGCCACGAGGGTGCGTTGGTGCGTGACACGGGAACAGATTGCCCTGTTCATGTGCTGGGAGTATTAAACGCACGATTGAGGAATATTCACCGAATACTGAATGTCACTCTACGAACACTGCCCGGCCAGGTTACGGAGGGGCCCGAGATAGGTAAGGTCCTTAGTAGTCGCCCTCGACTGGGAAGGAGGTGACGGGGCGTGGCAGCTCGCGATGATGCTGAGGCTCGAGCCGCGCAGCGCGAACGGGAGGTCGCTGATCTTTCAACACAGGTCTCCTTCCTCCAGGAGGAGATCACCGCGCTGAGGCGGAAGCTGGCCGAGTCACCCCGTCAGGCCAGGGTCCTCGAAGAGCGTCTCCATGAGGCACAGGCGCATCTCGCGGCCGTGACCGGCCAGAACGAGCGCCTGGCGGCCACACTCAGGGAGGCCAGGGACCAAATCATAGCTCTCAAGGAGGAGGTCGACCGGCTGGCGCAGCCGCCATCCGGCTTCGGCACCTTCCTCGAGGCCAGAGAAGACGGCACCATCGAGGTGTTCACCGGCGGCCGCAAGCTCCGCGTGAACGTCAGCCCTGCCGTCGACATCGACTCGCTGCGGCGTGGCCAGGAGGTCATGCTCAACGAGGCACTCAACGTGGTCGAAGCGCTCGGCTACGAAGAGGTCGGCGAGATCGTGATGCTCAAAGAACTGCTCGACGAGGGCAAGCGGGCCCTGGTCATCTCGCACGCCGACGAAGAGCGCGTCGTGCGACTGGCCGAGTCGCTGGTCGGCCAGCCCATCAGGGCCGGCGACTCGCTCCTGCTCGAGCCCCGATCCGGCTACGTCTACGAGCGCATACCCAAGTCCGAAGTCGAAGAGCTCGTGCTGGAGGAGGTCCCCGACATCTCCTACGAGGAGATCGGCGGCCTCGGCAGGCAGATCGAGCAGATCAGGGACGCCATCGAGCTGCCCTACCTGCACGCCGACCTGTTCCGCGAGCACAAGCTCCGGCCTCCCAAGGGCGTGCTGCTGTACGGCCCGCCCGGTTGCGGCAAGACGCTCATCGCCAAGGCCGTCGCCAACTCCCTGGCCAAGCAGGTCGCGGAGAAGACCGGCCAGTCAGGCAAGAGCTTCTTCCTCAACATCAAGGGCCCCGAGCTGCTCAACAAGTACGTCGGCGAGACCGAGCGGCACATCCGCCTGGTCTTCCAGCGGGCCCGGGAGAAGGCCTCCGAGGGCACCCCGGTGATCGTGTTCTTCGACGAGATGGACTCGATCTTCCGCACCCGAGGCTCCGGCGTGTCCTCCGACGTGGAGAACACCATCGTCCCTCAGCTGCTGTCGGAGATCGACGGCGTCGAGGGCCTGGAGAACGTCATCGTCATCGGCGCCTCCAACCGCGAAGACATGATCGACCCGGCGATCCTGCGGCCCGGCCGCCTGGACGTCAAGATCAAGATCGAGCGGCCGGACGCCGAGGCGGCCAAGGACATCTTCTCCAAGTACCTCATCGCCGACCTGCCGCTGCACCCGGACGACCTGACGGAGCACTCCGGCTCCCGCGAGGGCACCATCCAGGGCATGATCCAGAGCGTCGTCGAGCGGATGTACACCGAGAGCGAGGAAAACCGCTTCCTCGAGGTGACCTACGCCAACGGCGACAAGGAAGTCCTCTACTTCAAGGACTTCAACTCCGGCGCGATGATCCAGAACATCGTCGACCGGGGCAAGAAGATGGCCATCAAGCAGTTCCTCGAAACCGGCCAGAAGGGCCTGCGGGTGCAGCACCTGCTCACGGCCTGCGTGGACGAGTTCTCCGAGAACGAGGACCTGCCCAACACCACCAACCCCGACGACTGGGCCCGCATCTCCGGCAAGAAGGGTGAGCGGATCGTCTACATCCGTACGCTCGTCTCCGGCAAGCAGGGCACCGAAGCCGGCCGGTCCATCGACACCGTCGCCAACACCGGCCAGTACCTGTAACACCACGGACGGGAGGGCCCACGGCGGCCCTCCCGTCCGCATGTCCCGGTACCCCAGGCGGGACGGGTTCCCGGTCCCCGGCCCAGAGGGGAAGCACATCCACGCGCGGAAGTCGCGGTGGCACGCCGGATACGCATGCACGCCACCCCGATGAGGCGCACACTGGGCACGTGACCACGCTCAAACGAGTAGACGTGCGCGTGGAAGGCATCGTCCACGGCGTAGGCTTCCGCCCCTTCGTCTGCTCGCTGGCCCGCCGCCTGGGCCTGGCCGGGCGCGTGCGCAACGACGTCAACGGGGTGCACATCGAAGTCGAAGGAGCCCTCGCCGGCGTCGAGGAGTTCCTCACCGCCCTCGAACGCGACGCGCCGGCACTGTCCGAAATCCAGCACGTCACCGTCGTCAGCGGCGAGCCGGCCGGCCGCAGCGGCTTCACCATCGCCGCCGGCGACCCCTCAGGCCCGCTCCGCGCCCTCGTCTCCGCCGACACCGCCACCTGCGACGACTGCCTGCGCGAGCTGGCCGACCCCGCCGACCGCCGCCACGGCCACCCGTTCATCGGCTGCGCCGGCTGCGGCCCCCGCTTCACGATCGTGCGCGGCGTGCCGTACGACCGGACGCTGACCACCATGGCCGGCTTCGGCATGTGCCAGGACTGCGCCGCCGAATACCACGACCCCGGCAACCGCCGCTTCCAGGCCGAGCCCATCTGCTGCCCCGCCTGCGGGCCCCGGCTGCGGCTGCACGACGCCCGCGGCGCCGAGCTGTGCGGCGACCCCATCGCCGGGGCCGTCACCCTGCTGCGCGCCGGGCGCGTCGTCGCCGTCAAGGGCCCCGGCGGCTTCCACCTCGCCGTGCCCGCCGCCGACGAGCCGGCCACCGCCGCGCTCCGGAGCCGCAAGCACCGCGAGGAGAAGCCATTCCCGATCATGGTCGCCGACCTGGCACAGGCGCGGCGGCTGTGCGAGATCGCCGCCGAGCTGCTCACCAGCCGCGCCCGCCCCGTCGTACTGCTGCCCCGCCTGCCCGGCGCCCCCGTCGCCGCCCCTGTCGCCACCTCCGCCGCGCCCGGGCAGCGCAGCCTCGGCCTCATGCTGCCCGGCACGGCCCTCCACCACCTCCTGCTCGCTCAGCTCGCCGAGCCCCTGGTCCTCGCCGGCGGGAACGTCTCCGACGAGCCCGCCGCCCACAAGGACGCCGACGCGCTCACCCGCCTCAGCGGCATCGCCGACGCCTTCCTCATCCACGATCGCCCGATCCACGTACGCGCCGACGACTCGCTCGTACGGCCCATGGCGGGCGAGGTGACCGTGCTGCGCCGCGCCCGCGGGTACGCGCCAGAGCCGCTCGCCCTCCGCCGGCCCGCGCCCCGGCCCGTCCTCGCCTGCGGCGCCGACCTGGACAGCACCTTCTGCCTGGCCGAAGGCCGGCGCGCGTTCGTCTCCCAGCACCTCGGCGACCTGGAGAACCGCGAGACGCTCAGGTCGTTCGCCGAGGGCATCGAGCACTTCTGCCGGCTGTTCGGCGCCCGGCCCGAGATCGTGGCGCACGACCTGCACCCCGGCTACCTGTCGACCAGGCACGCCATGGCGATCCCCGGCGTCGAACGCGTCGCCGTCCAGCACCACCACGCCCACATCGCCTCCTGCCTGGCCGACAACGGCGAGCTCGGGCCCGTGCTGGGAGTCGTCCTCGACGGGCCCGGCCACGGCCCCGACGGCACCCTGTGGGGCGGCGAGTTCCTCCGCGCCGACCTCGCCACCTTCGAACGCCTCGGCCACCTCGCCCAGGTGCCCATGCCGGGCGGGACCGCCGCCGCCCGGCAGCCCTGGCGCATGACCGCCGCCTACCTCGGCGACGAGCACCCCGCTCTGGCCGTCGCCCGCCGCAACCCCTGGGCCGAGGCGCTCCGGCCCGCCCCCGGCTCCCCGCTGACCTCCAGCGCGGGCCGCCTCTTCGACGCCCTCTACGCGCTGCTCGGGGTCCGGGACAAGATCACGTATGAGGGGCAGCCGGCGGTCGAGCTCGAACAGCACGCCGAACCGGCCGAGCGCGGCACGTACGAGGCCGCCGTCCGCAGCGGCGACCTGCTCGTCGTGGAAGGCGCCGACCTCGTCCGCGCCGCCGCCGCCGACCTGGCGGCCGGGGCGGACACGCGCGTGATCGCCGGCCGCTTCCACAACGGCCTGGCCGGCGCGGTCGCCCGCGCCTGCGACACGCTCAGGCAGGCCACGGGACTGTCGGCCGTGGCGCTGTCGGGCGGGGTCTTCCAGAACGCGCTGCTGCTCGAACGCACGGTGACACTGCTGCGCGCGGCCGGCTTCCGCGTGCTCAGGCACGTCCGGGTGCCACCCGGCGACGGCGGCATCAGTCTGGGCCAGGCCGCCATCGCGGCCGCTCGCGACCGCCCCTGAGTCCTCGGACGCGGGGCGTTCTCCGCGGACGCCACGCGGTCTCTGAGTGCGCATCACCGCGGATGCGCACTGTGGCAGACGCAACGGCTCATCGGGCGCGACCGGCGGCCACAGCCGATTCCAGGGCCACACCCCGCGAGCCCGCCTGCGTGATCGTGCAGGCGGGCATGTCACTGGTGGGAACAGAGAGACTTATGGAACCAAAGCGATGGATGTGACGTCAAAAGGGCGTGCACGCACCCAACCGGCCCAAGCATGCTCGGGGGGACGGCCGGTTGGCCGAGCTCGACCTCCTGCGCTTCCTCGCCGCCCTGGCCGTCGTCGCCTTCCACTACCTGGTTGCGTACGCATCCGTCTGGGGAGACCGGCCCGCCGAGTTGTTCCCGGCGCTGGCGCCCATCGCGGGGCTGGGCATCCTCGGCGTCGAGTTGTTCTTCATCATCAGCGGATTCGTCATCCTCATGACCGTCTGGGGGCGCGGGCTCGGCGGGTTCGCCCGGTCCCGGCTCGTCCGCCTCTACCCCGCGTACTGGCTCAGCCTCGGCGCCGTCGCGGCCCTGTACGGGCTCACCGGCGCCAAGGCGCTCGACCCAAAACTTTCACCAGGCGAATACCTGCTGAACGCCACCATGTTCCAGCGGTTGTTCAAGGTCACCGACGCCAGCGGTGTCTACTGGTCGCTCTGGGCAGAGCTCCGGTTCTACCTGCTGATGGCCATCCTCGTGATCGTCGGGGTCACGTACGGGCGCGTGCTCGCGTTCACGGGCATCTGGCTGGCCGCCGCGCTCGCCGTCAAGCTGCTGGCGCAGGCCCAGCTCTTCGACAACGAGGTCGTCCGCGAGATCGTCATGCCGGACTACGCGCCCTACTTCGCCGCCGGCATGGCCCTGTATCTCATACACAAGCACGGCAGCGCCGTGCTTCCCTGGATCTACGTCGCCGCCGGGTACGCCCTGTCGATCGACTCCGCGCTCGGCCGCGTCCACCGGCGCATCGACGGCGCCGGGTTCAAGAACATGCCCGTCACCGACGTCAGCGTCGTCATCACCATCACGTTGATCTTCATCCTGATGTCGCTCGTCGCGCTCGGACTGCTCAGGCTCAAACCATCCAGAACGCTCACCGCGCTCGGCGGCACCACATACCCGCTTTACCTCCTCCATAGCGTGCTCGCGGTGGCCCTCATCCCCCTGCTCACCGGCCACCTGCCCCCCTGGGCCACCGCCACCGTGACCGTGCTGGCGGCCGTGCTGGTGTCGTATCTCGTGTACTCCTTTGCCGAACGGCCCATCCAGCGGCTACTCAAGCCCCGCAGACGCCCACAAACCCCATCAGCTCCCGCCGTACAGGTGGAAAAGGCGTCGGTGCCATAACTCTGTGACCCTGGGGCACTGTGAAGGGCATAGGCTCGGGCATATAAACGGCGGATAGGCAGATCCGGACGAACAGAGGGTGTTGCATGACGGTGCGTCGGGTGATGGGCATCGAGACCGAGTACGGCATCTCCGTACCCGGCCAGCCAGGCGCCAACGCGATGGTGACCTCCTCCCAGGTAGTGAACGCCTACCTGGCCGCCTCAGCAGCTCGCGCGCGCAGGGCACGGTGGGACTTCGAAGAGGAGAACCCACTGCGCGACGCGCGCGGCTTCGACCTGGCCAGAGAGGTCGCCGACCCCAGCCAGCTCACCGACGAGGACCTCGGCCTCGCCAACGTCATCCTCACCAACGGCGCCAGGCTCTACGTCGACCACGCCCACCCCGAGTACAGCTCGCCCGAGTGCACCAACCCCCGGGCAGCCGTCATCTGGGACAAGGCGGGCGAACGAGTCATGTACGACGCCGCCACGCGCGCCTCCGCCATCCCCTCCAACGCGCCCATCCAGCTCTACAAGAACAACACCGACGCCAAGGGCGCCTCCTACGGCTGCCACGAGAACTACCTCATGCGGCGCGCCACCCCGTTCGCCGACATCGTCAGGCACCTCACCCCCTTCTTCGTCTCCCGGCAGGTCGTCGTCGGCGCCGGCAAGGTCGGCATCGGTCAGGACTCGCGCGGCGAGGGCTTCCAGATCAGCCAGCGCGCCGACTTCTTCGAGGTCGAAGTCGGTCTCGAGACCACGCTGAAGCGGCCCATCATCAACACCCGCGACGAGCCGCACGCCGACCCCGAGAAGTACCGGCGACTCCACGTGATCATCGGCGACGCCAACATGTCGGAAATATCGACATACCTGAAACTGGGCTCCACCGCCCTCGTCCTCGCCATGATCGAAGAGGGCTTCCTCACCCGCGACCTCGCCGTCGACAACCCCGTACAAGCCCTCAGGGCCGTCTCACACGACCCCACCTGCCGCTACGAGATCTCCATGCGCGACGGCCGCAAGCTCACCGCCGTCCAGCTCCAGATGGAATACCTCGAGCAAGCCCGCAAATACGTCGAAGAGCGTGGCACCGCCCAAGAGGAGATGAACAAGGACATCCTCGACCGCTGGGAGTCCGTGCTCACCCGCCTCGCCGAAGACCCCATGCAGCTCTCCCGCGAACTCGACTGGGTCGCCAAACTCGAACTCCTCGAGGGCTACCGCTCCCGCGACGGCCTCAACTGGTCCCACCCCCGCCTCCAGCTCGTCGACCTGCAATACTCCGACATCCGGCCCGACCGCGGCCTCTACAACCGCCTCGTCGCCCGCGGACGCATGCAACGCCTCGTCACCGAGGAAGAAGTCCAGCGCGCCGTCGAAAGCCCGCCCACCGACACCCGCGCCTACTTCCGCGGCCGCTGCCTGAGCCAATACAGCGAATCCGTCGCCGCCGCATCCTGGGACTCCGTCATCTTCGACATCCCCGGCCGGGAATCCCTGCAACGAGTGCCGACACTCGAACCCCTGCGCGGCACCAAGGCCCATGTCGGCGAACTCTTCGACCGCTGCCGCACCGCCGCCGACCTCGTCGCCGCCCTCACCGGCGGCGACTGACCGCCGTCCCGGGGCGGGCCGTCACAACAGGCCCACACCCAGCGTCAGCGTGCCCACCGCCAGGCACACCCCACCCGCCACCGTCAACCAGATCAGCCTGCTCGGCTTCGTGTCACTCGGCCGCACCACCGACAGGAAGAAACCCAGCGGCATGAGAATCGGCGCGGCCACGATCAACGCCCGCGTCAGAGCCTTCACGCCCTCCGGCAGGCTCGCCTGGTCCACGTAGAGCATCGCCACCAGCGAGAACAGCACCAGCACGCCCGCATGGGCGTGCCCGGCGCGCCACAGGCCCCGCCGGACGGGGTTGTCCAGGTAGCCCGGGACGTTCCGCATCAGGAACTTCAGCAGCGTGACGCCGCCGAAGGCCACACCCGGGACTGTGATGAGGAGCACACCTGCCGTGCTCAGAGACTGGGGGGACATTCCGAACCTCCTTGTGCGTACGGCATCCAGTATTGGATAGTTTGACTATCTAGTCAAGACGTCAAGATCGCTGGGCGATCGGCGCGAAATGTCGCCCGGTTCGGGGAAGATATGCCTAGAGGCACGTCCCCCAAGTGGAGGTAGGACATGGCAACCAAGGACACCGGCGGCCAGAAGCAGACCGGGCGGCGCGAGAGCGAAGTCGAGGAGACCGAGGCCTCGGCGGCGCCGGACGTTCAGGAGCGGCAGGAGAAGCTCACGGACGATGTCGACGCAATTCTGGACGAAATAGACGAAGTTCTCGAAGAGAACGCAGAGGAATTCGTGCGCAGTTATGTGCAAAAGGGCGGAGAGTAGGGCAAAACGGACATCCAAAAGGAGTAAATCGGGTGGAAACGCCGGACGAAATGAAGCAGTGCCCGGACTGTGGTGAGACCAAGCCGGTCTCCGAGTTCGGGCTCAATAAGCGCATGGCCGATGGGCGGGCGCGATATTGCAAAGTCTGCTTCCGTGGGCGGTCCACTCAGAGCTATCGCAAGCGCATGGCCGAACAAGGGAAAACTGTGCGTGAACGGGTTGAGGTTCCTGAGGGGCACAAATACTGCCCTCGGTGTTCCGAGATCAAGTCGAGGCACGACTTCGGTAGTAATCGGTCTGCCAAAGATGGCCTGACCAATTACTGCAAGCCGTGTCACGCGCGTGTGACGCTCGACAACAGAATCAAGAATCATGGGAGCGATCGCAACTACAAGCTGAAGCTCCGCTACGGCATCACCGAGGACGACTTTGAGCGCATGCTCGCCCGTCAGGGCGGGCTCTGCGCCATCTGCCAGGTCGTGCCGGGCACGTTCGTCGACCACAGCCACGAGACCGGCCAGGTCCGGGGCGTTCTCTGTTTCAACTGCAACAACGGGCTGGGCCACTTCGGCGACAACCTCGTGTTGCTGGAGTTGGCGGCCCTCTATCTGGACGGGGAGATTCTCTGGCCGGAGTTCGTGATCCTCCCGGAGCAGCGCGCCGTTGGTGAAGTTGCGCGCACGAGGACTTATCACCTCACGCAGCGCTATCAGGTGCGGCATGAGGATGTCGAGCGGATGATTTCGGCCCAGCACAGTTTGTGTGTGGTGTGCTGGGGTCGGCCGCCCGAGCATGTGGATCATTGTCATCGCACGGGTGATGTGCGATATGCGCTGTGTTTGCCGTGCAATACCGGGATCGGGCAGTTCAGGGATGATCCGGGTGTGGTGTGGCGGGCGCTTTCGTATGTGGAGGCGTCTCTCGGGGGATTCGACGAGGTCGAGGTTTCTGAGGAGGAGTTGCGGGAGTTGATCCGGGCCGAGGAGGAGCTTCGGGCGGATTTCTATTCCAGGGCCTCGAGGGTGGGCTGATCATCTCTCGGCGGGAGGGTGTAGTCGACGGCGACGCCGAGGAGGCGGACGGGGCGGGTGAGGTCGTAGCGGTCGAGGATGGTGAGGGCCGCTTGTTCGATGGTGGCCGGGTCCGTGGTGGGTGTGGCGAGTTTCGACTGGCGGGTGCGGGTCAGGAACGGGGTGAAGCGGACCTTGACCGATACCCGGGCGACTTGGCGGCCTGCTTTGTCGGCGTCGTGGGCGACCTGGGTGGCGAGGGCGGCCACGTGGTGGGCGATGTCGGCCTTGTCGGTGAGGTCGTGCCGGAAGGTGGTTTCGCGGCTGTGGCCGCGGGCGATCCAGGGGGTGGTGACGACTTCGGCTTCGCCTTTGCCGAGGGCGAGGTAGCGGTACCAGGGGCCGTTGGTGGGGCCGAAGTGGCGGGCCAGGTGGGCGGGGTCGGCGGCGGCGAGCTGGGCGACGGTGTGGAGACCGAGGCCGGCGAGTTTTTTGGCGGTTTTGGCGCCGATGCCCCAGAGGGCGTGGGTGGGCCGGTCGTTCATGGTCTCGGCCCAGTTGTCGCTGGTGAGGCGGTGGATTCCGGCGGGTTTGGCGAGGCCTGAGGCGAGTTTGGCCTGGTGTTTGTTGTCGCCGATGCCGACGGAGCAGGTCAGCTGGGTGCGGGCGTGTACGGCGTGCTGGATGGCGGCGGCGAGGGTTTCCGGGTCGTCGGTGGTGGCGCCGAGGAAGGCTTCGTCCCAGCCCCAGATTTCGACGAGGACGGGGAATTCGCGCAGGACGGCCATGACGCGTGCGGAGGCGGCTTCGTAGGCGGGTGGGTCGCTGGGCAGGAAGATCGCGTCGGGGCAGCGTTTGAGTGCGGTGCGGAGCGGCATGCCGGAGTGGATGCCGTATTCGCGGGCTTCGTAGGTGGCGGTGGCGGCGACGGTGCGGGGCTGGGTGGGGTCTCCTGACCCGCCGACGACGACGGGTTTGCCGCGGAGCTCGGGGTGGCGGAGGAGCTCGACGGCGGCGATGAACTGGTCGAGGTCGACGTGGAGGATCCAGTCCCTCATGCTCCCAAGTATGTCGTGATGTGGTGAGCGGCTCGTCGTCGCGGTGGATGAGGGCGCGGAGCGGTACGGCGCAGGCGGGGCCGCCGAGGCCGTTGCCGCCGTAGAGCTGCCGGTAGAAGCCCAGCACGTCGCGCCGGTTCACTTGCCGCCGATGATGGAGCTGGCCGCGATCGTCAGGGTGATGCCGCCCCCGCTGGTCTCCGTGCCGGTGCCGCAGGACGTGAGCGCCGGGAGGATGGTGGCCCCGATCACCGCACGTCGGCCGGGTGATCTCATGTCGGCCTCCCGTTCGGGACGTGCAGACATGCGACGGTCGCATGGCGGGTGGCGCCCGTAAGGAAACGATCTGGGCACGGAACGCGGCGGCGCGTGATCAGGTGGGTTCGCCGTGAGCTGATCGTGGGAAGTGCAGACAGCAACGCAACATGAGTAGGGTCGCCCTAGGAACATTGACGTTTGGAGGGAGTCGCGTGGCATCGCACAGGGATCTGCCCGTCGGCTTGGTCAACCAGCTTTTCCAGAACACCGGAAGTTCCTCGTTCACGGAGTTTGTCAGCTCGTATGCGCCTGACTTGTTGCCGCAGCGGGATGAGGTGCTGGCCACCCCGATCGGCGACCAGGTTCCGCACGCGACCACGATCGTGGCCGCCACCTTCTCCGGTGGCGTGGTCATGGCGGGTGACCGGCGGGCCACGTCGGGCAACATCATCTCGCAGCGCGACGTGGAGAAGGTGTTCCGCACCGACGACTACTCGTGCATGGGCATCGCGGGCACGGCCAGCACCGGCATCGAGTTCGCCCGGCTGTTCCGCGTGGAGCTGGAGCACTACGAGAAGCTCGAGGGCCGCACGATGTCGGTGGCGGGCAAGGCCAACCGCCTGGCCACCATGATCAGGGGCAACCTCGCCATGGCGATGCAGGGGCTGGTGGTGGTGCCGCTGTTCTCCGCGTACGACCCTGACAAGGATGAAGGGCGCATCTTCAGCTACGACGTGGCGGGCGGACCTTACGAGCGCGAGAGATTCGACGCCATCGGCTCCGGCTCGATCTTCGCGCGCGGGTCGCTGAAGAAGCTCTACCGCGACGGCGCCTCGGCCGACGACATGGTGATGACCCTCATCCAGGCCCTCTACGACGCGGCCGACGACGACTCGGCGACCGGCGGGCCCGACGTCACGAGGAAGATCTGGCCGATCGTGTCGGTGATCGACGCCGATGGTTTCCGCAGGTTGACCGAGGAGCAGGTCTCCGCCTACGTCGAGCAGATGCTTGAGGCGCGGCTGATCTCGCCCGACGGCCCCATCGCCCCGCTGCGCTAGAAAGGGATCACCACCGTGTCCATGCCTTTCGGATATGCGTCCCCTGAGCAGATCATGCGGGACAAGGCCGACTACGCGCGCAAGGGCATCGCGCGGGGCCGCTCCGTCGTCGTGCTCCAGTACGTCGATGGCATCCTGTTCGTCGCGCCCAACCCGTCGCGGGCGCTGCACAAGATCAGCGAGATCTACGACCGCATCGGGTTCGCGGCCGTGGGCCGCTACAACGAGTTCGAGGAGCTGCGGCTCGGCGGCATCCGCTACGCCGACATCAACGGCTACACCTACGACCGCTCCGACGTGACCGGCCGCGGCCTGGCCAACCTGTACGCGTCCAACCTGGGCCGCATCTTCACCGAGTCGATCAAGTCGCTGGAGGTGGAGGTCGTCGTCGCCGAGGTGGGCGAGACCAAGGACGGCGACGCGATCTACCGGCTCACCTTCGACGGGTCGGTCTTCGACGAGCACGGCTTCGCCGCCATGGGCGGCCAGGCCGAGGCGGTGGCCACGCGGCTCAAGGAGCGCTACCGCGAGTCGATGTCGCTGGCCGACGCGCTGGAGGTGGCGCTGACGGCGCTCACCGAGCCCGGCGGCGAGCGGCCGCCGGTGGCGCAGCTGGAGGTCGCGGTGCTCGACCGCAACCGTGAGCACCGCAAGTTCCTCCGTCTCACGGGCGCCCGCCTGGAGCGTCTCCTGGCCCAGACCTCCACCCCGGCCGCCGCGCCCCCGGCCGCCCCCTCTCCCTCGGGGGACACGCCGCCCCCGACGGGACCTGAGGGTGACGTGGACGACGGGTCCTCGCCGCTGTAGGGCCGCGCGCTGCACACCCGTCAGGGGCCGCCACGGCGGCCCCTGACGGGGTTTCCGGAGACCCGCCATGCATTGGCATGTGGCGGGTCTTCTGCGTCTCCGCGGCCCGCTGCCACAAGGCTCTCCCGCGATGTCATGTGCGGCGCGACGCGTGCGATGTGACCTGTTTCACTATGGTTCGGGCGAACTTCACAGGTTGATCGAGAATCTCAGAATCCGTGAACATTCCCAAGCGTGGCCTCCTGGCGGCCGGTGCCGCCGTGGCCGTGGTGCTGAGCTCAGGTGTGGCGGCCCAGGCAGCGACGGTTGCCGCCGCGGTCCCCGACTACAAGGCGCCCAAGATCTTCGGCACGACCTTCCAGAAGGACCCGAAGCACGACTTCACCAAGGGCATCCACTCCCGCCACAACGGCATCCTGCGCGGCTGGATCACCCACATCCGGGGTGGTGTGGCCGAGTACGAGCCGATCAGGTGGAAGAAGGGCACCGAGACCGAGGGCCTCTTCGTGGGCCCGCCCAAGGGCGACGTCACGGCGTACGCCTCGCCCATCGCCAAGGACGTGGTCTTCCTGTCCGCCTACGGCTGCAAGGCGTCGATGAGCGACATGACGGTCAACAGGAACACGGGCCTCGGCGCCAAGCGGTGCTCCAGGAGCGTGCTGATCAAGCGCCACGGTGACCAGGGCCATCCCTCGCTCATCACCGTCTACAAGGGAAAAATCGTCAAAGTTCAGGAGATCTATACCCCCTGATCGCGAGCGCCAGCGCCCCGCGCCCCGTGGGGGCGGGCGCGGGCACGGCGCGCCGAGTGAAAACACCTGGGAGGATCTCTCCCGCTCGCCGATCCATGGGCATAGTGTGAGGTGATGGATCGTCGCATCTTCGGGCTGGAGAACGAGTACGGCGTGACCTGCACGTTCAGGGGGCAGCGCAGGCTGTCGCCCGACGAGGTCGCGCGCTACTTGTTCCGGCGGGTCGTGTCCTGGGGCCGATCGAGCAACGTCTTCCTCCGCAACGGCGCACGTCTCTACCTCGACGTGGGCAGCCATCCTGAGTACGCAACACCCGAGTGTGACAACGTCATCGAGCTCGTCACCCACGACAAGGCGGGTGAGCGCATTCTCGAGGGCCTCCTGGTCGACGCCGAGAAACGGCTTCGCGAGGAGGGCATCGCCGGTGACATCTATCTGTTCAAGAACAACACGGACTCAGCCGGAAACTCCTACGGCTGCCACGAGAACTACCTGGTCGGCAGGCACGGGGAGTTCGGGCGGCTGGCGGACGTGCTGATCCCGTTCCTGGTGACGCGCCAGATCGTGTGCGGGGCCGGCAAGGTCCTGCAGACGCCGCGCGGCGCCGTCTATTGCGTCTCACAGCGGGCCGAGCACATCTGGGAGGGCGTCTCCAGCGCCACCACCCGCTCCAGGCCCATCATCAACACGCGGGACGAGCCGCACGCCGACGCCGAGCGGTTCCGCCGCCTGCACGTCATCGTGGGCGACTCCAACATGAGCGAGACCACCATGCTGCTCAAGGTCGGCGCCACCGACCTGGTGCTGCGCATGATCGAGTCGGGCACCGTGATGCGCGACCTGTCGCTGGAGAACCCGATCAGGGCCATCCGCGAGGTCTCCCACGACATGACGGGCCGGCGCAGGGTGCGCCTGGCCAACGGGCGCGAGGCGTCCAGCCTGGAGATCCAGCAGGAATACCTGTCCAAGGCGAAGGACTTCGTCGACCGCCGCGGCGGCGACGCCATCGCCCACCGGGTGCTGGAGCTGTGGGAGCGCACGCTGAACGCCGTCGACACCGGCAACCTCGACCTGGTCTCCCGTGAGATCGACTGGGTGACGAAATACCAGCTCATCGAGCGCTACCGGAAGAAGTACGACCTGCCGCTGTCCTCGCCGCGGGTGGCCCAGCTGGACCTGGCCTACCACGACGTGCACCGCAAGCGGGGCCTGTACTACCTGCTGCAGAAGCGCGGCTCGGTGGAGCGGGTGGCGTCCGACCTGAAGATCTTCGAGGCCAAGTCGGTGCCGCCGCAGACCACGAGGGCGCGGCTGCGCGGCGAGTTCATCCGCAAGGCGCAGGAGAAGCGGCGCGACTTCACCGTCGACTGGGTGCATCTCAAGCTGAACGACCAGGCGCAGCGCACGGTGCTGTGCAAGGACCCGTTCCGGAGCGTGGACGAGCGGGTGGACAAGCTCATAGCCGGGATGTAGCGCGGGGTTTACCTCGGGCCTACCTTCAAGTCGGGTATGGTGACGCGAATCTGCCGTCTTTCCGAGGGAAACCCATGCGCCGCGCTCTGGCCGTAGTGGCCGCCGTGCCTTTGATCTTGTTCGCCGCAGCCTGCGGCTCCGACAACAGCGCGAGCACCGGCGCGTCCAGCGCGCCGGGAGCGGGAGCGTCGGGGTTCAAGGTCACCGGGAACGTGGGCGCCAAGCCCACGGTGGCCTTCCCGTCCGGCTCACCCGCCACCACGTCCTCGTACTCGGTGGTCCAGCCGGGCACCGGAGGCGGGGTCAAGGCGGGCGACCGGGTGATCGTCAACCTGACCGTCTACAACTGGGACGGCAAGGGCAACGCCGTCCAGGGCTCCTCCTACGACACCAAGCAGCCCGAGACGATCGCGGTCAACGAGCAGATCCCGCAGGTGCTGCAGGAGGGCTTCACCAAGGTCAAGCACGGCGGCCGGCTGCTGGCCGTGCTGGCCAACGACTCTGCCGCCCAGCAGCAGGCGACCGCGCCGGCCGAGCCGACCAAGGTGTTCGTGTTCGACGTCGTCGCCACCGCGCCGACGCCGCTGAAGGCCGCCGCCGGCAAGGAGACCGGCCAGAGCATCAAGGGCGTCAAGGTCGAGAGCCCTGGCGGCGAGAAGGCGCCCACGCTGTCCACGAAGACGAAGGACAAGCCGTCGGACAAGCTGGTCGTCAAGACCCTGATCGAGGGCACCGGCGCGAAGGTGCAGCCCGGCCAGACGCTCACCGTGAACTACACGGGCAAGATCTGGGGCACTGACAAGCAGTTCGACTCCAGCTGGGAGCGGGGCCAGCCGGCCGAGTTCCCGCTCGGGAACGTCATCAAGGGCTGGCAGCAGGGCCTGGCCGGGGTGCCGGTCGGCAGCCGGGTCGTGATGAGCATCCCGCCGGACCTGGGCTACGGCGACCAGGAGCAGCAGGGCATTCCCGCCAAGAGCACCCTGGTGTTCGTGGTGGACGTCCTGGCGGCCTACTGACGCGGGTCTGGGCGAGGCGGTAGCATCGCCAGCCCCAGCCCCGGCCGCCTGGAAGGACCGATGCGCCGCCACCGCACCGCCGCGTTGTTGCCGGCACTCGTGCTGCTTGCCGGCTGCGCGGGCGGCCCGGACATGGCAGCGGGCGGCGCTGGCCTGACAGCGGGCGGCTCAGGCATGGCGGCAGGCCTCGATGTGACGGTGGGCGGCCGCGACATGAGGGTGGCCGGCCCGTTCGGCGCCAGGCCGACGATCACCTTCCCCGGCGGCAAGCCCGCCGCCGGGCTCCAGGTGGACGAGCCGGCCACCGGCGCCGGCCCGCCCCTGGCGGCGGACGATGTGGCGATCGTCCAGTACACCGCGCACGTCTGGGACGGCAAGGACAATCGCCTGGTCGACTCCACCTTCGACCGCGGCGTCCCCGCCGCCTTCCCGGTGAGTGAGGGGCTGGCCGGGGCGCTGCGGGGCCACCGGGTGGGCAGCAGGGTCGTCGCCGCCGTTCCCGCCGAGCCGCGCGGCCCGGGGGAGGAGCTCCTCTACGTCGTCGACATCCTCGGCGCCCACTCCAGGGGCGCCTCGGCGGGGGCGGGCGGCGGCACGCTGGCGGGCGTGCGCGTCACCGGCGGCAGCCGGCCCGCCTTGGCGGTGCCCGCGACCGCGCCGCCGGCCGCCTTCGCGGTCAAGGTGCTGGCCAGGGGCGACGGGCGCGCGACGCAGGCGGGGCAGCTCGTGGTCGCCCAGTACGAGGGCGCGAGCTGGAGCCGCCGCCGCGTCTTCGACACCACCTGGACGACCGGCCGGCCGAAGGCGTTCAGGATCGGCGACGGCAGCGTCATCAAGGGCTGGGAGCGCGCCCTGGTGGGCGTGCCCGCCGGCAGCCGCGTCCTGATGATCGTGCCGCCCTCCTACGGGTACGGAGCCGCCGGCGATCCCGCCCACGGCGTCATGGGCTCCGACACGCTGGTGTTCGTCGTGGACGTGCTGGCCGCGTACTGAGCACCATGGACTGCGTCTTCGGCGGGGACGCCGGCCAGACGTGGGTGCACGTCTCCGCCTCGAAGGCCGACGCGGGCCGCGTGGCCGCCCGGCTGCTGCGCAACGCCAGGGACGTGCACCGGCGCTACCACGCCCCCGAGTGGATCGACATCTGGGTGATCAAGAAGGGCGCGTGCTGGCGGAAGTACGGCGGCGCCGAGATCAAGCCCAGCCGCGGGTGCACCCACAAGCACGTCGAGCGGAAGCTTTCATAGACTCCCGCTGTGAGTAGCGATGACCTGGACGCGCTGGCGCTCCTGCACGACCCCGTCCGCCGCAGCCTGTACGCGGTCGTCGCGGCCCGCGGCGGCGACGTGGGCAGGGGAGAGGCGGCCGAGGCCGCTGGCGTGTCCAGAACCCTCGCGGGCCACCACCTCGACAAGCTCGTCGAGGCCGGGCTTCTGGAGAGCGGTTTCCGCCCGCAGGACAAGAAGGGGCCGGGCAGTGGCCGGCCCGCCAAGGTCTACCGCCGGGCCAGGGGCGAGCGGTCGGTGAGCCTGCCGCCGCGCGACTACGCCACCCTCGCCTCCGTCCTGGCCGGCGTCGTGGACGCGCTGGGGGCCGAGGAGCAGGCCGAGCGGTCCGCGCGCGAGGCCGGCGCGAAGATGGCCGGCAAGCACGCGGGGGAGCCGGTCGAGCAGGTGCTCGAGGCGCGTGGCTACGAGCCGTACGAGGAGGGGGGCGCGCTGCGGCTGCGCAACTGCCCGTTCCACGTGCTCGCCCAGGAGCAGCCGCTGCTGGTGTGCTCCATGAACCTGGCCCTGTGCCAGGGCCTGCTCGAAGGGCTCGGCGACGATCCGGCCAGGGCCGCGCTCGACCCGAGGCCGGGGGAGTGCTGCGTCACTCTAAAACAAACGAATATTGATATAGAAGGCGGGTGATGGTGTGCTGAGCGGCATGCATCTCGCCGAGCTGAACGTCGCCCACCTGCGCGCGCCCATCGACAGCCCCGAACTCGCCGAGTTCGTCGCACTCCTGGAGCCCATCAACGACCTCGCCGACGAAGCGCCCGGGTTCGTGTGGCGGCTGAAGGAGAGCGAGGACGACCCCACCGCCACCGTCATCCACGGGTACGGCGACCACCTGCTGATCAACTTCTCGGTGTGGGAGTCGCTGGACACCCTGTGGAACTACGTCTACCGCAGCGCCCACCTGGGCGTGCTGCGCCGGCGCAGGGAGTGGTTCCTGCGCATGGCCGAGCCGTACATGGTGATGTGGTGGATCCCCGAGGGCCACATCCCGTCGCTGGCGGAAGGCATACGGCGGCTGGAACGCCTCAAGGCCGAGGGCCCGAGCCCCGAGGCGTTCACGTTCAAGGACTCCTACGACAGCAGCGAGGCCGTCAGCCTGCCCGCCGCCGCCGAGGCCAGGAAGTAGGCCAGGTCCTCCTCCAGCCCCCTGCCCATCGTCGAGAGCCGCACCGGGGACTCGCGCAGCGCCTCGTGCAGGCCGTCCACCGGCACCGGCACCAGGCGGTGCCGTACGGCCAGCAGCTCGGCCTGGTCCCTGACCCGCTCGCCGAACTCCCCGGGCAGCACGGGCACCGGCACGTCGGCGGGGGAGAGGGCGACCCGGCCGTAGGCGGTCAGCGAGTGGTGCGAGACCCCGTAGTGGCGCTCGCGCTTGTCGCCCTCGCTGACCCGCAGCGCCGCCACCGGCCGGCCGAGCAGCACGCCCGCCGCGTTCACCGCCTCGCCCGCCGACACCCCCGAGAAGCCCCACCTGGTGCCCGTGCCCAGGTTGCCGGGGCCCTGGGCGACGACCGCCACGTCGGCCTCCAGCACGTGCCTGGCCGCCAGCAGGCCGGTGTGGACAGTGACCGCCTCCACATCGCCGCCGAACGACTGCCCGACCGTCACCACGCCCGCCAGCCAGCCGATCTCCCGCAGCCGGGCCGCCGCCATCGAGAACCACGCCGGCAGCGCCCCGCCGTCCTGCATCACGTACGCCACCCGCGTGCCGGGCCGGTCCGCGTACAGGCCGCACAGGATGGGCGGCAGCGCCGAGTGCAGGTCGGCCACGACCACGGGCATGCCGTCGACCGAGTCGGCCTCGCGCAACCGCTCGTGATGCGGCGAGTCCTGCTCGTCCGCGCCCAGCACGGTGGCCTGCAGCGGCGTGTACCGCGCCTTCACCAGGTGCCCAGGACCCTCAGGATCTTGCGGCAAACGGTTAGGGACGGCCACCACCATGGCGTAACCTCCCGTACCGAGACCCATCGCGAGCGCGGTCGTGTTGAGCAGCACCTCGTCGCCGGGTTCCGGGCGGCCCACCAACGGCGGATACGCCAGCGCCCGGCACTCCCCCTCGGGGACGGCGACGTCCAGCTCCACCGCTCCCGGCCACTCGCGTCGGATCCGTACAACCTCGCCCTTGCGCCATCTGATCACGGGGGCAGGGTAGCGTCGATGGAAGAGGAGTGAGGCAGATGTCGCGCCGGAAGACAGAACGGTTGCTCAATCTGGTGATCTGCCTGCTCGCCACCCGCAGGCCGCTGTCGGCCGAGCAGATCCGCCAGGCCGTCCCCGGCTACGACCGCGACGGCGACGAGGCGTTCCAGCGCATGTTCGAGCGCGACAAGAACGAGCTGCGCGAGATCGGCATCCCCATCGACGTCGTGCGCGACCCCTGGGAGGACGAGCCGGGCTACCGGATCGAGCGCCAGTCCTACGAGCTGCCCGAGATCACCCTGGAGCCCGACGAGGCCGCCGTGCTGGGCCTGGCCGCGCAGGTCTGGCAGCGGGCCAGCCTCGCCGAGGCCGCCTCGGGGGCGCTGCTGAAGCTGCGTGCCGGCGGCGTGGCCACCGACCAGCCCGTGGGCGGGTCCATCGGCGGGTCCATCGGCGGGGGCGCGCTGGAGCTGCGGGTCGACACCCGCGATCCGGCCTTCCCCGCGCTGTGGGAGGCCGTGCGCGACCGGCGCGTGGTGCGCTTCGACTACCGCAGCGCCGGCAGCGAGAACGTGCGCTCCCGCACCGTGGAGCCCTGGGGCGTGGTCAGCAGGAACGGCCGCTGGTATCTCGCGGGGTTCGACCGTGACAGGGGCGCGCCGCGCGTCTTCCGGCTCAGCCGGATCACCGGGCAGGTCACCGTCGTCGGCAAGGCGGGGGCGTTCGAGGTGCCCGAAGGAGTCGATCTACGGGGTATGGTCGGCTTTCCCGACGACTCGACGGATGAGCGCGTGGCCGTCGTCCGCGTACGCCGGGGGACGTGCGAAGGGCTGCGCCGGCTGGCCACGGCCGTACGCGAGGGCGACGGCGAGTGGGACGAGGCCGAGCTGCCCTTCTCCGACCCCGAACGCCTGGCCGGCTGGATGGCCAGCCTCGGCGCCGACGTGCAGGTCGCCGAGCCGCCGGACGCCCGCGAGGCCGTCATTCGCCGACTGAAAGGGGCAATCACGTCATGAGTGGCTCCGCCGACAGGCTGCCTAGGTTGCTGGCGCTGGTGCCGTACCTGATGTCCCACCCGGGGGCGCAGGTCGGCGAGGTGGCCGGCGTGTTCGGGCTGAGCGAGAAGCAGCTCATCGACGACCTGCAGCTCGTGTGGATGTGCGGCCTGCCCGGGCACACTCCGGGCGACCTCATCGACGTGTCCTGGGACGGCGGCGAGATCATCATCGACAACGCCGACACCATCGCCAGGCCGCTGCGGCTCGGCATCGACGAGGCCAGCGCGCTGCTGGTGGCCCTGCGCATGCTGGCCGCCACCCCCGAGCTCGCCGAGGTGCCGGGCGACGCGCTGCCCCGCGTGGTGGCCAAGCTGGAGCGGGCCGCAGGGGAGGGCGCCGCCACCGTCAGCAGCCAGCTCGCGGTCGACGTGGACGCCGCCCCCGACGCCCTGCCGCGCGTGCGCGAGGGCCTCACCAGGGGCCGGCGGCTGTCGCTGCGTTACTACGTGCCAGGGCGCGACGAGGTGACGCCGCGCGAGGTCGATCCCACGCGGATCGTGGTCGTGGACGGCCGCACCTACCTCGAGGGGTGGTGCTACCGGGCCGAGGCGATGCGGCTGTTCAGGCTCGACCGGATGCTCGGCGTGGACGTTCTCGACGTGCCCGCCGACCCGCCGGAGGAGGCCGAGCCCATCGACGTCACCCAGGGCGTCTTCCGGCCCTCGCCGACCGACGAGCTGGTCGAGCTGGAGCTCAGCGCCGCCGGGCGGTGGGTGGCCGAGTACTACCCGTGCGAGCAGGTCACCGAGCTGGGCGAGGGGCGGCTGCGGGTGGCGCTGCGGGCCCGCGACGAGGACTGGATTCTCAAGCTGGCGCTGCGCCTGGGCGACACCGGCCGGGTCGTGTCGCCGCCCGAGATGGCCGAGACCGTACGGCAGGAGGCCGAGCGTGCCCTCGCGCTGTACGCTCACCAGTCATGACGTGGATCTACGTGGCGATCGGGCTGTGCGCGGGCGGGCTGGCGGTGCTCGGGTTCGCGGGTGCCCGTGTCGTTGTGGCGGCACGTACTCTGAAGAGGGAAATCGCCGAGGCGACGGCGCAGCTGGAGCCGAGGCTGGCCAGATTGACGCACCAGGGGGATGAGACCACGGCCCTGGCAGCGTACGATCGGGGCTGAAAAAAGGAACTCGCTAGAAAAGGGCGTTTCATGTCGCAACTCGGAGTCCCCGAACTTCTGATCATCGCACTGGTGCTCGTCCTGCTGTTCGGCGCGAAGAAGCTGCCCGAGATGGCCCGTGGCGTCGGCAGGTCGCTGCGCATCTTCAAGTCCGAGACGGCCAAGCTCCGCGAGGACGACGACGACACCCACACCGTCCAGGCCCAGGCGCAGCCCGCCCCCGCCGCCCAGCCGCAGCCTCAGCCCGCGCCTGCGCCGCAGCTCCAGGCCGCGCCCGCGCTTTCCGCCGAGGAGCAGGCCAGGCAGCTGGAGGAGCAGGCCGCCAAGCTGCGCGCCGGCGCCGCCTCCCAGGCCGACAAGCGCGCCTGACCCCCATCCCTCCTCGTCACCTGGACTGTTAGATGGCGCTGCTCAAACGGTCGAGTCAGCCCGCGCCTGACCCTGAGGGCCGCATGCCCCTCATGGAGCACCTGCGCGAGCTGCGCAACCGGCTGCTCATCGCGACGATCGCCGTCGTCGTGGGCATCATCATCGGGTGGATCGTCTTCGATCCGGTCTGGGCGTTCATCAAGGAGCCGTTCTGCGAGACGCCGCAGGCCCAGCAGCTGCGTGTCGGCGAGTGCACGCTGACCTACGGCGGCATCTTCCAGTCCTTCTTCCTGACGCTGAAGGTCTCGGCGATGGTCGGCGTCGTCGTGTCCTCACCCGTCTGGCTCTACCAGATCTGGGCCTTCGTCACTCCGGCCCTCTACCGCAACGAGAAGCGCTACTCGATCGCCTTCCTCGGGCTGGCGATCCCGCTGTTCATGGTCGGCGCCCTCCTGGCGTACGTGATCATGGACACCAGCCTGGCCATCCTGCTCGGGTTCGCGCCGAGCGACGCCGTGGCCATCATCCAGATCGATGAGTACGTCAACTACGTGCTGATCATGATCGTGATCTTCGGCGTCTCGTTCGAGCTGCCGCTGCTGCTGGTGTTCCTCAACATCATCGGCGTGCTCTCCCACGCCACGGTCAAGAAGAACCGCCGCTGGGTGGTCTTCGCCATGTTCGTCTTCGGCGCGGTCATCACGCCCGGCGGCGATCCGCTGACGATGATGGCGCTGGCCGCGCCCATGGTCGTGCTGTACTTCCTGGCCGAGTTCTTCATGTTCATGCGCGAGAAGCGCATGCCCGCCACCGAGGACTTCTCCCATCTGTCCGACGACGAGGCCTCCCCGCTGGTGGAGGACTCCGCCCCGCTCGAGGACGAGCGACCCGGGGAGGATTCCGGTTCCACGCGATAGGCGATAAGTTCCGGGCGTGGCCCCTCAACTCGCCCTGCTCGTCAACCCCAGCGCCCGCGGCGGCCGTACGCTGCGCATGCTCGAGCCCGTGGCGCGCCGGCTGCGCGCCGGAGGGGCCGAGCTGTCGGTGATCGTCGGTGACGACGCCGTCGACGCGCTGGAACGCGCCTGCACCGCAGTGGCCGAACGCCCCGACGCGCTCGTGGCCTTCGGCGGCGACGGGCTGGTCCACCTGGCCGTGCAGGCCGTGGCCGGCACCGGCGTGCCGCTCGGCATCATCCCGGCCGGCACCGGCAACGACATCGCGGCCGCGCTCGGGCTGCCCTGCAAGGACCCCGTCGCCGCGGCCCGCACGGTGCTGCGCATGAAGTCGCGCGCCGTCGACGCCGCCCGGATCGTGGCGGGGTCCTCCGATGAGCTCTTCGCCGGGGTGGTGTGCTGCGGGTTCGACTCCCGGGTGAACGAGCGGGCCAACCAGCGGACCTGGCCGCCCGGGATGGGGCGGTACGTGGTGGCGATGGTGGAGGAGCTGCGCTCCTTCCGGCCCATCCCGTTCCGGGTGACCCTGGACGAGGAGGAGGTCGTCGAGCGGGACGTCATGCTGGTCGCCGTGGGCAACACGCGCTCCTACGGGGCCGGGATGCGGGTGTGCCCGGACGCCCGGCCCGACGACGGGCTGCTGGACGTGATGATGCTGGACGCCGTGTCCAAGGCCGAGTTCCTGCGGGTCTTCCCGAGCGTGTACCGGGGGACGCACGTGGGGCACCCGGCGGTGTCGGTGCGGCGGGTGCGCAGCGTGCGGCTGGAGGCTTCCGACGTGATCGCCTACGCCGACGGTGAACGCGTGGGGCCGGCGCCGGTGCACTGCGCGGTCCGACCTGGGGCGCTGCGGGTCATCGTTTGAGATCTACATCGTAAAGGCGCCCGGTTGGCGCGGCTGGAAGGGCCTTGGCGGGCTCCGGTGGGACGGACCGGAATGGCGATTTCGGTAGGCTGGCGGGTATGACAACGCCAGCGGAACGCTATGCGGCCTTCCGTCAGAGACACGGGGACGACGAGGCCGCGCTGAGATCGTTCCGAGGTCTCTACGACTTCGAGCTGGACGACTTCCAGCTGGACGCCTGCCGCGCCCTGGAGGCCGGCGACGGTGTGCTGGTTGCGGCGCCCACGGGGTCGGGCAAGACGGTCGTCGGCGAGTTCGCCGTACACCTGGCCTTGGAGCAGGGCCGCAAGTGCTTCTACACCACCCCCATCAAGGCGTTGTCCAACCAGAAGTACAACGACCTGGTCAAACGGTATGGCACCGCCAAGGTCGGCCTGCTGACCGGCGACAACAGCGTGAACGGCGACGCCCCCATCGTGGTCATGACCACCGAGGTGCTGCGCAACATGCTGTATGCCGGGTCCGCGACGCTGGGCGGTCTCGGGTTCGCGGTCATGGACGAGGTCCACTACCTGGCCGATCGGTTCCGCGGCGCGGTCTGGGAAGAGGTGATCATCCACCTGCCGGAGTCGGTGCGCCTGGTGGCGTTGTCGGCGACGGTGAGCAACGCCGAGGAGTTCGGCGAGTGGCTGGGCGAGGTGCGCGGCGACACCACGGTGATCGTCGACGAGCACCGGCCGGTGCCGCTGTGGCAGCACATGATGGTCGGCAACCGCCTCTACGACATGTTCATGAACGACGACCTGACGCTGCGCATCAACCCCACGCTGATGCGGGTTACGCGCGACGCCGAGCGGTTGATGGCAGGTCGCGGCAGGCGCGGCTACGGCAGGCCGCAGCGCTCGCGCCCGCCGGACCGGGTGCAGGTGATCGAGAAGCTCGACGCCGAGGGGCTGCTGCCGGCGATCACGTTCATCTTCTCCCGCGCCGGGTGCGGCGCCGCCGTCCAGCAGTGCCTGTACGCCGGGATCCGGCTCACCTCCGACCGTGAGCGGCACGAGATCCGGCAGCTCGTGGACGAGCGCACCGCGCATCTGCCCGATGAGGACCTGGCCGTCCTGGGCTACCTGGAGTGGCGTGACTGCCTGGAGCGCGGGCTGGCCGCGCATCACGCGGGGATGCTGCCGGCGTTCAAGGAGGTCGTGGAGGAGCTGTTCACGCGCGGCCTGGTCAAGGCCGTCTTCGCGACCGAGACGCTCGCCTTGGGCATCAACATGCCGGCCCGCAGCGTGGTGATCGAGAAGCTCGACAAGTGGAACGGCGAGACCCACGCCGACCTGACGCCCGGCGAATACACCCAGCTCACCGGGCGGGCCGGGCGGCGGGGGATCGACGTCGAGGGCCACGCGGTGGTGCTGTGGCAGCCGGGCATGGATCCGCTGTCGGTGGCGGGCCTGGCCGGGACGCGCACCTACCCGCTGCGCTCCAGCTTCCAGCCCTCCTACAACATGGCGGTCAACCTCGTCGGCCAGTTCGGCAGGGAGCGGGCCAGGACGCTGCTTGAGGAGTCGTTCGCGCAGTTCCAGGCGGACCGGGCGGTCGTGGGGCTGGCCAAGCAGCTGCGCAAGCACGAGGACGCCCTGGAGGGCTACCAGGAGGCGATGACGTGCCACCTGGGCGACTTCCCCGAGTACGCGGAGCTGCGCCGCCGGCTCTCCGACCGGGAGGCCGAGCTCGCCAGGCAGCGCGGCGCGGCCCGCCGGGCGGCCGCCGTGCGGTCGCTGGAGGCGCTGGAGCCGGGCGACGTCATCCGGGTGCCCGGCGGGCGCCGGGCGGGGCTGGCGATCGTGCTCGACCCCGGCCGCAACCCGCGCGGCCGGGCCGCCGGCACCGGGCCGAGCCCGCTCGTGCTGACCATCGGCAAGCAGGTGAAGAAGCTCGACGCGGCCGACTTCCCGGTCCCGGTCGAGCCCATCGAGAAGCTGCGCATCCCGAAGAACTTCAACGGCCGCTCGCCCAAGGAGCGTGCCAACCTCGTCTCCACGCTGCTCGCCAAGATCGGCGACCGCGACCTGGGCAAGCCGGTCAGGGCGCGCGACCACACGGTGGAGGACGAGGAGGTCAACGAGCTGCGCCGGCGCATACGCCAGCACGCGTGCCACGGCTGCGACGAGCGCGAGGACCACGCCCGCTGGGCCGAGCGCTACTACAAGCTGCTGCGTGACACCGAAGGGCTGCGCCGCCGCGTCGAGGGCCGCTCGCACGTCATCTCGCGTACGTTCGACCGCATCTGCTCGGTGCTGGAGCAGCTGGGTTACCTGGAGGGCGAGACCGTCACCGACGAGGGCCGCCGCCTGGGCCGCATCTACACCGAGCTCGACCTGCTGACCGCCGAGTGCCTGCGCAAGGGCCTGTGGGAGGAGCTCGACCCGGCCGAGCTGGCGGCGTGCGTGTCGGCGCTGGTGTTCGAGTCGCGCGCGTCCGACGACGCGCGCCGTCCGAAGGTCCCCGCCGGGAGCACGAAGGACGCGCTGACGGCGATGATCCGGCTGTGGGGCGAGCTGGAGGGCATCGAGTCCGACCACGGGCTGTCCACGATCAGGGAGCCCGATCTGGGGTTCGCCTGGGCGGCGTTCCGCTGGACGAAGGGGCACAGCCTCGACGCCGTGCTCATGGACGGCATCAACGGCAACGAGCTGGCGGCCGGCGACTTCGTGCGGTGGATCAAGCAGCTCATGGACCTGCTCAGCCAGCTCGGCAACGCGGCTCCGGACGGCAGCAAGATCAGGCAGACGGCGGGCAAGGCGATCGACGCGATGCGTCGCGGCGTGGTGGCCTACTCTTCGCTCACCTGAGTAGACATTGCCCAGACCCGGGCACAAGCACTATAAGCAGCCGAAGCGCGGTCTGGACGGTCCTGGCCGCGCTGGCCGCCCGGCGCCGGCATCGCCACAGCGCCGGGGCGGGCGCCGAGGGTCCGGCATCCTGCGCTGGTCGGACCGGCGCCGGCGTCATCGGGCCAGAGCCCGGCGCTAGGACTCCTTGCGGACGCCGGAGATCGTCAGTGCCAGGCCCGCGATGCCCACCATGACGCTCACGGTGGTCAGTGCGGTGCCCTGGAGCCAGTGGTGGAGCAGGCCGAAGTTGCGGCCGAAGACGTGCTGGGCGACGAGGCCGCCGAAGCCCTGGATCATGAGAACAACGCCGATGAATGCCATGCGTCAATGATCCCGGCCGGAGCCCTCCGATCCATCGGACCAAAGTATCGAGTGAAATACATCCTTGGAACCAGTTCTTAGTAGCATCCTTAGCATTTCCGTTACTCCGATCAGCGGTTGTGTTCGTTTGCAAGTGATTTAACGGCCGCGCCGAATGGCCGTTGCCTTCTGGTTTTACTGGTCAAGTCTCTTTTGAATTGTCGAACTCTGCTGCTTTATCGCAAATCAGGTGATAACGTGCGATTTGTGCAAGTCACCAAACGGGGGAGGAATCATGGCTGGCACTCAGCTCGCACGCATCGACTTCAAGCAGGGTTGGGGCTGTCACCGCCGCCGGCGTTGCTGTCGCCGTAAGTGGTCGGACGGGTGCTGCCGCAGATGGTGGTGGGGGTGCTAGGTGAGGGTGTCGAACACCCGTGAGGGCCGGCGGCACAGCCGCCGGCTCTCATTGACTGTCTCCGGCCGCGAACTCGCACCGGCGATTTCCATTCGCCGGACTTTCCGCGAGTTCTGGCCGGACACCCGCGGTTTGCGGCGGCTGTTCGCGGCCGGTGTCGGGTTCGCCCTGCTGGCCGCGCTCTGCGAGGTCGCCGCCATCCGCCTGTTCGGTCACATCACCGACCAGGTGCTCGCCACCCGGCAACTGGACGAGTTCTGGGTTCCGGCGTCCGCCTGGCTCGGGCTCGCCGCGATCGCCGGGGTGACGTCCTTCGCGGCGACGTACGTCACCGCGCTGGGCGCGGAACGGTTCCTGCTGGCCCTGCGTGACCGGGTGTACGCGCACCTGCAGACGCTGGCGCCGGACTTCTCGGAGAACCGGCGCCTCGGCGACCTGATGGCACGGCTGACCGACGACATCGAGGCCATCGAGGAGCTCGTCGGGTCCGGGCTGGTCAAGGCGCTCACCACCGGCGCCAGCGTGGTGTTCTTCGCCGGGGCGGCCTTCTTCATCCGCTGGGACCTCGCGCTCGTCACGATGGCGCTGATCCCGCTGTTCCTGGTGGTCTCCAAGGTGTTCGCGACCAGGTTCAGGACCGCCGCGGCGCGCGAGCGCCACAGCAACGGGGCCATGAACAGCGTCCTGGAGGAAGGGCTGGCCAACCAGCCACTTGTGCAGGCCTACAACCGGCAGCGGACCGAGTCGCGGCGCCTGCACGGGGAGGGCCGCACGTGGCTGCGCGCCAACATGGCGCAGGCCTGGCTGTCCAGCCTGTACGGCCCCGCCGTCCAGATCATCGAGACCGTCTGCCTGATCGTCATCCTCGGGTTCGGCGCCTGGGAGATCGCCGCCGGCCGGTTGACCCTGGGCGGCCTGCTGGCCTTTGCGGCGTACCTGGCACTGCTGTACCCGGCGGTGCAGGCGCTGGGCGAGCTGGCGCTGACGGTGTCCGAGGCGGCCGCGGGGTCCGACCGGGTCATCGAGATCCTGCGGGCCAGGCCGGCCGTCACCGACGCCGCCGACGCCGTGTCCCTGGGCAGGAGCCGGGGCCTGGTCGAGTTCGACCGGGTCGGGTTCACGTACCCGAGGCGGGGCCGGCAGGTGCTGCGGGACATGACGTTCACCGCCTCGCCCGGCGAGGTCGTCGTCCTGGCCGGGCCCAGCGGGGCCGGCAAGTCCACACTGGTCAAGCTGCTGCTGCGGTTCTACGACCCGGACGCCGGCCGCATCCTGCTGGACGGGGCCGACATCCGGGGTCTGACACGGGAGTCGCTGCGCGAGAACATCACGATCCTGCACCAGGAGACGCTGCTGTTCTCGGGATCGGTACGCGACAACATCACCTACGGGCGGCCTGACGCCTCGCTGGACGAGGTCATCAGGGCGGCGCGGGCGGCCGGCGTGCACGAGTTTGTCAAGGCGCTGCCCCAGGGGTACGACACCCCGGTGGGGCAGCGGGGCCGGCTGCTGTCCGGCGGGCAGCGGCAGCGGATCGCGATCGCCAGGGCCATCCTGCGCGACTCGCCGGTGCTGGTGCTCGACGAGCCCGTGACCGGGCTGGACGAGGCCACGGCCGAGCAGGTCATGCAGCCGCTGTGGCAGCTCATGGCCGGCCGGACCACGCTCCTGATCACCCACGACCTGCGGCACGTGCCGGAGGGCGCGCGCGTGGTGGAGCTGTCGCCCGTGCCCCGGCCCCCGGACCGCATCCGCCTGAAGCGCGTCGCACGTGCCCGGTCGCACCCGCTGACCCACTCCCGTGCCACATGACCGACCCGGCGCGCATGGTGAGAGGGCCGCACCGAGACTCGGTGCGGCCCCCTTTGTTCTACGGGTGATGGGTCAGTCACCGACGCCCACCGCCGCCGCCACCGCCGCCACCGCCGCCGCCACCGCCACCGCCGCCGCCACCGCCGCCGCCACCGCCGCCGCCGCCACCGCGCTTCTTCTTCTTCTTGATCTGACCGCCGCCGCCTCCGCCGCCTCCGCCGCCGCCGCCATCGCGGATACCGCCGCCGCCACCGCCGCCGCCTCCGCCACCGTTGCCGCCGCCTCCGCCGCCGCCTCCGCCGCCGTTACGTCCGCCGCCTCCGCCGCCGCCTCCGCCACCGTTGCCTCCGCCGCCTCCGCCGCCTCCGCCGCCGTTATCGTTGTTGTTGCCGCCGCCTCCGCCGCCTCCGCCGCCGCCGTTACGTCCGCCGCCTCCGCCGCCGCCGCCTCCATTGCCTCCGCCGCCGCCGCCTCCGCCTCCGTTACCGGGATCGATGATGTGCTGGGTCGCGGTGGCAGCCTGAGCCGATGCCGCCGAAGGGACGACAACGGCCTCAGGGGCGACGACAGCCGTGGCCGTCATCGCGCAAGCGGCGAGAAGGGTGCGGGTCTTGCTCATGAGACCACCTCTTGCGATGAACTCCGGGCGATGCCCGGACTCGGAAGGCCGTATCGGTCGCATGCAGACCATCGATATGGCCCGGGGATCACTTTCAAGCTAATTGCGGGGGTGGTCGGAGTCATCCGGCAGAGGCAAAAGTCTCGGCAGCCAGAGATTGCGCTGAAGCGCGTTTCAAGAATGGCTGGAGGGTATTCAACTACGCTCTGCTATGCCCCTGACATGCACGGTCATATTGCGGAACGGTCCTCCCCGCGGGCGGCGGAGTTTTCTGCCGTCTCCCCTGTCTGGCAACCGGTTCTCCCGGTCAAAAGCCGAATGCGGGTAAAGCGGCCCGGCCGTCCCGCGGACGCCGGAGGAAAAGGCGACGTCGAATTATCTGCGCCATTCCGATCTCCAGGCCGGCCCGTCAGGTGATGCGGAGGTAGACCATGCCTCCGCTCTGTGGTGGCGGGCGTGACCTGAGGCACCGGCAACTCTTTACCGTGATGACGGCCGGCCCGCGGCGGGGTCCACCACGGATGTGAACTGACCGGTCGGTCAAGATCTTGTTGTCGGACGCTCACACATCGTCACCTTCGGGGGAGTTTTTCGGCCGATGGCGATGGAAATCCCCATGTCAGAGACATCCTCGGACGCACCCGCCGAGGCCAGTCCCCTCGGGTGTCGCGGCGTCCGGGCCGGCCTGTTCGGAGGTAGCCATGTTCGCCCTCGTCGCCGCTCTGCTGTTCGTGCTCGCGCTCATCTTCGAGATCGCCGGCCTCGCCGTCGGCAGCGTGATCACGGTCACCACGCTCGGCACCGCCGGGCTGCTCTGTGTTGCGCTGCACCTGATGGGTGTGGGCGCGGGGTGGACCCCGCTGAAGAAGTGACACCTGCTCGGGAGCCGCGCGCGGGGCGTCCGCGCGCGGCTTCTTCACGGGTCAGGTCGCCAGCGTGAAGCGGACCTCGCGGGTCGCCGGGTCCGCCTGCGTCAGGCGTACCGTGACCTGCTCTCCCAGGGGGAGCGGGCCGTCGCAGCGGGCGATCACCGCCGGGTCGGAGAGCTGCACCTGTCCGCCCCCGCGCCGCTCGTCCACGTCGATCACCACCACCTCGAACGCCTGCCCGATCCGCTCCCGCAGCAGGAACGCCTCCACCAGGTCCACGCATGCCCGCTCCACCGCCCCGGCCCGCCGACCGGTCGTGGTCATGATGCCGGGCAGGCCCGGGAGTGCCGCACGGATGTCGGACGGCACCGGCTCGCCGGCCGCGACGGCCAGGCACACCTCCGTCGCGTACCGGTCGGCCAGGCGCCGCAGCGGCGCCGTGACGTGCGTGTACGGCGCCGCCACCGCCGCGTGCTCGGCCAGTTTGGGCGGCGCGCCGTCGAAGGCCACATAGCCCGCGCCGCGCAGCAGCACCTTCGACTCGTGCAGGAACGCCGCCTGCTGCGCGTTCTTCGGGTCCAGGTCGTGCACCACGGCGCCGTAGGAGGATCCGTCGGGCCACGGCACGTCCAGCGCACGGGCCACCCTGCGGACCTTCGCCAGGTCGTCGCCGTGCGGCCGGGGCAGCACGCGCAGGATGCCGATCTCGGCGTCGAGCATCATCGCCGCCGCGGCCATGCCGGTCAGCAGCGAGATCTGCGCGTTCCACGCCTCGGCGGGCAGCGGCAGCCGGAACTCCAGCCGGTAGGCGCCGTCGGCGTCGGGGACCACCTCTTGCTCGGGGGTGGGCAGGGTGACGCCGCCGCGTTCGCGCTCGAGGGCCAGCCGGAGGCGGCCGATCTCGGCCAGCAGCCCCAGCACGCCGTCGGCGGTGCCCGTGTCGACGGCCGCCTGCACGTAGGCGTAGTCGAGGCGCTCGCGGCTGCGGACGAGCGCGCGCTGCACGTCGGCGCCGATCGTGCGGCCGTCGGCGTCGAGGTCGATCCGCCACACCGCGGCCGGGCGCAGCGCGCCTGGCAGCAGGCTGGCCGCGTCCTCCGACAGGACCCTGGGGTGCAGCGGCACCTTGCCCGCGGGCAGGTAGACGGTCTCGCCCCTGGCGCGGGCCTCGGCGTCGATGACGCCGCCGGGCCGCACGAACGCGCCGACGTCGGCGATCGCGTACCAGACGCGGTAGCCGCCGCGCAGCCGTTCCAGGTGGACGGCCTGGTCGAGGTCCATCGAGCCGGGCGGGTCGATGGTGACGAACGGAACGTCGGACAGGTCCTTGGCGTCGAGCCGGGGCACTTGCGCCACCCATGCGGCCTCGTTGAGCACGGCGCTGGGGAAGTCGCCCGGCAGGCCGAGCTCCCGCCTGACGCGCTCGAACCCGTCTTCGAGCTTCAGGGGTATCTGATCAGGAACCTGGATCACGCCTGACAACCTACAGGCGAAGGGCGGTCAGGTGAGATGGCCCTCCAGGCCGGTGATCCGCAGCAGCCGCCGCATCGTCGGCGGGACGCCCGCGAGGCGCATCGGCATGCGCTGGCGCACGGCGTGGTTGCGGACCGAGACCAGGGTGCCGATCCCGGCCGCGTCGATGAAGGTGAGCCCGCTCACCTCGACGACGAGCGTGGCTTGCCCGCGCCGGGCGCTCGCCGCCTCTCGCAGCAGTTCGAGCAGGTAGCCGCGCAGTTGCTCGGTGGTGGCGATGTCGAGCTCTCCGGACACGCTGACGGTCAGGGTCCCGTTGCGGTGGCTGGTGGTCAGGTGAAGTGGCTCCATTGAGGCTCCGCGCTCTGTCAGGGCCGGGAACCTCCTGCCGGTTGCGCGGGCCAGCCCTTGCCTTGGGCACCAGATGCCATGACTCGTCACTCAGTGCGACGGTGGTTGACTCTCAGTGTACATGTCCGGTCAGGCGTGAACGGTGATGCAGGAGGACAAGAGGAATCCTCAGGAAAACAATTGTGGTCACCTAGATGTAGAAACATCACGCCATCAGCGGGGTTCCAGTCCGCGAAGGATGAGATCGCACAATGCGGCGAAGGCATCCTCGATGTCCGGCAGGCTCCAGTCGGCGGCGTGCGCCGGGTTGTGGAAGCGGACGGAGGCGTCGAAGACGGCGCGGGCCGCGGCGGCCGGGTCGGGCGCGGCGAACTCGCCCCGCGCGACGCCGGCCTCGACGATCTGCCGGATCTGGCCGACCAGGTCGGCGATGTGCCGGTCGATGACCTTGCTGGACTCGCTCACCAGCACCGTGTACGTGGCGAACAGCTCGGGGTCGCCGAGCGCCTTCTTGCGCTTGGCGCGGAACAGGGCGCCCAGCCATTCGCGCAGCCGTACGGGGGCCGGGGCGTCGGAGGCCAGGACGATGCCCAGCTCGGCGTGCGACTCCTCCAGCCAGCGCTGGGTGACGGCCTCGCGCAGGGCCGTCTTGCTGGGGAAGTGCCGGTAGACGCTGCCGTGGCTGACGCCGAGCGCCCGTGCGACGTCGACGACCGTCGCCTTGGCGGGACCGTAGCGGCGCAGGACGTCTTGGGCCGCCGTGAGGATCTGTTCCGCCGTCAGGATGCCGTCTGTCACCTTTCCAATTCTGTCAGGCGAATGGCTATGCGTGATGCTGCGGATCTTATGCGGATAAATGCCACTTAATCGGGGTCGGTGACACTACGCTGCTACCGCTGTCAGGTACGAGGGGAAAGCAAACAACATCGTGTGGATCGCAGTCGCAGTGCTGGCCGCCGTCGTGGTGGGCGTGGTGGTCTGGTGGCTCCGCCGTGACCCGGTCGGCGGGGGCGCCGACGACACGTTCGAGATGGACGTGGACCTCGGTATCCCGGCCGAGGCCGAGCCCGCGTTCATGGAGGGCCTGCGGGCCTACCCGCTGCGGGCAGGGGTGTGGCGCGGGGTGCTCATGACGTACGAGCCGCCCCGGCTGATCTCCCTGCACCTGCTCGCCGACGCCTTCGCGGCCAGCGGGGACGCGGCCCTGCACGATCCGCAGGGCGCGGTCACCACCCTGGTCGCCCAGCTCGCGGCGGTGGAGCGGCCCGGGGTGCTGCACCTGCGCCAGGACTGGCTGGACGGCGAGGTGGACGGCATGGACCGGGCCCGCTTCGCCGAGGCGGTGCGCGAGGTCGTCTGCCCCGAGGGCGCCTGGTCCGCCGACGAGGCGGTTGGAGCGTTGCAGGTCGCCACCGGCGAGGCCAACACCATGATGCTGGACCTGGCCAGGCTGCTCGACCGCTACCGGGAGGCCCGCGAGAAGCAGCCGGACGCCACGGCGGAGGCGCTGCTGCGGGACGTCGCGCCGCGCCTGATCGCCGCCGGCGGTCCCGGGCTCACGTGGACGAAACCGCCCACGCAGAACGACCTGCGCGTCGTCCTGGGCGGCGCGCACGAGCTCGGTTGACCTCCGGCTACGGCAAGCCGCCATACGCCCCTCCAGAGGGGCGGGCCCCGTGATCAGGGCAAGTGCCTCATTCCTGTAGGTTCGCGTCGTATCGACCAGCGTTTGCTGAGTGAGGAGCCTGACTTGACACCCCTCATCCTTTCCGCCGCAGGCAGTGCCCTCGTCCTCGACGGGTCGGGGCTGCCGCAGGTGCGCCACTTCGGCGCCGACCTCGGGCCCGCCGCCGGGTCCGACCTGTTGCCCGCGCTCGCGTCCCTGACCCCGGCGCTGCCGCTGCTGCCCGCCCAGGGAGACAGCTGGTACGGCCGGCCGGGCCTGTCGGGAGGCCGGGCAGGCGAGCACTGGCCGGTGCGGTGGACGCTGGACCGGCTCGACGTGGACGCCACGCCCGGCCGGGGAGGCACGGTGACCGTCGTGGCCTCCGACGCCAGGGCGGGGCTGGAGCTCGTGAGCGAGCTGGCCATGGACGCCGGCGGGCTGGTGACGTTGCGGCACACGGTCACGAACACCGCCGCGACGCCGTACCGGCTGGAGGGGTTGACCTGCGCCCTGCCGGTGCCGGCGCGCGCCGGCGAGCTGCTGGACTTCACCGGGCGGTGGGCGCTGGAGAAGGTGCCCCAGCGCACGGCGTTCGCCCAGGGCGTGTGGTCCAGGGAGAACCGGCGCGGACGGACCGGGCACGACGGCACGGGGCTGCTGGTGGCCGGGACCGCCGGGTTCGGGTTCGGCAGCGGTGAAGTATGGGCGGTGCACGCGGGCTGGAGCGGCAACCACATCCACTACGCCGAGCGGGTGCCCGAGGGCCCGGCGCTGCTGGCGGCGGGCGAGCTGCTCGAGCCCGGCGAGATCGTGCTGGACGAGGGGGAGAGCTACCGCACGCCGCTGGTGTACTTCACCTGGTCGGGCAGCGGCCTGGACGAGGCGAGCGCCCGGCTCCACGACCACCTGCGCGCCGCCCGGCCGCTGCCGGTCCGGCCCGTCACGCTGAACAACTGGGAGGCCACCTACTTCGACCACGGCCTCGACCGGCTGCTGGAGCTGGCGGACAAGGCCGCGGCGGCCGGCATCGAGCGGTTCGTGCTCGACGACGGCTGGTTCCGCCACCGCCGCGACGACCGGGCCGGGCTCGGCGACTGGTACGTCGATGAGGGCGTGTGGCCGAACGGCCTGCACCCGCTGGCCGAGCACGTGCGCAAGCTCGGCATGCAGTTCGGGCTGTGGTTCGAGCCCGAGATGGTCAACCCGGACTCCGACCTGCTG
Source organism: Nonomuraea sp. B19D2 (assembly GCF_040137845.1). NCBI lineage: Bacteria > Bacillati > Actinomycetota > Actinomycetes > Streptosporangiales > Streptosporangiaceae > Nonomuraea > Nonomuraea sp. B19D2. The sequence continues at coordinate 139,430 of NZ_JBEFAK010000005.1, read as the reverse complement.
CGCGCGCACCCCGACTGGGTCCTCGGCCAGGCTGGGCGCATGCCGCCGCCGCAGCGCAACCAGCAGGTGCTCGACCTGGCCAAGCCCGAGGCGTACGACTATCTGCTCGAGCGCCTGGACAGCCTGGTCGGCGAGTACGAGCTCGACTACATCAAGTGGGACCACAACCGCGACATCGCCGAGCCCGTGCACGACGGCGTGCCTGGAGTGCACGCGCAGACGCTGGCCGCGTACCGGCTGCTGGACGAGCTGCGCGCCCGCCACCCCAAGCTGGAGATCGAGTCCTGCTCGTCGGGCGGCGCGCGCATCGACTACGGGGTGCTCGCCCGCACCGACCGGGTGTGGACGTCCGACTCCAACGACGCGCTCGACCGGCAGGCGATCCAGCGCTGGACCGGGCTGCTCGTGCCGCCGGAGCGGATGGGCAGCCACGTCGGCGCCCCGCAGGACCACTGCACGGGGCGCTCGCTGCCGCTGGCCTTCCGCGCCGCGACCGCGCTGTTCGGGCACATGGGCGTGGAGTGGGACCTGACCTCGGCGAGCGAGGCGGAGCTGGAGGAGCTGGCCGAGTGGATCGCGCTGCACAAGCGGCTGCGCCCGGTGCTGCACTCGGGGCGCGTGGTGCGGGCCGACCACCCCGACCCGACGGCGCTGCTGCACGGGGTGGTGCTGCCCGAGCGCGGGGTGTTCGCGTTCGTCCAGCTCACCTCGAGGGTCTCCATCGGCCCCGCGCCGCTGCGCCTGCCGGGGCTCGACCCGGCCGGCACGTACGAGGTGCGCGTCGCCGTGCCCAAGACCCCCGCGTCGAACATGCCGCAGTGGACGACACCGCAGTGGATGGCCGGCCCGGTGCGGCTGTCCGGCGCGGTCCTGGGCGAGCTGGGACTGCCCGCCCCGGCTCTGCGGCCCGCCACGGCGCTCGTCATCGAGGTCGAGAAGGTCTGAAGCCGGGTCACGTAAGGGTCATGCGGTGAAGGCGGTTTAATGCCGCCGCAACCGCGCCGTTCGTGCTCGGGTAACAAGCCGCGGACACACTGGGCGGCATGAGCGATGCACCCAAGGAGTTGGACGGAAACCGGCGCTCCTGGCGGCGGGAGATCGCCGAGCTGGCCGCGCTGTTCCTCGCGGTCGGCCTGGCGCACCTGCTCGCGACCCTGCTCGGCCACCACGAACCGGGTCCGGTCGTGCTGGTCGGGCTGGGGGCGGCGTTGATCGCCGGAGCCGCGCTGCACAGGCGGCTGAGCCGCAGGACGGTACGGAAGCCTGCCCCGCTGCCCGTGGAGGGCGGCGCGGGCTCGCCCATGGTGCTGTGGCGCATCCGCATGCGGGTGGTGGAGCGGCCGGGCCGGCTCGCCACCGTGGCGGGAGCGTTCGGGCGGCTGGGCTGCAACATCCTGGCGCTGCACATCGCGCCGACCGGCAGCAGCGCCATCACGCCCGCCGGGTGTGACGCGCTGGACGAGTTCGTCATCGAGGCGCCGCCGGGGCTGGCGCTCGACGCGCTGGCCGGGGCGCTGACCGAGGCGGGCGGGCACGACGTGGTGATCGTGCCCGCCCAGGTCAAGGACCTCACCGATCCCGGCGTGCAGGCCCTCGTCCTGGCGCAGCGGGTGAGCGCGGATCCGGACCGGTTGCCTGAGGCGATGGCGGAGCTGCTGCGGGTGTCGCAGGTCGAGTGGCGGCGGCCCGGCGACACGGTGGACGAGGGGGCCGAGCTCAACACCACCATGGTGATCTCCGTCAACCCGGACCGCGCCCTGCTGATCCGGCGGCCGGAACTGCCGTTCACGCCGACCGAGGCCGCCCGCGCCGCCGCTCTCACGGCCGCCGTCCGCCAGGCCCGCTACAGCGCCTCTGAGTGAGCGCGTGCCGCCGTGCGCAACCCGGGAGGCGGTGACGGTGTTCGGGGCCCGCGGCCGGAGCGGCGCCCGCACCGCCGCTCGCCTCCATCACGGCCGATGGGTCACGTGGTCGCCTCCTTGGCCCAGCGTTCCAGGCCGCTCGCGTCGATGGGCAGGGCGTCGGAAAGGATCTCCGTGCCGGACGCGGTGACCAGCAGGTCGTCCTCGATCCGCACGCCGAGCCCGCGCAGCTCCGGCGGGACCGTGCGGTCGTGGGCGTGGAAGTACAGCCCGGGCTCGACGGTGAGCACCATTCCGGGCTCCATGACGGCCCCCTGGTACGCCTCGGGGCGGGACTGGGCGCAGTCGTGCACGTCCAGGCCCAGGTGGTGGCCGATGCCGCAGATCAGGTAGCGGCGGTGGTGCTGGCCGTGGTCCGACAGGGCCTCGTCCACCGAGACCGGCAGCAGCCCCCAGTCGTCCAGCCCGCGCGCGATGACCTCCATGGCCGCGTGGTGGAAGTCGGTGAAGCGGCGGCCGGGGCCGACCTGCGCCATGCCCGCCCGGTGCGCCTTCTCCACCAGGTCGTGCACCTGCCGCTGGGCCGGGGAGAAGGCGCCCGAGACGGGGAAGGTCCGGGTGACGTCAGCGGTGTAGTGGCTGCGTACCTCCACGCCCATGTCGAGCAGCAGCAGGTCGCCGGGCAGGACGGGGCCGTCGCAGCGCACCCAGTGCAGCGTGGGGGCGTGCGGGCCGCTGCCGACGATGGTGGGGTAGCCGGGGCCGTTGCCGTACGCCCTGGCGTAACGGTCGAATGTGCCCTGCAGCCACCGCTCGCCCGCCCCCTCGACGGCCGCCGGGACCTCGGCCAGCACCGCCGCGAAGCCCTCGACCGTCCGGTCCACGGCCTCGCGGAGCCGGCCGATCTCCCACTCGTCCTTGATCATGCGGAGCTCGGCCAGCACGCGTGGAAGGTCGTCCTGCGGCTCGGGGGAGTCCGTGAAGTCGCTCAGCGGCCGCACGTCGACGCCCAGCGCCGCCGACCACTCGGCGAGGGACGGGGACGGGCCCACCCACAGCTCCCCGTACGCCGCGTCGGCGAAGAAGCCGGTCTCGCCGGGGCGGGCGGGCGGCGGCAGGTAGAGGGTGGCGGCGCCGTCGGCGATCACGGCCACGGCGTTCTCCACGGCGCAGCCGGTGAGCCAGTAGAAGTCGCTGTCCACGCGGAAGTCGTAGGCGGTGTCGTTGCTGCGTACGGGTGCCCGGCCCGCCTTCACCACCACGGTCCTGCCGGGCAGCGCGGCGGCCAGCCGCTCCCGGTGGGCGGCGGCGGCCTCGGCCGCGCCGGGCACCAGCGCCGGGGTGCGGGCGGGGGCGTCCCAGCCCTGGGAGATGTAGTCGACGAATGCGGGGATCTCGGTCAGTTTGGGGGGCTTGCCGTCACTCACCGGTGATTCCTCCTCCTATGTCGCGCACGAGGCCGGTCAGCCGGGCGAAGACCCGTTCCTCGCCGATGCCGTCGTGCTCGTACTCGTTGGTGACCCAGGCCTGCGTGTTGCCGACCCGGGAGGCGGTGTCCAGTTGCAGGCCGGAGTCGACGTACATGTCGTCGAAGTAGACGGCCGCCGCCACCGGCACCTCGTTGGCCGCCAGACGGTCCAGGTCGTACAGCACGGGCCAGTCGGTGCGCGCGGCGAGGAGCTCGACGGCGGGGCGGAAGGGGCGCAGCGCGCGGATCTCCTCGAACATCCAGGGATAGATCATCTCGCCGGTGAACAGCAGCGGCCTGGCGTCCTCGGCGAAGGCGGGGTGCCGGGCGCGCTCCTCCTGCGCCGCCCAGGCCGTCGCGCCGGGCCCGGACCCGTAGATGCTCTCCTGCAGCGCGGCGAACAGCGGGTTGTCGGCGTAGGAGGAGCGGGCCAGCACCTGGTGGAGGAACGTCTCGGGCAGCTCGGCGGATTCGTCGAGCAGCCAGTGCATGCGCTCGTAGCCCGGCTTCATGCCGAAGTCGATCCCCAGCGACTGCAGCCGCCGTACGGTCAGCACGTCGCCGTCGGGCAGCAGCACGTCGCCGTAGGCCAGCCGGTCGGCCAGGCGGGCCACGGTCTCCACGTGGTGCGGGTAGCGGCGGTAGAACTCGGCGTTCTTGGCCGCGACCCGCGGATAAGTGCGCCGGTAGACCTCGGCTGCGTCGGGGTCCAGGGAGGGCAGTCCGCCCGCCACGTAGCAGGCGCTCAGGCCCTCGGGCGCCTTCGACAGGTACGTCAGCGTCAGGAAGCCGCCGTAGCTCTGCCCGAGCGTCGACCAGCGCCGGCCGCCGAAGACGGTCTTGCGCAGGTGCTCGGCGTCGGCCACGATCGAGTCCGCGCGGAAGCGGGCCAGGTAGTCGGCGCCCTCCTGCGGGTCGAGCGCGCTCATCACCCGCCCGTCGATCCGCGAGCTGCGGCCCGTGCCCCGCTGGTCGAGCAGGATCACCCGGTACGTCTCCAGCGCCTTGCCGAGCCAGCCCGACGTGCCGACCGGCCGCGGCCCCTTGCCGCCGGGGCCGCCCTGCAGGTAGAGCAGGCACGGCAGGTCGTCGCCGTCCCGCGTGGGATCCACCAGCTCCCTGGCGAACACCCTGATCGTGGCCTCGGGGTCGGACCAGTCGAGCGGCACCTCCACGACGTGGTCGCGTACCCGCATCCCGGGAATCGTGTAGGTCGCGGTGATCACAGCCTCTCCCTCCTGCGGCGGTCCCACTCCGGGTTGATGCGGGGGATGGCCGCCAGCAGCGTCCGCGTGTACTCGTGCTGGGGATCGCCGAACACCTGCTCGGTGTCCCCCAGCTCGACGATCTTCCCCTTGCTCATCACCGCGACCCGCTGGGCGATCTGCCGGACGACGGCCAGGTCGTGGGCGATGAACACGTAGCTGAAGCCGCTCTCGCGCTGCAGCCGCCGCAGCAGCTCCAGCACCTGCGCCTGCACCGACACGTCCAGCGCCGAGACGGCCTCGTCGCAGATCACCAGCTTGGGGTTGACGGCCAGCGCGCGGGCGATGCCGATGCGCTGCGCCTGCCCGCCGGAGAACTGCCCGGGGTAGCGCAGGGAGTGGTCGGGGTTCAGCCCGACGCGCTCCATGAGCTCCTTGGCGTGCGCCCGCCGGCTGCCGTTGGGCGCGATGCCCTGGTAGACCAGCGGCGCCATCAGGATCCGCTCCACCGTGTGGCGGGGGTTGAGCGAGGAGAACGGGTCCTGGAAGACGACCTGGACGTTGGCGCGGAAGCGGGCCAGATCGGCCCCCTTGGCGCGGGTGACGTCCGCGCCGTCGAACTCCAGCGTGCCCTCGCTCGGGTCCATCAGCTTGGCGATCATGCGGGCGGTCGTCGACTTGCCGCTGCCGGACTCGCCGACCACCGCCAGCGTCTCGCCGAGGCGTACGTCGAAGCTGACCTGGTCGACCGCCGTGAACTCGGCCTTCGCGCCCAGCGGCCCACGCGAGACGAACCGCTTGGTCAGGTCCTTGGCCCGCAGCAGCGTCATGCGATCACCTCATCGTCGATGCGCGGAATGCTCTCCAGCAGCATCCGGGTGTAGTCGTGGGCCGGCTCGGCGAACACCTGCTCGGCCGTGCCGTACTCGACCGGCTCGCCCTGGCGCATCACCAGGACGCGGGTGGCGATCGAGCTGATCACGGCCAGGTCGTGCGTGATGAACACCATGCCCATGCCGCTCTCCTGCCGCAGGCCGGCCAGCAGCTTCAGGATCTGTGCCTGCACGGTCACGTCCAGCGCCGTGGTCGGCTCGTCGGCGATCAGCAGCGCGGGGGAGCAGACCAGAGCCATGGCGATCATGATGCGCTGCCGCTGCCCGCCGGAGAACTGGTGCGGGTAGTGGTCCACCCGCCGCTCCGCGTCCGGCAGGCCCACCTGTTCGAGCGCCTCGATCGCGATCTTCCTGGCCGCCTTCCTGGAGCCGCCGCGGTGGGCGCGGTACATCTCCTCGATCTGCAGGCCGACCGTGTAGTACGGGTTCAGGGACGACAGCGGGTCCTGGAAGATCATCGACATCCGTTCGCCGCGCAGCCGCCGCAGGTCCCGATCGGGGCGGCCGAGCAGTTCCTCGCCGGCCAGCCGGATGCTCCCGCTGGTGCGGGCGCCCTTGGGCAGCAGCCCCATGACCGCCAGGCTGGTCATGGACTTGCCAGAGCCCGACTCGCCGACGATGCCGACAGTCTCGTCACCTCCGACCGTGAAGGACACGCCTTTGACCACGTCCACCGGGCCGCGCGTGGTCGGGAAGGTGACGGTGAGGTCCTCCACGACAAGCAGTTCGCTCATTTCGCCGTGATCCTCACTCTCGGGTCCAGCCTCGTGTAGACGAGGTCCACCACCAGGTTCCCGACCACCACGAAGAACGCCGCCAGCAGCGTCACCGCCATGATCACCGGCTGGTCGTTCTTGGCGATGGAGTCGGCGGCCATCTTGCCGACCCCGTTCAGCCCGAAGACCGTCTCGGTGATCAGCGCGCCGCCCAGCAGCGCCGCGAAGTCCATGCCGAAGATCGTGGCGATCGGCGTCAGCGCCGGGCGCAGGGCGTGCCTGCGCATGGTCAGCGCCGGGCTCAGCCCCTTGGACCTGGCCGTGCGCATGAAGTTCTCGGCCAGCGTGTCGATCACGTTCGCCCTGGTCAGCCGCGCGTACAGGCAGGCGTAGACGGTGGCCAGCACGACCCATGGCATCAGGTACGACTGGAACCACACCACCGGATCGTCGCCGAACGCCACCGCCTGGGGGAACGGCAGCACCTGCAACTGCACCACCAGAACGTACTGCAGCGCCAGCGCCAGCACGTAGTTGGGGATGCTGGAGCCGCCCAGCGCCAGCCCCATGGCCGCGCGGTCCCACCAGGTGCCCTCCTTGACCGCGCTGAGCAGGCCCGCGACGATCCCGATGAGCAGCCACAGCACCGCGGCACCGACCGCGACCGTGGCGCTGACCGGCAGCCGCTCCACCACCATGTCCCACACGGACTGGTTGGTCTGGAAGCTGTAGCCCAGGCACGGGGCCGCGCAGTGCACCAGGTTCGCGCCCTCGCCGTAGTCGCGCCCGGCGAAGATCCCGACGAGGAAGGTGAAGAACTGCGTCAGGAACGGCTTGTCCAGCCCCAGCACGGCGCGGATCTGGTCGATCCGCTCGGGCGTGCACGTCTTCCCGCAGATCATCACCGCCGGGTCGGGCGAGAGCGTGAAGAAGATGATGAACGTGAACAGGCACACCAGGAAGAGGATCAGCACCACCCCGGCGAGCCGTCCGGCCAGGTAACGCGCCATCAGGAGGCCTCCCCGGCGTCGAGGGCGGCCCGCAGCCGGTCGCCGAGCACCGTCAGCGACAGCACCGTGAGGAACAGGAACGCGCCGGGGATCGCGAAGTACATCGGATCGACGGCGTACCAGCCGACCGAGCCGGCGATCATCTGACCCCACGACGGCGTCGGCGGCGTCACGCCGACGCCGAGGAACGACAGCCCCGCTTCGGTGCCGACGTAGCCGGGCACGGCCAGGGTGGTCATCACGATCAGCGAGCTGCGCAGGTTCGGCAGGATCTCCTTGAACACCAGCGCGCCCGTGGAGGCGCCCGATGCGCGGGCGGCCTCCACGAACTCCCTGTTCACCAGCGTCATCGTCTGCCCGCGCACCACCCGCGCCAGGTACGGCCAGCCGAACACGCTGATCACCACGACCAGCAGCACCGACCGGTTCCCCTGCGGCAGCGACGACAGGATCGCGATCATGAAGATGAGCGCAGGGAAGGCCATGAGGAAGTCCATGACCCGGCAGATCGCCTGGTCCACCCAGCCCTGGTAGAACCCGGCCAGCATGCCGAGCACCACGCCCAGCAGGGTCGTCAGCGCCGTGGCGGCGGCCGCGATCAGCAGTGAGACGCGCGCGCCGTAGGCGATGCGGGCCAGGATGTCGCGGCCGTTCTGCGGCTCGACGCCCAGCAGGTGGTCGGCGCTGATGCCGCCGAGCGACCCGTGCGGCACCCCGCCCAGGTCGGTGTTGACGGCGGCGGTGTCGAAGTCGTTGGGCCCGTGGCCGGTGATCGCGCTGATCAGCGGCGCGCAGATCGCCATCAGCACGATCAGCGTGAGGAACGCGGTGCTCAGCACCGCGCCCCGATCACGCAGCAGCGCGTCCGCGACCCGCCGGCCCGACGTGGCAGGGGAAAGAGCTGCGACGGTCATCTACTTCGACGGCTTCGCCAGTCCGACGGAGATCAGGTCGATGCCGCCGGAGAACGAGTTGGACTGGTAGGCGCCCGCGATGTTCGAGCCGACGAGGAGGATGAGCTTCTCGTACGCCAGCGGCACCACCGGCGCCAGCTTCATGATCTCCTTGTCCAGCTCGCCGTAGGCCGCGTTGGCCTGGTTGACGTCCGTCATCGCGGCGATCTCGTCGATCCGCTTGTTGATGCCCTTGTCGTTGATCTGCGCGAGGTTCGAGTTGCCCTTGGCCGTGATGTTGCGGCCGTCGAACAGCGGGGGCAGGAACGTCGCGCCGGAGGCCCAGTCGGGGCACCAGCCGGTGACGGCGGCGTCGTGCTGCTGCGCCGGCGTGCCGATGACCTCGTAGAACGTCGAGGTGTCGATGTTGTTGATCTTGACGTCGATCTTCACCTGCTTGAGCGCGTCCTGGATCGCCACCGCCACCGCCGCCATCTTCGGGTCCGGGCGGGTGTCGAGCGTCAGGGAGAACCCGTCCGCCAGCCCGGCCTCGGCCAGCAGCTTCTTGGCCTCCTCGGGGTTGTGCGGGTACAAGTCGTAGTCAACTCGGCCCGCGATCGTCGGCGGCTGGATCGACGTGCCCTTGGCGGCCAGGGCGCCGCCGCCCATCCCGGCGACCACGGTGTCCTTGTTGATCGCGTAGTTGATCGCCTGGCGCACCCGCACGTCGTCCAGGGGCTTCTTGGTGGTGTTCAGGCCCATGTACGTGGTGCAGCCGTTGAGCCCGGACAGCGTGCGCTGCTTGATCTGCGGCTGCTGCACCCGCGCCACGGTCGCCGCCTGGATCGACGGGCCGAGGGCGTCGGTGTCGGTGCCCTGCCCGGCCAGCATGCGCTCGTCGATCGTGGCCGGGTCCAGGCCGAACGTCCACTCGAACGCGTCCGGCTTGGCCGCCCGCACGCTGTCGGTCTCACGCTTCCACTGCGGGTTGCGTACCAGCTTCAGCGAGGCGCCGCGCTGGTAGCTCGCCACTTTGTACGGCCCGCTCGCGATCGGCTTGGTGTCGAACGCCGCGCCCGCCCCCGTGCCCTTGGGGAAGGGCGTGAAGTTGACCATCGCCAGCGCGCTCGGGAAGTCGGCGTAGGGCTTCTTCAGGTGGAAGACGACCGTCTTGTCGTCGGGCGTCTCGATGGTCTTCAGATCGCCGTCCAGGTACGGGCCCTTGTAGTCCTTCGGCGCGTCCAGCAGCAGTTTCCCGTACGGCGAGCCGATCCCGGCCTCCGGGTCGAACGTGCGGGAGAAGCCGAACTTCACGGCCTCGCTGTTGATCGGCGTGCCGTCCTCGAAGAACAGGTTGTCCTTCAGTTTGAACGTCCAGGTCTTGCCGCCGTCGGACGGGGTGCCCGTGTCGGTGGCCAGGTCGGGCACGACCTTCGTGCCCTCGGCGCCCGGACCCGCGCCGAACATCGTCAGCCCCCGGTAGATGAGCCGGTAGAAGTTGTTGACGCCGCCGTCCCAGCCGCGTACCGGATCCAGGTGGGAGAAGTCCGCCTTGGCCAGGATGCGCACGGTGCCGCCGGTCGCGGCGGGCGCGTCCGGCCCGCTCGAGGTGCCCGTGCCCGTGCCGGCGCCCGCCGTGCCGCCGCCCCCGCCACATGCGGTGAGCGCCAGCACGGCGGTCATGGTGACGCTCGCGAGCGCCGCAGATCTCCTCATGTTGCCTTCTTTCCGTTGGTTCAGGGGGTTCTGACCCAGACCCGCATGGCTTGGGGTCCGCGGTTGCCCCACAGGAAGTAGGGGACGAAGATCGTCGCGACCCTCGTCTCCGGGAGCGTCTCGTCCAGGGGGAGCTCGGGGTAGAGCTCGGTGGCGGGCGGGGGCGCCGCGCTCGCGGCCACGCGCAGCACGACGGCCTCCTCCCGCCGCTCGATGTCCGCGCCGACGGCGTCATGGGCCCCGACCAGCAGATCGTCGACCGCGGCCTGCGGGCTGTCGTGCTGCTCGACGCAGTACACGAGCGGCCCCCGGGCCAGGCTGGCCGCGCCCCTGGTGGCGTCGAGGTAGGGGTGCGAGCCGTGCGCCCTGACCGGCATGGGCAGGGTGAGGCGCACCTCGTCGCCCGCCGACCAGGCGCGGTGCAGGGTGACCCAGCCGCCGGACTCCGGCGCGTCGCAGGGCTCGCCGTTGACGGTGATCGTCACGTTGCGGGCCCAGCCGGGGATCCGCAGCACCAGCCCGTAGGGCCCGTCCGGGGCCCGCTCGACGGCGATGCGCACGTCGCCGTCCCACGGGTACGCGCTCTGCATCGCCAGCTCCAGCTCGGCCGTCTGGATCCTGGCCTCCGTGTAGGCGGCGATCAGCACGGCGCCGTCCCGCTCGGCCGCCACATAGTCGGCGAGCTGGGCCATCCAGCGCACGATGTTCGGCGGGCAGCACGGGCAGCCGAACCAGGCGCGGCGCAGCGGCTCGCCGTCCGGCTCCGAGCCGCTGCGCTGCTCGTGGTCGGGGCGGCGCTGGAGCGGGTTGTCGTAGAAGAACGCCCTGCCGTCCGCCGACAGGCCCACGGCGTAGGCGTTGTAGAGCACGCGCTCGAACACGTCGAGGTACTTCGCGCCGCCGGTGGCCAGGAACATGCGCCAGGCCCACTGCATGACGGCGATGGCCGCGCACGTCTCGCTGTAGGCGCGCTCGGACGGCAGCTCGTACCTGTCGCCGATGGCCTCGTCGGAGTGCCGGCTGCCCAGGCCGCCCGTGACGTACAGCTTGGTCGCCACCATGTCGTCCCAGAGCCGCTCCAGCGCCTCGAACAGCGACCGGTCACCGGTCTCCAGGAAGACGTCGGCCGCGCCCGCCGCCAGGTACGCCATGCGCACGGCGTGCCCGGTCACCGACGGCAGCTCGCGCAAGGGCACGTGGTCCTGGAAGTAGTCGCCGGCGAAGATCTTGTGCTCGAGCTGCCCCGTGCCCCTGCGGTCGACGAACGCCGCCGCCATGGTCAGGTAGCCGCGCTCGCCGGTCTCCCTGAACAGCTCGACCAGCGCCATCTCGACCTCGGGATGGCCGCAGATGCCCTTGTCCCCGAACCTGTCCAGCACCAGGTCGGCGAAGCGCACCGCCACACGCAGCAGCCGGTCGTCGCCCATCCTACGGTTGGCGGCGACGGCGGCCTGGATCAGGTGGCCCAGGTTGTACAGCTCGTGCCCCCAGGTCAGGTCCTCCCACGGCTTCCTGGCCGCCGCCGGGTCCTGGAAGAAGGAGTTGAGGTAGCCGTCCTCGGCCTGGACCCGCTCCAGCAGGCCGACGACCTCGTCGAAGAACTCCCTGGTGGCCGTGTCGCCGTCGCCCAGCTCGTACGCCAGGCCCTCGAGGGTCTTGTACAGGTCGGTGTCCAGGAACGGGTACCGGCCCTGATACGGGGCGGGGTCCTGCTCCAGCAGGCGGCTCAGGTTGGCCACGTTGCCCGCGGCGCGGAGCTGCTCGATCGTGTGCGGGATCGTGTCCGTGCTGTTGCGGCGCTGCCAGTGGTGGAGCAGACCGCCGGTGATGCGCACTCCGGACACCGGCCGCACGGCCCCCGACGCGGTGCGCACGGCGCCGGCCAGGGGCTTGACCTGCTTAGACGTCATGAACCATCCCAGTAATGTGTGGCATTGCACTGCACCTTAGGTCTCTGGGAGCCGTGTTGCCAAGGGTTACCGATGGGGCGTCTGCGAACGTAACAGGACCGAAACCATCGGATGCCCATGGATCCGGACGTGGGGGAGCGGTCTACACATAGATGGAAAATCGTGTTTTCGAGCCCATCGAGATGGCTGCGTTCTATGGTGTGCGACGTCCCTATTGCCGGCCTTCACCGGAGCCGATCATGCCATTCGATCCGCGCGCTGCCGCCGCGCTGCTGCTGATCATTTCCACGACACATCTGGGCCTCACCGGAAACGCGCAGGCCGCCCCGCCGAATACGAGCACACGGCCGGCCAATTGCGCACTGAAACCCAGCCGGTGCGGCTATCCCGACGCCACGAACACCGGGGTTCCGGCCGGGACGAAATTAAAGGTGGTGAACGGCGATCTCACCGTCGCCAAGGCGGGCGCGGTGATCGAGGGCAAGGACATCCGGGGCTGCGTCCTCGTCAAAGCGCCGAACGTGACCATCCGCCGCTCCAAGGTCACCTGCACCGGCCACTACGCCATCGGCAGCTTCATCGAGACGTACAAGGGCGGCGGCCTGCTGCTGGAGGACGTCGAGGTGGACTGCCGCAACCACAACACCACCGGCGTCGGCTCGTACGGGACGACCGCCAGGCGGCTCAACGTCCACGGCTGCGAGAACGGCTTCGACATCGACGACACCACCAGCGTGCTCGACTCCTATATCCACGACCTTTATGAGGGCGCCACGGGGCACGCCGACGGCATCCAGCTCGCCGGCGGCTCCAATATCCGGATCATGCGCAACACGATTTACGCGCCCGGCGGCACCTCTGCGATCATCAGCCATCCCACGAACAACGCCAATGTGCTCGTCGAGAACAACCTGCTCGCCGGCGGCGCGTTCACGCTCTATTGCCCGCGCGACCGCAGCCGCGCCTACCGCGTGATCGGAAATCGTTTCGGCCGTAATTTCTCCGGCAAAGGCGGCGCGTACGGGGCGTGGACCGACTGCCGCAAAGCCGCCGTCGTGCGGGACAACTTCTGGGACAACACCCTGAGGCCGCTGTGACGCCGCCGGAGCCCACGACTGACAAAAATTGAAATCTGTCAGCCCAACAGGCATACTGGCCGCATGAGAACTCTGGGAACCGGCGGCCCGGTCGTGTCCGACCTCGGGCTGGGCTGCATGGGAATGTCGGACCTGTACGGGCCGGCCGACGCGTCCGAGTCCATCGCCACCGTCCACGCCGCCCTCGACGCCGGCATCACGCTGCTCGACACCGGCGACTTCTACGGGATGGGCCACAACGAGCTGCTCATCCGCGAGGCGCTCAAGGGCCGCTCGCGCGACGACGTGACGATCAGCGTGAAGTTCGGGGCGCAGCGTGACTACGACGGCAACTGGCTCGGCTACGACGGCCGGCCGGCGGCCGTCAAGACCTCGCTCGCCTACACCCTGCGCCGGCTCGGCACCGACCACGTGGACGTCTACCGGATCGCCCGCGTGGACCCGAATGTGCCCATCGAGGAGACCGTCGGCGCCATCGCCGAGGAGGTCGAGAAGGGGCACGTGCGCCACGTGGGACTGTCCGAGGCCGGGGCCGAGACGATCCGGCGGGCACACGCCGTGCACCCGATCGCCGACGTGCAGCTCGAGTACTCCCTGCTGTCCAGGGGGATCGAGCGGGACATCCTGCCCGCCTGCCGCGAGCTCGGGATCGCGGTGACCGCGTACGGGGTGCTGTCCAGGGGCCTGCTCAGCGGGCACTGGTCCAAGGACCGCGAGCTGGGCGAGCAGGACTTCCGCGCCGTCAGTCCGCGCTTCTCCGGCGACAACCTCGCGCACAACCTGGCGCTGGTGGACGCGCTCCGCGCGCTGGCCGAGACCAAGGAGGTCACGGTCGCGCAGCTGGCCATCGCCTGGGTGCTGGCCCAGGGCGGCGACATCGTCCCGCTCATCGGGGCGCGGCGGCGCGAGCGGCTCGCCGAGGCGCTGGGGGCCCTCGGCGTGGCGCCGACGGCGGAGGACCTGGCGGCGATCGAGGCCGCCGTCCCGGCGGGAGCGGCCGCGGGCGAGCGCTACCACGAGGCGCAGCTGGCCATGCTCGACAGCGAACGCTGACCGTCCGGCGGGAGGGTCTCGACGGCGGTCCTTGTGGTGATGTGGCGGCGCTAGGGTTGCGCGCGTGCATATCGACGTGTGGTTGGAGGCGATCCCGGCCGGATGGCTCTACGCCATGGTCGCGCTCGTGATCGGGTTCGAGAGCCTCGGCATCCCGCTGCCGGGCGAGATCGTGCTGGTCAGCTCCGCGATCCTGGCCGCCAAGGGCGTGGTGGACCCGGTCTGGGTGGGCGTGTGCGCGAGCGCCGGAGCCATCGTGGGTGACTCCGCCGGGTACGCGATCGGGCGCAGGGGCGGCGCGCCCCTGTTCGAGCGGCTCGGGCGGCGCTTCCCCAAGCACTTCGGCCCGCGGCACGTGGCCAAGGCCGAGCAGTACTTCCAGCGGTTCGGCGTGTGGGCGGTCTTCGTCGGCCGCTTCATCGCGCTGCTGCGCATCCTCGCCGGGCCGCTGGCGGGAGCGTTGCGCATGCCGTACTGGAAGTTCGCCGTCGCCAACGTGCTCGGCGGGATCGTGTGGGCGGGCGGCACCACCACGGTGATCTACTATCTCGGGCTCGTCGCCGAGAAATGGCTGAAGGGCTTCTCCTGGGTGGGGCTCGGGGTGGCCGTGGTGTTCGGGATCTGCACCACGCTCTACCTCAAGCGGCGGGTCGCCTCAGCGCTCGATGAGGGTGACCTCGAGGGAGTAGTGCGAGGCCCGGTAGACGTGTGAGCCGTGCTCGACGGCCCGGCCCTGGTCGTCGTACGTGGTGCGGAGCATGGTGAGCAGCGGCGCGCCGCGGCGCTCCTCCAGAAGCCTGGCCTCCGCCTGGGTCGCGGCCCGCGCGCCGATGCGCTGGTTGGCCACCCGCATCCGCACGCCCGCGGCGCGCAGCAGCTCGTACAGGCCGCGGCTCTCCAGGTCGGCGGTGGTGAGCTGGGCCAGGCCGAGCGGCAGCCAGTTGTGCAGCACCGCCAGCGGCTCCCCGGCCGCGAACCGCAGGCGCTCGAGGTAGAGGACCTCGGTGCCCGGCTCCACGCCCAGGATGGGGGCGACCTCCTCCGCGACCTGGCGCGGCTCGAGGGCCAGCACCTGCGTGGCCGGCTCCTGGCCGGCCCTGCGCAGGTCGTCGTAGAGGCTCGTCAGCTCGACCGAGCGCTTGACCTGCCCGTGCACGACCTGTGTGCCCACGCCGCGCTTGCGCACCAGCAGGCCCTTGTCCACGAGATACTGGATGGCCTGGCGGATCGTCGGCCGCGACAGGCCCAGCTTGTCGGCCAGCAGGATCTCGTTGTCGAGCCGGGAGCCGGGCGCCAGGTCCCCTCGCCGGATCGCCTCGGCGATCTGCTCGGCGACCTGGAAATAGAGCGGCACGGGGCTGGATCGATCCAGGTCGATGGCCAGGTTCGCGGTCATGCTGATCAGCTTAGCCCAGGTCAGAATGTCCTGACAAATGATCCGGGCGCCGCAAGGACTACCGAGGCCGGACGTTGTGGTTGCGGGCGAACAGATTGCCGGGGTCGTACCGACGCTTGATCGCCGCGAGCCGCTCATAGGTCTCCGCCGGATAGATCGCGGCGACGTCCTCCGCGGTGGCGGAAGCGAGGAAGTTCGCGTAGGCGCCGTTGACGTGCGGCGCCAGTCTTCGCCAGATCGCTTCCAGAGCTGGACGGGCGGCCTCCACGACCGGCGGCGGGCCCACGGTGGTCGTCACGAACATCAGCTCCGCTCGGCGATGCGCGTAGGCGGTGGCGTCGCCGGGGACCCGGGACACCGCACCGCCGACGCTGCGAACGGCTATGAACGGCGCCCCCGCCGACGCCCCGGCCTCGGCGAGGATCCGAAGGACCGCCGGCACCGATTCCTTGTGGACGAATGCGCTGCGGGTGACCAGCTGGATGCCGGGCGGCGGGGCGGCGCCGTCCACGAGCGTGTCCGCATAGGGCTTCAGCGCGACGTCGTCGGCGATCACCGTGCCGAGGCGGCGGATCGGGTCGATCGCCTCGGCCGCGAGCTGCGGGTCGTCGCCGTCGAAGGCGACCTGGATCTCGACCGGCGCCTCGGGTCCGCCGGCGAACGGATTGGCGAAGTACGCGATGGAGGTGAGCTCCTCGGGGGCGGTGCGGAGGTGGTCCGCCCATCCCTGGAGCACGGTGGCCGCCTCCGGGGCCGGGAAGGTGATCTTGCCGTAGAAGACGTCTGTCGTCGGGTGCGCCGCGAACTCGAAGGCGGTCACGATCCCGAAATTGCCGCCGCCACCGCGGATGGCCCAGAACAGCTCCGGGTTCTGCTCCGCGTCCGCACGCACGACCTCTCCGCCGGCCGTGACCACCTCTGCGGCGACCACGTTGTCCAGGGCCAGGCCGTACTTCCTGACCTTCCAGCCGATGCCGCCGGTCAAGGTCAGCCCACCGACGCCGACGCTCTTGGTGTCGCCCGAGGAGATCGCCAGGCCGTGCGGGGCCAGGGCGGCCGCGACCTGCCCCCAGGTGGCGCCGCCGCCGATCCGCACGAGGTGACGTTCCTTGTCGATGATCTCGACGTTCGCGAGCAGGCTGAGGTCGATCACGACGCCGCCGTCGTTGGTGCCGAAGCCCGCGAAGGCATGGCCGCCGCCTCGCACGGACAGCACAAGCCCTGCGCGGGCCGCGAATCTGACACCCGCCTGCACGTCCCCGGCGCTTTTGGGCCGCAGAACACAGGCCGGACTGCCCGAGGCCAATACCGAGCGGCTGGTCGATGCGTACTCCGCCGCTTCCGGTTCGATGATGTCGCCGCCGAAGTCACGGCGAAGGGTTTCAAGCGCTGAACTCATGACCACAAGATGCCGACGGCCCGATCCTTGTGACAGGGCGGTGATGTGACGTGCGCCACCGATCGTGGGTGTCACAAAACGGCACGGTCCGGCGTCTGGTGGGTGACACAGTCGAGAGCGAAGTGGAGTCGCCCATGGCCGGTACGTCGCAGACCACGCCCGGAGATCGCGGCGGGGGCATGGGCCGGGACGACCGCGTGCACTCCGCCACCGAGGCTTTCGTCGCCCACCGCAACCTGCTGTTCACCGTCGCCTACGAGATGCTCGGCTCGGCCGCCGACGCCGAGGACGTCCTGCAGGAGGCCTGGCTGCGGTGGGTGGGCGTCGATCTCGGCACCGTGCGGGACCAGCGTGCGTACCTGGTCCGGATCGTCACCCGGGAGGCGCTGGGCCGGCTGCGTACGCTCGGCCGGCGCAAGGAGTCCTACGTCGGCCCCTGGTTGCCCGAGCCGCTGCTGACCGCGCCCGACGTGGCCGAGGACGTCGAGCTGGCCGACAGCGTCTCGATGGCCATGCTGCTGGTGCTGGAGACTCTCGCGCCGACCGAGCGCGCGGTGTTCGTCCTGCGTGAGGTGTTCGACCTGGACTACGACGAGATCGCCGAAGCGGTCGACAAGAGCCCGGCCGCGGTCCGCCAGATCGCCCACCGGGCACGGGCGCACGTCGCCGCCCGCCGGCCACGCGAAGTCGTCTCCCCGGCCGAGTCCCGAGACGTGCTCACGGCGTTCCAGCGGGCGGTCGAAACCGGCGATCTGCAACGTTTGCTCGACGTCCTCGCGCCGGATGTCGTCCTGCTGGCCGACGGTGGCGGGATCAAGCGGGCCGCGCTGGAGCCCGTCCTGGGCGCCGACCGGGTGGCCGAGGTGCTGGGCAGGATCGCCGACGTGGCGTCGCTGCTGCCGGCACAGGTCAACGGCTACCCGGCGCTGATCGTCCGGCTCGACGGTGAGCTCGACTCCGTCGTGGCGGTGCGCGTCGACGACGGCCTCATCACCGGGCTCTACGCCGTACGCAACCCCGAGAAGCTCTCGCACATGGAGCGGGAGACCGCCCTGCGCCGCTGAGCCCGGGACGGTGCCTCGGGGGCGGACGGCGACGGGGTCCGGGGAAGGCGGCGGCTGGTGCGCGGGCGTGGAGTGGGCATACAGGGTCCTGATGACTTTACGCCCCGCTGGACCCCGCGCTGGAGAAGACATGGACGTGACAAACCTGCTCGGCATCGCCGTCGAGGCGGCCAGAGCCGTCGGGCCGCGGCTGCGCAAGGCGTTCAGATCCCGGCCCGACGTGGCCACCAAACTCGACTTCCACGACCCCGTGACCGAGCACGACCACGCCGCCGAGGAGATCATCCGCGCGGTCATCACCTCCCATCTGCCCGAGAGCGCGATCGTCGGCGAGGAGGGCGGCTCCACCGGCTCCGGCGACCTCGTCTGGTACGTCGACCCCATCGACGGCACCGCGAACTTCGCCACCGGGCTGCCGTTCTTCTGCGTGTCCGTCGCCGCCGCCGTGCGCGGGGAGCTGGTGGCGGGCGTGGTGTACGACCCGGTGCGCGAGGACGAGTTCAGCGCCTCAACCGAGGGCGCCTGGTGCAACGGCGCGCCACTGCGGAGCGTGGGAGCCTCGACCGACCGGGAGGCGATGCTGCTGACGAGCTATCCGACGGCCCTCGACATGGAGCTGGACATGGACGCGGCGCTGCGGCGTTACGGGCGGTTCCTGAAGTCGTTCTCCGCCGTGCGCCGGCCCGGCAGCGCCGCGCTCAAGCTCGCATACGTGGCCGCCGGCTGGTCGGACGCCGCGTACGGCACCAAAGCCAACCCCTGGGACGTGGCGGCGGGGGCGTTGCTGGTGCGCCAGGCGGGCGGCGTGTACCTGGGCGACCCGCTGGCCAAGGGCGACTATCTGGCGTATGTGGGCGGGTTCGACCTGGACCACTCGGCGCTGGCCGAGGTGGCGCCCAGGTAGCCGGGCGGTTCGTGTGGTCAGCGGATGAGCGGCGCCAGCTCGGCCAGAGAGGTGATGCGCGGGAACCCGGCGGGTGGCGGCTCGACGCCGAGCCGGTCGAGCCAGACCGACCGCATCCCGGTCGCCGCTGGCCCCGTCACGTCGTTGCCCACGTCGTCGCCCACCAGCAGCACCTCTTCCGGCGCCAGCCCGAGCGCCGCCGCGGCGCCCGTGTAGGCGGCGGGCGACGGCTTGAAGTGGCCGCCCAGCACCTCGCCCGTCAGCACCGGCCCGACCCGGCCGGCCAGCCCGATCGCGCGGACCTTCGCCTCCTGCATCCGCTGCGCCCCGTTGGTCAGCACCCCGAGCGCGAGCCCGGCCAGCTCCGCCACCGCCCGCGCCGCGTCGTGGAAGGCCGTCCACTGCTGCCGGTAGCGTTCGGCGAAGTCGGCGTAGGCCGCGTCCAGATCGCCGGGCTCCGGCACGGCCAGCTCCTGGCACAGCGCGCGCAGACGCCGCCGGCGCTGCTCCTCCACCGAGCACTCGCCCGCCTGCCACATCGCCAGGTAAGGTCCTTCGAGCCCGGCCCACAGCAGGGCGACCTCGGCCAGCCGCGGATGGCCTGGCGAGTGCGCCGACACCCAGGCGACGATCGCGGCGTCGGCGGCGCCCCGATGGTCGAACAGCGTGCCGTCCAGGTCGAACAGCACACCCTTGATGCCCGGCAGGGCCGTTCCGGTCGCGGTCACAGCGAGGCTCCGAGGTGGAAGGGACATCCCCTCATCCTAGGACGAAGCGGTCCACCTCCAGCGCCGTCATCTCCGTGAACGTACGCATGCGGTCAGTGCTCTTTGCGGTGCTCCCCGGCGCGGCGCACGTGCTCGATCATGATGCGTTCCGCGGTGGCGGCGTCGCCGGACTCCAGAGCGGCCAGGATGCCCTCGTGCGCTTCGAGCTGGGCCTTGACCTGCGTCTCGGCCAGCCACAGCGACGCCTCGGCGGGCACGGGGAAGCTGTTGCGCACCGCCCTTGCGTGCGCGCCCAGGAACGCGGGGCCGCCGATGTCCACGATGCGCAGGTGGAAGCGCGCGCTCTGCTCCCCGAGCCGGTCGTACCTGCCGTGCGCGGCGTCGTCGGCCATCGAGGCGTGCAGGTCGCGCAGCCCGGCCAGCTCCTCAGGGGTGATCTTCTCCGCAGCCAGGCGCGCGCCCAGCCCCTCGACCACCGCGCGCAGGCCGTAGTACTCGGCCAGGGCCTCGTCGCCCAGGTCCACCACGGTCGCGCCGTGATGCGCCTCGTAGCTGATCAGCCGGTCCTTCTCCAGCCTGCGCAGCGCCTCGCGCACGGGCGTCACCGAGACGCCCAGCCGGCGGGCCACCTCCCCGGCGCGCACCGCAGTGCCGCCCGGGATCCGCGCGGTACGGATCTCCTCGAGCAGCACGCTGTAGACGTAGTCGGCCTTGCTCATGGGCGGCCGCGGCTCCGTGGGCGACATGTCCCCAAGTGTCTCGCAGATCGGTCATCTGGTTGACCTATGACATATTTCTTATAAGTTACATACCCATGACAAGCCTCGCCGACCTGCGGGTCATCGACGCGGCGACCCTGTTCGCCGGTCCCTCCGCCGCGATGATGCTGGGCGACTTCGGCGCCGACGTGATCAAAATCGAGCACCCCCGGCGCGGCGACCCCTCGCGCGGGCACGGCGCTTCCGTGGACGGGGTGGGCCTGTGGTGGAAGACGCTCTCGCGCAACAAGCGCACCGCGGCCGTGGACCTGTCGCACGCCGAGGGCCAGGAGATCCTGCGCCACCTGGCCGGACGCTCCGATGTGCTGATCGAGAACTTCCGCCCGGGCACCCTGGAGCGATGGAACCTGGCCCCCGAAGATCTGCTCAAGCTCAACCCGCGGCTGATCGTGGCGAGGATGACCGGGTTCGGGCAGTTCGGGCCGATGGCCAAGCGGCCGGGGTTCGGGACGCTGGCCGAGGCCATGAGCGGGTTCGCGGCCATGACCGGCCAGCCCGAGGGGCCGCCCACGCTGCCGCCGCTGGCCCTGGCCGACGGCATCGCGGGGCTCGCCATGTCGTACGCGATCATGGTGGCTCTGCGCGCCCGTGAGCAGACCGGGCGCGGGCAGGTCATCGACCTGGCGATCATCGAGCCCATCCTGGGCCTGCTCGGGCCGCAGATGAGCGCGTACAAGGCGCTCGGGGTCGTGCCGCGGCGGACCGGCAACCGGTCCAGCAGCAACGCGCCGCGCAACACGTACCGGACCCGCGACGGGCGGTGGCTGGCCGTCTCCACCAGCGCCCAGCCCATCGCCGAGCGGGTGGTCACCCTGGTGGGACGGCCCGACCTGGTGGCGCAGCCGTGGTTCGCCAGCGGGCACGGGCGCGTGCAGCACGTGGACGAGCTGGACGAGGCCGTCGCCACCTGGATCGCCGAGCGGGACGCCGAGGAGGTCATCGCGCGCTTCGAGGAGGTGCAGGCCGCCGTCGCGCCCATCTACGACGTCAGCGACCTCGCCGAGGACCCGCAGTACGCGGCGCTCGGGACGTTCGTGGAGGTGCCCGACGAGGAGCTCGGCTCGCTCGCCATGCAGAACGTGCTCTTCCGCCTGTCGGACACGCCCGGCGAGATCCGCTGGCCGGGGCGGTCGCTCGGGCATGACACCGACGAGGTGCTCGGCGAGCTCGACTACTCCGGCGAGCGGATCGCCGCCCTGCGCGAGGCCGGGGTGATCGCATGAACGCACCCCTCGCCTGGCCCCTCACCTGGCCCGTCACCTGGCTGTACGTGCCCGGCGACCGGCCCGAGCGCTTCGACAAGGCCGTCGCCTCCGGGGCGGACGTGGTCATCATCGACCTGGAGGACGCGGTCGCGCCCGCCCGCAAGGATGAGGCCCGTGCCAACGCCGCCGCCTACCTGCGCGCCCGCCCGGAGAGCGGCGTCGGCGTGCACGTGCGGGTCAACGACCTGGCGACCGAGCGCGGGCAGGCCGACCTCGAGGCCGTCGGGGACCTCGCCGACGCCGTGCGGCTGCCCAAGGTCGAGTCGGCCGCCGTGCTCGACGCGATCGCCGGCGCTCCCGCGTACGCGCTGCTGGAGTCGGCGGCCGGGATCGTCGCGGCCCGGGAGATCGCGGCACACCCGAAGGCCGCCGGTGTCGCGCTCGGCGAGCAGGACCTCGCCGCCGAGCTGGCCGTCACCGACGAGCGGGCCATGGACCACCTCAGGCTCCAGGTGATCCTCGCCGCCGCCGCGGCGGGCCGGCCGCCGGTACCCATGTCCGTCTACCCGAACGTCAAGGACGAGGCCGGGCTCCTCGCCTCCTGCCTCGCGGGCCGCGCGCTCGGCCTGTTCGGCAGGACCGCGATCCACCCGCGGCAGATCCCCGTGATCAGGCGCGCGTTCCGCCCCTCCGAGGAGGAGGCGGCCAGCGCGGCCGAGATCGTCGAGGCGGCCGAGCAGGCCGAGCGGTCAGGTGCCGGCGCGGTCGCCCTGCCCGACGGCCGTTTCGTGGACGCCCCCATCGTCGCCAGAGCCCGCCGCACGCTGGCCCTCGCCCACCACCTCGCCGACCCGCCTCCGGAGGACCGGCGGTGAGGACTAGGACGGGTGCCAGCGCGCCGACAGCTCCTCGTCCACCGGAGGGGGACCCGGCAGCTCCCGATGGGCCGGCGGCACCCGCAGCGAGTCCATCACGAGCGCCAGGTAACGGTGGCGCAGTTGCGCGGTGCGCTCCTCGTCGCCCAGCTTGATCGAGGCCATCTGCTCGAACAGCAGGGCGATGTCCACGACCGTCACGTCGGGCCGGAGCACGCCCGCCCCCACCGCCCGGCGGTGGATCGCGGTGGCCAGGGCCGAGGCCCTGGCGGCGTCGCGGCCGAGCTCCTCCGTCGGCGTGAACGTGCCCGCCAGATTGATCGTCAGCGAGTGCGTGTCGCCGTCCACGATGCCGCGCAGGTATCCGGCGAACGCTTCCCACGCATCGCCCTCCTCGGCCAGCGCCCGCTCGGTGATCTCGATGTAGAGCTTGAGTCCGTCGCCGCAGAGCTTCTGCAGCAGCGCCTCCTTGCTGGGGTAGCGGCGGTAGAGTGCGCTGATCCCGACGCCCGCCTTCTCGGCCACGGCGGCGATGGGCGCGCCGGGATCGGCGGTGAAGACCGCCCGCGCCGCCTGCAGGATCAACTCGTCGTTGCGGGCCGCCTGTGCCTTGCGGCCACTCATGGGTGCGCTCGTCATACCTCACAGTATAGGGAACGTATGATTCCGTTCTACTGGTGATAAGTCAGCATGTCTATACATAGAGATGATATTGGGATACAACCGGGGCGAGCCTGTTGGTCTTGGAGGTGTCCTATGAGACGTACCCCGATCGTGCTGGCCCTGCTGGGCGCGCTCACCGTCGCCGGCTGCTCCTCCTCGGGAGGGCAGAGCGCGCAGAGCGCACCCGCGAGCTCCGCCGCCGCCGGCGCGGCCACGGCGAGCGCGAGCTACGCCGTCATCACCCACGGAGCCCCCGGCGACTCCTTCTGGGACGTGGTCAAGAACGGTGCCGAGGCCGCGGGCAAGCAGTACGGCGTGCAGGTCACCTACCAGGGCGACGGCGACCCGGCCAAGCAGTCGCAGCTCATCGACCAGGCCGTCTCGGAGAAGGCAGACGGCATCGTGGTCTCCATGGCCAACCCCGACGCGCTGAAGGAGGCCATCGGCAAGGCCGTCGCGGCGAAGATCCCGGTCATCACCATCAACTCGGGCGCCGACTCCTCCAAGGCGTTCGGCGCCATCACGCACGTCGGCCAGTCGGAGGACGTGGCCGGGCGCGGCGCGGGCGAGCAGCTCAAGGCGGCCGGCGTCACCAGGCTGCTGTGCGTCATCCACGAGGCCGGCAACGTCGGCCTCGACCAGCGCTGCAAGGGCGCCGAGCAGACGCTGGGCGGCACGGTCGAGCGGTTGCAGGTGGACGTGAGCAACCTGGCCGACGTCACCTCCAAGGTCACCGCCAAGCTCCAGTCGGACAAGCAGGTCAACGGCGTGCTCGCGCTCAACCCCGCCGTCGCGGTCGCCGCCAGGGACGCCGTCAAGGACTCAGGGTCGCAGGCGAAGCTGGCCACGTTCGACCTGTCGGGCGACGTGGTGTCCGCGATCAAGGACGGTGAGGTCCTGTTCGCCGTGGACCAGCAGCAGTACCTGCAGGGCTACCTGCCGATCACGTTCCTCAACCTGTACAAGAACAACCTCAACACCGTCGGCGGCGGGCTGCCCGTCAACACCGGGCCGGGCTTCGTGACCAAGGACAACGCCGACCAGGTGGCCAAGCTGGCCGAGGCGGGCACGCGATGACGATCACGGCCGACGAGCGGGTCGCCGACGTCGGCCTGGCCCGCCGCCTGCTGATCAGGCCCGAGCTGGGCGCGGTGGTCGGCCTGGTCGTGGTGTTCGTGTTCTTCGCCGCCCAGTCGCCGGTGTTCCGGTCGCCGGCCGGCATCGCGAACTGGCTCGACCCGGCCGCCACGCTCGGCATCATGGCGGTCGCGGTCGCGCTGCTGATGATCGGCGGCGAGTTCGACCTGTCGGCGGGCGTGCTGACCGGTACGAGCGGGCTGATCCTCGTCACGCTGGCCACCCGCTTCGGGTTCAGCGTGTGGCCGGCCATGCTTGTCGGGCTGGTCGTGGCGCTGGGCGTCGGGTTCGCCAACGGCCTGATCGTCACCAGGACCAAGCTGCCCAGCTTCATCGTCACGCTGGGCACGTTCCTCATGCTCCAGGGCGTCAATCTCGGCGTCACCAAGGCCATCACCGGGACCGTGCAGGTCAGCGGCCTGCGCCGGGCCCCGGGCTTCGAGGGCGCGAACGCGATCTTCGCGGGGACCGTGGAGATCGGCGGGACCTCCTTCCGGGTGGCGATCCTGTGGTGGATCCTGGTCACCGCCGGCGCCACCTGGGTGCTCATGCGCTCCACGGCCGGAAACTGGATCTTCGCGGTGGGCGGCAACGAGCAGGCCGCCCGCGCGGTCGGCGTGCCCGCCGCCCGCACGAAGATCGCGCTGTTCATGACCACGGCGTTCGCCGCCTGGCTGGTCGGCTCGATCCTCGCGCTGCGGTACACGTCCGTGCAGGCCAACATCGGCATCGGGCAGGAGTTCATCTACATCATCGCCGCCGTCATCGGCGGCTGCCTGCTCACCGGCGGGTACGGCTCCGCCATCGGGGCGGCCATCGGCGCGGTCATCTTCGGCATGGCCGACAAGGGCATCGTGTTCCTGGGCTGGGACGCCGACTGGTTCAAGTTCTTCCTGGGCGCGATGCTGCTGCTGGCGACGCTGGCCAACCGCCTGGTCAGGCGATACGCCGAGGAGGTGCGGCATTGATCCTCGAGACCAGGGGCATCGGCAAGACGTTCGGCTCGGTGCTGGCGCTGCGCGACGTGTCGATGGGCGTGCGGGCCGGCGAGGTCACCTGTGTGCTCGGCGACAACGGCGCGGGCAAGTCCACGCTCATCAAGATCCTCGCCGGGGTGCACCAGCACGACGCGGGCACGCTCCTGGTGGACGGGCAGGAGGTGCGCTTCGCCAGCCCCCGCGACGCGCTCGACCGCGGCATCGCCACCGTCTACCAGGACCTGGCGATGATCCCGCTCATGTCGGTGTGGCGCAACTTCTTCCTCGGCTCCGAGCCGAAGAAGGGCCTGGCCTTCGACGTGGCCAAGGCGCGTCGCGTGGCTCGGGAGGAGCTGCGGGCCATGGGCATCGACATCCGCGACGTGGACCAGCCGGTCGGCACGCTGTCCGGCGGCGAGCGGCAGTCGGTGGCCATCGCCAGGGCCGTCCACTTCGGCGCCCGCGTCCTCATCCTGGACGAGCCCACCTCGGCGCTCGGCGTCAAGCAGGCCGGAGTCGTGCTGCGCTACATCGCCAGGGCCCGCGACCGCGGGCTCGGCGTCGTCTTCATCACCCACAACCCCCACCACGCCTACCCGGTGGGGGACCGGTTCCTGCTGCTCAACCGGGGTGCCGGTCTGGGCGAGTACGGCAAGGCGGACATCACCCCGCAGGAGCTGACCGCGCTCATGGCCGGCGGGGCGGAGCTGGAGGAGCTGGCGCACGAACTGAAGCGGGAGTGAACCGCTTGCCGGGAATTTGACCATTTCGGGCGGTGGCCTGGAGGAACAAAAAGGCACAAAACCCTCGGCGTGACTTTCATCCGAGGGGTTCACGTGACCACGATGATCAGCAGGCGGGCGCCGCGGCGGTGGATCGAGCCTTGATCTACACGCTCGCGGCAGTGCCCCCGGGGCCCTTATTACGCCTGGGCCGCAGGGCGGGCCGCACAGAGGGTGCGGCCCGTCATTGCGGCGTGCACAGGGCCGCGGCATGGGGAGCGCTCTCGGTCGTGTTTCAAAAGATCACGACGTGTTGGGTGCGTCGATGATCGTGAAATGAAGAAGTCTCCGGTAGTTGGTTCAACGACCAAGAAGAACGAACACCGGAGACCTCGTGGCCAGCGTAGCGGTGACGAGGCGGCACGACCTCACCGGTCACCCCGGCGCTGGCGGGCGGCGAGCCGGGCGCGCCGCCGCGCGTCACCCTCAACCCGGGCACCCCGGACGCGCGCGAGATGCTCAAGGTGAACGCGCTGCCGGTCACGGCGGGGGACGTGCTGCGCTGCGAGTCGGGCGGTGGCGGCGGCTACGGCCCCGCCGAGCGCCGCTCCCACACGGCCACGGCCGCCGACCTGACCCAGGGCGTGATCACCCGCTGAGCCGGCCACCCACCGTACCGGTGCTCTCCTCCGGCGCCGGTACGGCTGCAGGCCCCTGCCCCCGCAGCCGATCCATCTCCCGCCATTCGCGACGCAGCCCGGTCAGGCTCGTGGTGAGCGCGTAGGCGACCCCGGACACCAGCAGCACGGGCACCAGGCCCACCGCCGTCACGGCGGCTCCGCCCAGCAGCCCGCCCAGCGGGATGCCGGCCCAGGCCAGCGAGCTCTGCAGGGCGTTCACCCGGCCCAGGAGATGGCGGGGCACCCGCTCGTACGAGATCGCGCCCAGGATCGGGTTCAGGAAACCGCTGGCGAACCCGCACACCGCGAACACGGACACCAGCCCCCACACCGGCACATCCGTGGCCAGGATGAGGAAGTGCGGTGGCCCGGCGAACAGGAACGCCACGAAGAACACCGGCCTGCGCCGCATCCGGTGCGCGATCACGGCGGCCACCAGGCTGCCCCCGATCGCGGTCAGCCCCATCACGCTGCTGTTCAGCCCGAGGACGGCGGGGCCGTGGCCGGACTCCTTCGCCCATACGGGCGCGAGCACCTGGCTGAAGGCCGCGTCCAGCAGGTTCGTGACGCCGACCATCACGATGATCGCGAGCAGCAGCGGCTCGCCGCGCAGGAACGCGAAGCCCTGGCCGAACCGCCGCCAGTACCCCTCCTGCTGCTCACCCGATCCGGGTGCGCGGTGCCCCATGCCGCGCGGCAGCGCCGCGGCCACGACCACCGAACCGAGCGCGAAACAGACCGCGCTGATGACCAGGCTGGCCAGCGGGCCGAGCAGCGCCACCATCGCGCCGCCCAGCCCGGGACCCACCGTCGAGGCCAGCCGCTCCGTCACGCCCATCAGCCCGGTGGCCCGCTCCAGCGGCACCCGCCCGCGCTCGGCCGCCTCCGGGACCATGATCTCCTTGGCCAGGTCTCCGGGCCCGCGGGCCGCGCCGATCAACGCGACCAGTGTGATGAGCGCGCCCAGTGGCAGCAGATGAGCCGCGTGCAGCAGGACCACCGCGGCGGCGGCGCAGGCGCTCACGACGTCGCAGACCCATGAGATCCGGCGCGGCCCCGCCCGGTCGACGAGTGGCCCGGTCAGCGCCTTGACCAGCACGTACGGGGCCATCTCCGCGAACGCCACCACCCCCGTCAACGCGGCGCTCCCGGTGCTCGTCAGCACGAACCAGGGCAGCGCGATGGCCGACACGCGGGTCGCGGTCATCGACACGGTCATGGCCGCGAGCACCCCGGCCAGCGGCCGTAAGGACCGGCGCGGCTCCGTCACGACTCCTCCGGATCGTCCAGTTCGGGCAGCACCTGCGGTATCAGGTAGACCCGGACCGCGTCCGGCGGCGCCTCCTCACCGTCACGCCGGTAGCGTTCGACGACCTCGATCAGGTCCTCCCGCAGCTTTTCCGCCTCCTCCAGGGTGAGGCGGAACGCGTAGGAGCTGAGGTCGAGCACGCGCCGCCACGGCTTCGGCATGGTCTGCAGCTCGTTGAGCGCCTGCTGGACGCGTAGGTTGTAGAGGGCGGCGACGGACTGCATGTAGGCCAGCACCGCCTCGGGCTCGCGCTCGGCCAGCCCGTCCTCGTCCGTGAGACGCGTCCCCCGGTGGACCGAGCGCCACCACCGCTCCCGCGCGTTGCCCCGCTCGGTGTCCTCCTCGACGAACCCGGCGGCACCCAGCCTGCGCAGGTGGTAGCTGGCGGTCCCCGAGTTGACCCCCAGGCGCTCGGCCAGCCGGGTGGCGGTGGACGGGCCGTGCTTGCGCAGCAGGTCCACGAGCTGCACCCGGAGGGGGTGGGCGAGGGCCCGCAGGCCCTTGGCGTCGAGGACGACCACGCTCTCATGGGATCGAGTCATGCTTCGAAGGTAAACCACAAACACTTCTTCGCAAAGAGTTCTTCGCGAAGAAGTGTTTGCGGTTTTCGCGCCCGAAAAGAGATCACGAACCGCGCCCGGCCCGGTGAGAATGATCGACACGGGGGCGCTCGGGGGTGCCGCGTCTCCGGGGACATCGTTCTGACGGAAGGACCGACAGTGCGTCATTCACCGACCCGCCTGCTCGCCGGCGGCGCCGCTCTCGCCATGGCCGTGACGGGGGCCGCCATCCTCATGCCGGTGCCGCCCGCCGCGGCCTCAAGGGTGGAGGCGGCCTGCGCCAACACCGCCGGCGACGCCAAGACGCTGCAGGCCGCGATCGACTCCTCCAAGGAGGGCGACGAGATCGTCATCAAGGGCACGTGCCTGATCGACGCCACGATCAGCCTGGAGGACCGGCGCACGTACCGGGGCGACGCCAAGGCCGGGGCGGTGCTCAGGCAGGCCGACGGCGCCAACCTGCCCGCGGTGCTCGCCTCCGAGGGGTGGGTGAAGAACACCGATTACAGCGGCAGCACGATCCGCGTCGAGAAGCTCACGATCGACGGCAACCGGGACAACAACACCGGCACCGTGGGGCTGCTGCTGCGCTCGTGGAACACCCGCGTGTACGACGTGGACATCTACGGCACGCCGTCCGACGGCATCCGCATCAGCAACCCGTCACAGAACGGCACGCTGCTGAAGAACACCATGGTCAACAGCGTCATCAGCGACGTCTACATCGAGGGCGCCGCCGAGGCCGGACTGCGGGTCGTCGACCCCGGCAACTCGGTCACCGACTGGACGCTGCAGCGCTCCTGGATCGGCTTCAGCGGCACGCACGCCATCCAGAGCGACAACGCGGCCGGCTGGACGTTCAGCGACCTGCACCTGTACGCGACGCCGAAGAACGCCATCGACGCCCACCGCTGCTTCGGCACCTCGATCCAGAACAACTACATCGAGGACTTCGGCGCCGAGAGCACGGCGAACCAGACGTACTACGGCATCCGCTGCGACCTGCAGGGCGAGGCGAACACGACGATCAACGCCAACCGGATCCACAAGTTCCTGCCGCCGCCGGACGGGCTGTCGGCACTGCGCAAGGCACTGGGCGAGGCCAGGCGGGAGGGCTCGGCGCCGCCGGAGCGCACGTACACCGACTCGGGGCCGCTGCCCCCCGACGTGAACTTCGTCTACCTCGCCCTGGACGCGGTCAACTACGGCACCGGCCACGCGGCGATCACCGGCAACACCGTCCTGGGCCACGGCACCAAGCGTGAGACGGGCATCCTGCTGGCCAAGGGCGACGGGGAGGGCAAGTCGATGTCCGTCGCCTCCAGCGGCAACCTGATCGACGGCATCGGGGTGCCGCGCAAGATCGGGCCAGGGGTGAAGGTCACCAGAGGCTACTGACGGCCTTCCTCGACGAGCACGTCGCGCAGCAGCATGGGGCCGCCCGGCCGGCGGCGCCACTCCCTCGGGTAGCCGAGCGACACCTCCTCGAAACGCACGCCGTCGTACCAGGTGACGCGGGGGATGTGGAGGTGGCCGTAGATCACGGCGGCGGTCGGGTGGCGCGTGTGCCACTCCCGGGTGGCCGTCGTGCCGCACCACTGCGCGAACTGGGGGTAATGCAGGATGTCGGTCGGCTCGCGTACCAAGGGATAGTGGTTCACGAAAACCAGCGGCACGTTGTCGAGCCCGGCCAGCCGCCGCTCGGTCAGCTCCACCCGGGCCTGGCACCACGCCTCACGGCTCGGGTAGGGGTCCGGGTGCAGGAGGTACTCGTCGGTGCAGACCACCCCGGTGCTGTGGGCGTACGCGAGCGCGCTCTCCTTGGTGTGGTGGCCGGCCGGCCGGAACGTGTAGTCGTAGAGCAGGAAGAGAGGCACGATCCTGACCGGTCCGCCCGCCCCCTCCCACACGGGATAGTCGTCTTCGGGGGTCAGCACGCCCAGGTCCCTGCACATGCCGACCAGGTGCTCGTAGCGGGCCGTTCCGCGCAGGTCCGGCGACTCGTCCGGCGGGCTCCACAGCTCGTGATTGCCCGGCACCCAGACGACCCGCTCGAACCGGCCCGCCAGCAGCCCCAGCGCCCAGGCGATGTCCGCCAGCCGCTCGCCGACGTCGCCCGCGACCAGCAGCCAGTCACCGGGGGTGGCCGGTTTCAGCTCCTGCACGATGGCCCGGTTCTCCGCGTAGCCGACGTGCAGGTCGCTGATGGCCAGCAACTTGCTCTCGCCTTGTCTGGGCAACGGGCGTACCTCCTTCGCGCGTGACTACGAGCATGCCACGCGGCAGGCGGGCGTCACAGGGCGCGGGCGGTGCCCGCGCCGCCACCGCAGCCGAATACGCTGTCGAATGTGCCCGCCCCGTACCTCACCCTCGCCACCGTCGTCGAACACGAGACGGAGGCCAAGCGTTCGCGCTTCATCTGCGCCCTGGCTCCCGCGCGCAGCGTCGAGGAGGCGGTCGCGTTCATCGGCGGGCGGCGCCAGAAGCATCCCGGCGCGACCCACAACTGCACCGCCTACGTCATCGGCGCGCGCATCCAGAAGGGCGACGACGACGGCGAGCCGGGCGGCACCGCGGGCACGCCGATGGTGCAGGCCCTGGTGGGCAGGGGGTTCAGCGACGTGGTCGCGGTGGTGACCCGCTACTTCGGCGGCACCCTGCTGGGGGCGGGCGGCCTGGTGCGCGCGTACGGCTCCGCCGTGACCGAGACCCTCGACCGGGCCGAGCCGGTGCGAATGGTGCCGGCCAAGCTCGTGCGCGTCGCGGTGGCGCACGACCAGGCCGGGCGGGTGGAGAACGACCTGCGGGCCTCCCGCCACCCGGTGCGCGACGTGACGTACGCGGGCGAGGTCACCTTCGCCGTCGCCGTGGGCGAGGACGAGGTGGCGCCGTTCGCCGACTGGATGGCCGCGCTGACCGCCGGGCGGGCGCGCGTGGACGTGGGCGACGACATCCACGTCCCCGCCTGATCACCCCTCCAGGGCGTACTGCATCACGCGGAACTTGGCCTGGGCCTCCGCCAGCTCGGCGGCCGGGTCGGAGTCGCCCATGATGCCGCCGCCCGCGAACAGGCGGGCGCGGCGGCCCTGGACGAGCCCCGAGCGCAGCGCGATGCCCCACTCGCCGTCGCCGTGGGCGTCGATCCACCCGACCGGCCCGGCGTATCCCGCCCTGTCCATGCCCTCCAGCTCCCGGATGACCTCGATCGCGGTGCGGGTCGGGGTGCCGCCGACGGCGGCCGTGGGATGCATGGCCGCGACCACGTCCAGCACCGACGCCCCGTCGGCCAGCCGCCCGCTGACGTGGCTGGCCAGGTGCTGCACGTTGGGCAGCATCAGCAGCTCGGGCTCGTCGGGCGTCTCCAGGAAGGAGCAGAGCGGGGCGAGGGCCTGGCGGACCGAGGCGATCGCGCACTCGTGCTCGTGGCGGTCCTTGGGCGAGGCGAACAGCGCGGCGCCGCGCGCGAAGTCGTCGGCCGGGCCGGTGCCGCGGGCGGTGGTGCCGGCCAGCACGAGCGACTCGATCTCCTGGCCGGTACGCCGGATCAGCAGCTCGGGCGTCGCCCCGACCAGCCCCGCGACGGAGAACGTGTAGCACTCCGGATAGCGCCGGGCCAGCCGGGTGAGCAGCAGCCGCACGTCGATGGGCCGCTCGGCGGTGGCGACCAGGTCGCGCGCCAGCACGACCTTCTCCAGCTCCCCGTCACGGATGCGCTTGGCGGCCCTGGCCACGACCTCCTCCCACTCCGGAGCGGTCAGGCTGCCGTCGCCGTAGCGGATGCGGCCGGGGTCGCGGACGGGGGAGAACCTCTCCAGCGGCGCGTCGCCGATCGTGGTGAGCCAGGCGTGGCCGCCGCGGCGGGCCAGCACGGCGCGCGGGACGACGAGGACCGAGCCGTGGGCGTCCTCGTCGAAGGTGAAACTGCCGAAGGCGACCGGGCCGGAGCCGGGAGTGCGCACGGCGTCGTCGACATGGGCGTCGCCGAACACGGTGGCCAGCCACTGGCGGGCCCAGGCGAACCGGCCAGGGCCCGGGGGCACCGCCACCCGCGCGGCCTCACCCCAGCCGACGAGCCCTTCGCCGTTCCTGACCCAGGCGTAGGGCGCCGTTCTGGGCAGGGATGCCAGCAGATCGCCCGGGTCACCGACGGGGGTGGTGCGAACCGGCAGCGGGCGGGTTGTTCCGAGCGCGACACTCACCCAAGACACTCTATGCGGGAACTGAACACGTTCGACTCGGACCCCCGTGAATGCAAGGTTACGGACAATGAACCCGGAAAAACCCGGACGCTGAGCCGTATTCGCCCCGACCTGATCGCGTCCGGCCTGTCAAGCGGCGATATGAAGTCGGTCCTGAAATCACAGACCTTGCCGGAACGCCATAGCCGGTCGATGATCCACTTCCTACCTTGGGTCCATGATCGATCGCCTGGGCTCCGTGCTCGCTCCAGTGATTCTCGCCTCATTCGCCGGTCCGGCCCAGGCCGCTCCCGAGGCCCAGCCGGTGCCCGCGATCATGGCCGCGCTCGGCGACTCGATCTCCAGCGGCTTCAACGCCTGCGGCTGGTACGTCCGCTGCGGCGCGCGCTCGTGGTCGGTCGGCGACAACCCGCAGGTGTCCAGCCATTACCTGCGCCTGTCGAAGATGTCTGGAACGCTCCACAAGCACAACCTCAACTTCGCCGCCCCCGGAGCGACCAGCGCCGACCTGCTCGGCCAGGTCCGCAAGGCGGTCGAGGCCAAGGCCGACTACGTGACGATCCTGGTGGGCGCCCAGGACGCGTGCACCCGTACCGAGCAGGCCATGACGCCAGTCGAGACGTACCGGCAGCGGCTGGACGCGGCCCTGGCCGAGCTGCGCGCCGGCATGCCCACGGTCAGGGTGCTCATCGCCAGCATCCCCGATCTGCGGCGGCTGTGGCAGGTCGGCAAGGCCAGCGCGATCGCCCGCACGTTCTGGACAGTGGGGCGGATCTGCCAGACCATGCTCGCCAAGCCCGACTCCACCGCGCGAGCCGACACCGAGCGCCGCGAGCGGGTGCGGGCGCGGGTCGTGGCCTACAACAAGGCGGCGGCCGAGGCGTGCGCCGCCTTCGGCCCGGCCTGCCACACCGACGGGGGCGCGGTGTTCTCCTACCGGTTCACGTTCGACCACCTCAGCCGGTGGGACTACTTCCACCCGAACACGGACGGGCAGCGGATCCTGGCGCAGCTGACGTTCGAGCACGGCTTCACCTGGCTCGACCCCCGCTGACGACCTCAGCCCGGTCCGCTGAATGGTCAGCGGCACTGGGTGAGCATCATCTTCTTGTCGGCCGCCCGCACGGGCACGTCGTACTTGAGCGCGACCTGCGCGAAGCGGGTGACGTACGCGCACCGGATGCGCCGCTGCGGCGGCAGCCAGCTCGCCGGCCCCGAGGCGTCCTTCTGCTCGTTGGCGTCGCCGTCCACGGGCAGCAGGTTGAGCGGGTCGTTGGCGAAGTCCAGCCGCTTGGACATCGCCCAGCGCGGCGCGCCCATGCGCCAGGCGTAGTTCAGCGGCACCACATGATCGACCTGCACCTCGTCGGGATTGTCCTTGTGCCAGTAGATGGTCCTGCCGGTGTAGGGGTCGGTCAGCTCCATCGAGACGACCTCGCAGCTGGAGCCCGCCCGGTACGTCACGTTCTGACCGTCGCGCGCCAGCAGGTCGTCGCGGGTGCGGCAGCCGTTGCGCGCGTACGGCACGCCGGTCGCGCTGTCGGCCCAGTTCTCGCCGTACCGGGTGCGCTCGTAACCGATGTTGGGGCCCAAGCCCTTGACGCGCAGGCGCTTGATGAGGCCGCGTGCTCTGGCCTTGTCGGCGTCGGAGACGAGGGGGGCCAGGCCGGGCAGCGTGCCGCTCGCGTTGCCGAGCGGGCTCGCCGCGGTGGCCGGATGGGTCTTGGTGCTGCCGACGAAGGAAGCGACGATGATGGCTCCCGCCAGAAGGGCGATGGCGTCCTTCGCGCTCAAGCAGGCCTCCGAACATCCAAGGTTGTCTAGAGAAATTCCCGTCATCGGGTGTTTTGACACGGGGAGGGTTATGTGACTGATCGCCCGACCGACCCGGACGTCGACCGAGGTGCGGCAGCCGGTGAAAATCGTTGGCCTCCGCCCGGTGCGCGGTGGCACCATGGGCGCGCAGTCGCCCGCCGACGATCAGGAGCATGAGATGCGGTGCCTCGGAATCTCCCAGCGCCCCATTGGCACGAGAGTTCCCGAGGGCTCCATCACCCATGCACATCCTGAACATCGGCATCCTCGCGCACGTAGACGCGGGCAAGACCAGTCTCACTGAGCGGCTGCTGTTCGAGACCGGCGTCATCGACCGGCTCGGCAGCGTCGACGAGGGCAGCACACAGACCGACACCGGTGAGATCGAGCGCCGTCGCGGCATCACCATCCGCGCGGCGGTCGCCTCGTTCCCCCTCTCTGGCGCCCTGGGTGACCTGCGGGTCAACCTGGTCGACACGCCCGGCCACAGCGACTTCGTGGCCGAGGTGGAGCGCGCGCTCGGCGTGCTCGACGGCGCCGTGCTGGTGCTGTCGGCCGTCGAGGGCGTCCAGCCGCACACCCGGGTTCTGATGAAGACCCTGCGCAGGCTGCGCCTGCCCACGCTGATCTTCGTGAACAAGATCGACCGGGCGGGCGCCAGGGAGCGGGAGCTGCTGGCCGACATCCGGCGGCGGCTCTCGCCGTACAGCGTCGCACTGAACACCGTGCGGCGCCTGGGCTCCAAGGCGGCCACCACCGCGGAGGTCGCTTTCCCGGAGGAGGCGGCCGAGGTGCTCGCCGAGGGGGACGACGGGCTCCTGGAGCTGCTCGTCGAGGGCAAGACGCCCGACTTCGGCCAGGTACGCGCGGCGCTGGCGCGGCAGTGCGCCGTCGGGGA
Source organism: Nonomuraea sp. B19D2 (assembly GCF_040137845.1). Classification (NCBI taxonomy): domain Bacteria; kingdom Bacillati; phylum Actinomycetota; class Actinomycetes; order Streptosporangiales; family Streptosporangiaceae; genus Nonomuraea; species Nonomuraea sp. B19D2. Next base: position 104,297 of record NZ_JBEFAK010000005.1, on the reverse strand, counting down.
GGCGTACCCGGTGCTGTTCGGCTCGGCGCTGACCGGGCAGGGCGTCGCCGAGCTGCTCGACGCCATCCACCTGCTGCCCGCCGTGCGCCAGCCCGACGCGGACCCGGAGGAGGCGGCGCGCGCGTCGGTGTTCGCAATCGAGCGGGCCCCCTCTGGCGAGAAGGCCGCCTATCTGCGGGTACGCGGGGGAGCGCTCCGCGCGCGCGAGCACCTGACCTTCCACCGGGGACGAGAGGCCTACGACGGGCGGCTGACCGCGCTCGCCGTGGCCGGCGCGCCCGGACGACGGCACGCGGTGGCGGGGGACATCGTCAAGGTCTGGGGCGTGCCAGAGATCCGCGTCGGCGACACCGTGGGCGAGCCGGGGCGGGTCAATCAGGCCCATTTCACCCCGCCCAGCCTGGAGACCGTCGTACGGCCCCGCGTCCCCGGCCAGGAGCCGCGCCTGCACGCCGCCCTCGTCGCGCTGGCCGAGCAGGACCCGCTCATCGGCACCCGCACGCTGGCCGGCGGCGAGACCTCGGTCCTGCTCTACGGGGAGGTGCAGAAAGAGGTCATCGGCGAGACCCTGGCCAGGGACTTCGGCGTCGAGGCGGTCTTCGAGCCGAGCCGCCCCGTCTACTTCGAACGCCCGTCGGGCGCCGCGGAGGCCGTCGAGGAGATCCAGCGGCACGGTCGCAACGAGTTCATGGCCACTGTCGGCCTGCGCGTCGAGCCGGGCGTGACAGGGTCGGGCGTCGGCTACCGGCTGGAGGTCGATCTCGGGTCGCTGCCGCTGGCGTTCCACCGGGCGATCGAGGAGAGCGTGCACCTGGCGCTGCGCGAGGGCCCGCGGGGCTGGCCGGTCACCGACGTCCTGGTCACGCTGACCAGGACCGGCTACGACGCGCCCGTCACGGTCGCGGCCGACTTCCGCGGCCGCACCCCGATCGTGCTCATGCGCGCGCTGCGCCTGGCGGGCACCACCGTGTACGAGCCGTGTCACCGCTTCGAGCTGGAGGTGCCGCTGGAGGCGTTCAGCGCGGTCACCGCCGCGCTCGCGGCGCTGGGCGGCGAGGTACGCGACGCCGACAGGCGCGACGACACCTGGGTCCTGGCGGGCGAGATTCCGGCGGCCGCGGTGCACGAGTTCGAGCGGCGGCTGCCGGGGCTGTCGCACGGCGAGGGCGTGTGGTGGTCCGCGTCCGCCGGGGACCGGCCTACTCGATAGGCGGTATGTCGGGTTTCGCCGTGAGATGGGTATTAAGGGGCACAGTGCACCATTCGGGGGCACACGTCCGTACAGGGGGGATTCCCATGGCAGACACGAAGAAGAAACCCGCCGCCAAGTCCGGCAAGTCGAAGAAGCAGTCCATCAAGACCAGCAGGCAGGCCAAGGAGACCAAGAGGGAGACGCGGAAGTCGTCCACGGACGAAGAGTGACCCCTCCCGGTTGCCCGGCCGGACGGCTGGGCAGCAGCGGCAACTCGTCTGACCCGAGAGACGTGATCTGACAGCCGGGGGCCTCGCGCTCCCGGCTGTCGGTTCGATCTGGAGCTGCCCTCATGTCGGCCTACCTGCGCTTCCCGGCTGTCTTCCAGGACGTGGTCGTCTTCGCCGCCGAGGACGACCTGTGGATGGTGTCCGCCCAGGGCGGGCGGGCCTTCCGGCTGACCACCGGGCTCGCCGAGGCGGGCTACCCGCGCATCTCGCCGCGCGGCGACCAGCTCGCGTTCGTCGGGCGCGAGGAAGGCCCGGAAGAGGTGTACGTCATGCCGTCCAACGGCGGCGCGGCCCGCCGGGTCACCTTCCACGGCGCCCGCTGCACGGTCACCGGCTGGGACCCCGAAGGGCGCATCCTCTACGCCAGCGACGCGGCCCAGCCGTTCGAGGGCCGCAAATGGCTGCACCGCGTCGCGCCCGGCGGGGTCCCGGAGCGGCTCCCGTACGGACCGGCCAACTCGATCGCGTACGGGCCCGAAGGCATGATCGTGCTCGGCCGCAACACCGCCGACCCCGCGCGGTGGAAGCGCTACCGCGGCGGCACGGTCGGCGACCTGTGGATCGACCCGCGCGGCGACGGCGAGTTCCGGCGGCTGATCAGGCTGCCGGGAAACCTGGCCTCGCCCTGCTGGAGCGGCGGCCGGGTGTGCTTCATCTCCGACCACGAGGGCGTCGGCAACGTCTACTCGTGCACCCCCGACGGCCAGGACCTGCGCAAGCACACCCACCACGACGACTACTACGCGCGCAACCTGTCCGGCGACGGGCACCGGCTGGTCTACCACGCGGGCGCCGACCTCTACCTGCTCGAGCCCGGCGAGCCGGCCCGCAAGCTGGACGTGCTGCTGGCCAGCTCCAGGACGCAGCGCAACCGCAGGTTCGTCGATCCCGCCGACTACCTCGACAGCGCCACGCTCAGCCCCGACGGCAGCGCGCTGGCCGTCACGGCGCGCGGCAAGGCGTACGCGATGGCCGACTGGGAGGGGCCCGTGCAGCAGTACGGCTCGCCCGACGGCATCCGCTACCGGTTCCTGACCTGGCTCAACGACGGCGCCCGGCTGATCGCGGCGGCCAGCGACGACGGCGATGAGGAGCGCCTGGTCATCCTGGAGGGTCATGAGGGCGGCGGCGGCACGGAGGTGGCCCGGCTGGGGCGGATCAACGCCCTCGTCCCCGACCCGGCGCACGACCGGGTGGCCGTCGCCAACCACCGCCACGAGCTGCACCTGCTCGACCTCGGCACGGGCCAGGCGGACCTGGTCGAGGCCAACCCGCACGGGGCGCCGGAGGAACCGGCCTGGTCGCACGACGGGCGGTGGCTGGCGTACACGAGCCCGCTCAACTCCCGGTCCAGCGCGATCAAGCTGCACCACCCCGAGACGGGGCGGACGGTGCAGGCCACGGAGCCGGTGCTGAAGGACTCGATGCCGGCGTTCGACCCGCAGGGGCGCTACCTCTACTTCATCGGCCAGCGGATCTTCTCGCCCGTCTACGACCAGCTCCAGTTCGACCTGGGCTTCCCGCTCGGCACCCGCCCGTACGCGGTGGCGCTGCGCGCCGACGCGCCCGACCCGTTCGTGCCCGTGCAGCGGCCCCTGGGGGAGAAGGACGAGGACGACTCCGAGCCGGAGCCGTTGCGCGTGGACCTGGAGGGGCTGGCCCGGCGCGTCACCGCGTTCCCGCTGCCCGAGGGCCGCTACGAGCGGGTGGCCGGGCTCAAGGACAAGGTGCTGATCCTCACCAGCCCGCTCGAGGGCGAGAACTCCCTGCATCTGTACGACTTCGCCAAGGGCAAGAACGAGCCGTTCGCGGACGGCGTCACCGACTTCGAGCTGGGCCGCGACCACAAGACCCTGCTCTACCGCGCGGGCTCCAGGCTGCGGGTGGTCAAGGCGGGGGAGGCGCCCGGCGACGAGGAGACGCCGGGGCGCGAGAGCGGCTGGATCGACCTGTCGCGGATCAAGGTGTCGGTCGGCCCGGAGTCGGAGTGGCGGCAGATGTTCCGCGAGGCGTGGCGGCTGCAACTGGAGAACTTCTGGACCGAGGACATGGCGGGCGTCGACTGGCCGGCCGTCTACGACCGCTACCGGCCGCTGGTGGAGCGGGTCACGACCCGCGGGGAGTTCTCCGACCTGCTGTGGGAGCTGCACGGCGAGCTGGCCACGAGCCACGCCTACGAGAGCGGCGGCGAATACCGCCCCGGCCCCGAGTACAGCCAGGGCAAGCTGGGCGTCGACTGGGACTACCGCGACGGCGTCTACCACATCCGCTCCATCGTGACCGGTGACCCATGGGATCCCAAGGCGACCTCGCCGCTGAACCGGCTCGGTCTCGACGTACGTGCGGGCGACGCGGTCCTGGCCATCAACGGCGCGCCCATCGGCACGGCCGCGACCCCGAACGAGCGCCTGGTCAACCAGGCCGGCGAGGAGGTCGAGCTGACGCTGCGCCGGGAGGAGCGGGTGTTCACGGTCACCGTGCGCGCCCTCGCCGACGAGCAGCCGGCCCGCTACCGCGACTGGGTGAACCTCAACCGCGCCGAGTGCCACCAGCGCTCCGGCGGGCGCGTGGGTTACCTGCACATTCCCGACATGGGGGCCGAGGGGTTCGGGGAGTTCCACCGGGGCTTCCTGGCCGAGTACGGCCGCCAGGCGCTCATCGTGGACGTGCGCTTCAACGGCGGCGGGCACGTTTCGGCGCTGCTGCTGGAGAAGCTGGCCCGGCGGCGGCTCGGCTACGACTATCCGCGGTGGGGCGACCCGGAGCCGTACCCGCCGGAATCGCCGCGGGGGCCGCTGGTGGCGATCACCAACGAGTGGGCGGGCTCCGACGGCGACATCTTCAGCCACACCTTCAAGCTGCTGGAGCTGGGCCCGCTGGTCGGCAAGCGCACCTGGGGCGGTGTCATCGGCATCTGGCCGCGCCACCAGCTCGCCGACGGCACGGTGACGACGCAGCCGGAGTTCTCCTTCGCCTTCGACGACGTCGGCTGGCAGGTCGAGAACTACGGCACAGATCCCGACATCGAGGTCGACATCACTCCGCAGGATTACGCCAGAGGCATGGACACGCAGCTAGAGCGAGCTATCGACGTCGCGCTCGACCTGCTGGCCGAGCGACCGCCGCATACTCCCGATCTCCGGCATCGGCCGCGCATGCAACCTTAGGGGCGTAACGGGCGTCTAAAGATCATAGGTGGGGTTAGCGCATAGGGGATGAACACGTGCACTCCGCCGAAGCGGGACAATAAGCCGGTGGTGAGACTCCTCGCCGTCGGCCATGTGTGTTGGACTCCTTCCAGCGATAAAAGGGGATTTGTCAGGTGCGCGCACTGGCACGCAAGGGAAAGTCGGCTGTGGTCCGGCTGTATCGGGGGTACAACCGGCGCAAGGCACGGAACGCGCCACCGCCGTCGACCGGGCAGGTCCGCATTCTGCTCCTGCACGCCTACGGGATGGGCGGGACGATCAGGACCGTGTTCAACCTGGCCAGCTACCTGGCCAAGGAGCACGACGTCGAGATCGTGAGCATCTTGAAGGAGGCCGAGGAGCCGTTCTTCCCCATCGACCCGCGGGTGAAGTTCCGCTTCCTGGACGACCGGCTCCATCCCAGCCCCGACCCGGTGCGCGCGATGCTGTCGAAGATGCCGAGCCGGCTCATCCCCAAGGAGGAGTCGGCGTACCACCGCTTCAACCTGTGGACCGACCTCAGGCTGGCCCGCTACATCCGCTCGCTCGACACCGGCGTGCTGATGGCCACCCGCCCGGGGCTCAACCTGGCGGTGGCCCAGCTGGCGCAGCCCGGCGTCATCACGATCGGGCAGGAGCACGTGGCGCTGCGCACCCAGGCCGAGTCGATGCAGGAGCTCATCAAGTGGCGCTACCGCCGCCTCGACGCCCTGGTCACGCTCACCAAGGCCGACCTGCGCGACTACCGTGAGACGCTGCCGAAGAAGCCGCGCAAGCTGGCCCGCATCCCCAACGCCGTACCGCCGATGTCCGGCGGCGTGTCCAAGCTGGACGCCAAGGTCGCCGTCGCGGTCGGCAGGCTGACCCGCATCAAGGGCTTCCACCGGCTCATCACCGCCTGGGAGACGGTCGCCGCCGCCCACCCCGACTGGAAGCTGCGCATCTACGGCACCGGGCCGCAGGAGGAGAACCTCGCGCAGCAGATCAGGGAGGCGGGGCTGGAGGACAAGGTCGAGCTGCCCGGGCCCACCTCCGACGTGGGGGCCGAGCTGGAGAAGGCGTCGATCTTCGTGCTGAGCTCCCGGCACGAGGGCTTCCCGATGACGATCCTGGAGGCCATGGGCAAGGGGCTGGCGATCGTCAGCTTCAACAGCCCGCACGGGCCCAAGGAGATGATCACGAACGAGGTCGACGGGCTGCTGGTCAAGCCGCGTACCAATGCCAACCTGGCGGAATCGATCATCCGGGTGATCGAGGACGAGCCGCTGCGGCGCAGCCTGGCGGCGGGGGCGCTGGAGACGGCGCGCACGTACGACGTGGACGCGATCGGGGAGAAGTGGGACGCGCTGCTGGCGGAGCTGCTGGCCCGCCGCGACGGCACCTACGTCCGGCCCCAGCGCCCACCCACCGAGACGCCCCCCACGCCGTCGGACGCCGCCGCACAGGCAGAAGCGTCGCCCACCGGCACGCCGCACGTCAGCAAGGTCAGCGGGGTCAGCGGCGAGCGGCCATGACCATCACCGGCGTGTAGGCCAGAGCCGGTGACCTGCCACCGGCTCCGGCTCGCCAGTCGGGAACGCTGACATCCGTGAAGTGATCAACGCGCTCAGACGCCAGACCCGGTGAGCTCCACCGGCTCGGCGATGACATCGACGAGCGCGCCGTTCCGGTGGACGGTGATCGGCAGCGGCCGTCCGATCGCGTCGGCGAACATCAGCCGCTGCAGGCTCTGTGCGTCGCCCACCGGGCTGCGGCCCGCGCTCAGCACCAGGTCGCCGGCGCGTAGCCCGGCCCGGTGAGCGGGCGAGCCCGGCACCACCTCCACCACGCGCAGCGCCCCCGCCTGCCCGGTACGCCGCCGTAACGGCTCGGGCAGCGGCGCGGGCGAGGTCACCAGCCCGAGGAATGCCCGCCTGACCCGCCCGTCCCTGATCAAGGCGGCGATGATGGAGCGGGTCGTGCCGTTCATCGGCACGGCGAGCCCCACACCCACTCCGGCCACTGCCGTGTTGATCCCGACTACCCGCGCCTGCGAGTCGGCCAGCGCGCCGCCGGAGTTGCCCGGGTTCAGCGCGGCGTCGGTCTGGATCACGTCCTCGATGAGCCGTACGGCCGAGCCGCTGCGCGCAGGCAGCGACCGCCCCAGCCCCGAGACCACGCCGGCCGTCACCGACCCGGCCAGCCCGAGCGGGTTGCCCACGGCCACCACGAGCTGGCCCACGACCAGCTCGTCACTGTCGCCGAGCGTGGCGGGCTCGGGCGTGGCCGCCTGCGCCCTGATCACCGCCAGATCCGACAGCGGGTCCCGCCCGACCACCGTGAAGTCACCCGAACTCCCGTCGGCGAACGCGACGGTGCCGTCCCGCGAGGACCCGACCACGTGCGCGTTTGTCAGCAGGAACCCGTCGGCGGTGAACACCACCGCGGACCCGCTGCCCCGGCCCGCCCGCACGCTGGCCACTTTCGGCAGCAACTCGGCCGCCACGGAAGAGACGACGCGCGAGTAGGCGTCGAGGGGATCCGCCATCACGTGCCCTCCTTTGCTTACAGGATTACACGTTAACTCCCAACTCGGGGGAACACCGGCCGCCCTTCTTCCGAATGGGGACCGACGCAGGAGGGGATCGTCGGCTACGTCCAGACGCGGTCGAGGAAGCCGGCGATGAGCGGGGCGATCTGCGGGAGGTGGGTCTCCAGGGCGAAGTGGCCGGTGTCGAAGAGGTGGAGCTCGGCGTCGGGCACGTCGCGCAGGTACGCGCGGGCTCCCTGCTCAAGGAAGAACGGGTCGCCGGTGCCCCAGGCGATGAGGGTGGGTGGGGTGTGCCGGCGCAGCCACGCCTGCCAGCTGTCGTAGCGCTGGACGTTGGTGTGGTAGTCGAACGCGAGCGCCACCTGGGCCTCCTTGCGGCCGGGCAGGTCGAGGAAGTGCTGGTCGAGGGTCCAGCCGTCGGGGGCGAGCAGGCCGGGGTCGGCGACGCCGGTCTCGTACTGGGCGCGGGTGCCGGACGGGGTGAGCAGGTCGCGGATGGACTTGTCGGAGCCGGGGGTCTCGGGGCGCAGCGCGATGAAGTCACGGGCGCCCTGCGACAGGCCCTCCGAGTAGGCGTTGCCGTTCTGGACGACCAGGCCCGCGATCCACTCGGGGTGCCGCTCGGCGAGGCGGAACCCGATCGGGGCGCCGAAGTCGAAGACGTACATGACGAACCTGGCCAGGCCGAGCCGCTGGACGAAGCCCTCCATGACGTCGGCGAGGCGGTCGAAGGAGTAGGCGAAGTCGCCGGGCGTCTGGGTGTGGCCGAAGCCGGGGTAGTCGGGGGCGATCAGCCGGTAGCGGTCGCCGAGGGCGTCGATGAGGCGGCGGAACTGGTGTGACGCCGAGGGGAAGCCGTGCAGGAGCAGCAGCACGGGCGCGTCGTCCCGGTCGGGGAGTGACTCGCGGTAGAAGACCTGGACGCCGTCGACGTCGAGGTGGCGGTGGACGGTACGGGAGATGGCCACTGCTAATGCCTTTCAACGGGAGAGATGCATTAGGTATAGCCATCGACGCTCTAATGTGTCAATTCCGTTAGGTACCATTAGGCGCATGAGCGATCTCACGCCTCTGACCGGGGAGCCGCTGGCGCTGGATCTGGTCAACACCCGCCCGGCCCTCGGCGACCTGCTGGCCACGCCCGACGACCTGCGGGCATGGCTGGTCCTGCGGGCCGACCGGTTCCCGGAGGCGCGCGAGCTCGCCGCCGCCACGTTCACGGACGCCGACCTGGCCGCCGTGCGCGCCGTCCGCGAGCACGTGACGCGCGCCGTTGAGCACGCCCGCCACGCCGTCCCACCGCCGGCGGGCGACCTGGAAGCCCTCAACCAGGCCCAGCGCGACGCGCCCGCCATCAGCGAGCTGGGCTGGAACGGCGCGGCCGTCACGGCGACCCGCCGCCGCACCGGCTCCGCCGTGGCGCGGTTGGGGGCATGGCTGGCCGAGGCCGCGGCCGGCCTCCTCGCCGACCCGGCGGTCGTCAAGGTGCGCCAGTGCGAGGCCGACGACTGCGTGCTGTTGTTCCTGCCCGCCCACCCGCGCCGCCGCTGGTGCTCGGCCACGCGCTGCGGCAACCGCACCCGCGTCGCCCGGCACTACCAGCGCCACAAGACCCCCTGACCGCCACCGCGCCCGCCTCGCTCCGCCGGGATCCGCGGTCGAGTACCGCTACGTGGGACGCTCGGAACACCTCTACGTCCATTTCCGCGCGTGCGCCGACGGCGCGGTGCGGACCTTCCCTGCGGTCCAGGCTGCTGGAAGCGAGCTGGCCTCGCTGACCGGCCTGCTGGAACGGGTCACCTGGCCGAAGCGCTGACAGTGGCTCAGATCGCGCGTGCGGTCAACGTCTCCCATAGCCGGGTATCCCCGGAGCGGCACGCGAGGCGCGACCGGCGGCGGGCCTACAGCAGGCGTAGCTGCTCCGGCTCCTCGGGGATCGGTGCACGGCGTGGCGGGATGCGGCGGGCCATGGCAGGGGTCGCGCGGCCGACTCCGTGACGCTCGGCCAGCTCCTTGACGAGCCCCGTCACCCGCTCCTGGTACGCCTTCGGCGCGTACGCGCCCCGCCCGTACAGCTCCAGATAGCGCGGCACCAGGCGCGGGTGCTCGCGCGACAGCCACCCCAGCCACCACTCCCGCGCCCCAGGCCGCAGGTGGAGCACGATCGGGGCGATGTGGGTGGCGCCGGAGGCGGCGATGTCCTTGACGGTGGCCTCCAGCTGGGCGGGGGAGTCGGTGAGGTGCGGGAGGATCGGGGCCATCAGGACGCCGCAGGCGATGCCGTTGTCGTTGAGCGTCGCGCACGTCTCCAGGCGTCTGCGCGGGTTGGGCGTGCCCGGCTCCACCGCGCGCCACAGCGCCGGGTCGACGAAGCCGACGGACACGTTGGCGCCCACTTCCGTGACGTCCGCGGCCTCCGTCAGCAGGTCGAGGTCACGCAGGATCAGGGTGCCCTTGGTCAGGATCGAGAACGGGTTGCGAGCGTCGCGCAGCGCGGACAGGATGCCGCGCATCAGCTGGTAGCGGCCCTCCGCGCGCTGGTAGCAGTCGACGTTTGTGCCCATGGCCACGTGGTGACCGCCCCAGCGGGGCGAGGCCAGCTCCTTGCGGGCCAGCTCGGCCGCGTTGACCTTGACGACAATTTTCGAGTCGAAGTCCGCACCGGCATCAAAATCTAGATACTCGTGCGTCTTTCGGGCAAAACAGTAAATGCAGCGATGAGTGCACCCGCGATAGGGGTTGATCGTGTATTCGAACGGGACCCGGCTGGCCCCGGGGACCCGGTTGATGAGGGATCTGGCCCGGATCTCGTAGAAGGTCATCCCCTTGAACTCGGGTGTGTCGAAGGTGCGGGTGACCGCGCCGCGGGCGAACAGCGGCACGGCCGGGTCGTCCCGGCCGGCCCCGGCCAGGCGCAGGTTGTCCCAGCGCATGCCATGATTAGAACAAAGGTTCGAGCTTGATCGCAAACCGAAAAGAGGTTGCAATTAGGTAGTCAGGTGGGGGCTAATGATCTTCAGGGTTGGGCAGAAAGACGTCGCAGAGCTTGCGTTCGGGAGGTGCACCTATGGCCTGGTCGCAGGACGAGGAACGGATGCTCGCCCAGATCGAGCAGCACCTCGTCGACGACGATCCGCGACTCGTCGCACGGCTGGAGTCGTTCAACGAGCGAGTGCGTCGCAGCGAGGAGAAGGCCCAGGGGCAGCGAGTCCGCAGGCACCGGCCGCGCCGCTCGACGGTCATCATCCTGATCAGCTGGCTCCTCATCGCCACGCTGGTCGCCACGCTTCTGATCATGGTTCTCCGCCACGAGGCCGCCGCCGCGCTGGCCCTGGCCGCCGCCTTCTGACCACCCCGCTTCCCCGCCCCGTTTCCCCACCCCGCCCCCTCGTCTGACGACCGCGCGCCGCCACTTCCCGGTCGCCGTCTTCGCAAGCTCCTCGGGCGGCGCTTTCTGGGCCCTTCCCCGTCCCATCGGCTGACGGCGTGGTCCGTCCACATGCCGCCGTGCTTACGCTGCGTCCCCGCTCCTCGCCGAGGCCGTCCAAGCCGCCTGGAGCATCCGGTAGTCGATCACGACGATCCCTTCCTGCCGGAGGAGCTCGCGCGCCTCCGGCGACGTGAGGAACTCGTAGTCGGTCCGGCGCACCCGCCACCCGTCAGGGTCGATGGCCCTGGCCTCCTCGTCCCCCAGTCCGGGATGGACGGCCCACTCGCTCAGCCCGGGCGGCAACTCGCGCAGCAGCCTCGCGTACGTGGCCGCCTTGTCGTCGAGGCCGAGCCGGAAGCTGTCCAGGAAGTCGTGCTCCACCACCGGCAGCCCGCGCGCCCGCAGCTTCCGGCGCGCCGGGTCGAGCCAGGCCCGCACTGCCAGGCCGTGCTCGTCGGCCAGCGCGACCGTCAGATCGAAGATGTCGGCACGTCCGCCGTCGGCCAGGCAGTGCCAGTCGAGGTGGGTCGGCGCCAGCCCGGCGTCCGTCACCGCGGCGATCTGCGCGCGAAACTCCCGCTCCACCTCGTCCAGCCGGGCCTGCGCGAGCAACTCCGGTACGCGGTCCGGCGTGAACAGCTCGCCCGTCCCGTCGAGCAGGGACGGCACCTTCTCCTTCCCCGCCGACGGCCCCCACCGACGGCGAGGCGTGTCGCACACCAGCGTCAGATGAATCCCGAAGGGCAGCTCCGGCCGCCGGCGCAGCAGCTCCATGGCGTGTCCCGCAGCCGGGCAGGGCGGCATGAGGCTGCACGAACTGGAGATCCCCTCCTCGACCGAGCGCACGACCGCCTCGTTGACGGCACGGTACATCCCGAAGTCGTCGTTGTTCACGATCAGCAGGCGCGCGTCACGCTCGAATCCCAGGAGTGCGTCCATGATCCCAGACTGTCGGTCGCGAAGGACGGTATCCACCGGTTTTCGCGGCACGAGATCCAAGGTCGGGGCCGCGTGCTCAGCGGATGATGCGCTCGGCGGCGCGGAGCAGCGCGGCCACGATCACCTTCTCCCGTTCGGGGTCGAGGCGGACGACGGGGACGGAGCAGCTGAGGGCCTCGTTCGGGGGAGACCCGAAGTCGAGGGCGACGGCGAAGCAGCGCAGGCCGATGGTCGACTCCTGCTCGTCGACGGCATGGCCGCGGCGCCTGATCTCCTCGAGCTCGGCACGCAGGGCCGTCCGGTCGGTGATGGTGTTGACGGTACGCGGCTCCAGGTTCTCCGGCAGGAGCTCGTCGACCTCCCGCCAGGGGTGCCCGGCGAGGATCGCCTTGCCGAGCCCGGTCGCCCATGACGGCAGGCGACGGCCGGGCCGGGAGACGACGGCGAGGGAGTGCCGGGAGATGTTGGTGGCCAGGTACACGATCTCCGCGCCGTCGAGCCGGGCCAGGTGCACGGTCTCGCCGAGCTCGTCGTTCAGCAGGTTCATCACGGGCTGTGCCCGCTGGACGACGTCGTCCCGTTCGACGTACGCCGCGCCGGCGCGGAGCGCGCGGATGCCGATCCGATAGCGGCCGGCGCCGTCGGCCTCGACCCAGCCGGTGTTCACCAGCGTCGTGAGCAGCGCGTACGCGCTGGCCCGGGGCAGGCCGAGGTCGGTGGCCACCTCGCGCAGCGAGCACGCATGCGTGGCGGAGCTCAGGTATTCGAGCACCGCGATGGTCCGCTCGGCTGACTTGACGCTCCTGACGCCTCCTCCGGTGCCGATGAGCTGGGGTGATGGATCCGGGATGTGTTGCGCCATTGCTCACACTCTTGACGTTCACGGAAACATCAACTTAATGTCTCGGCTACAAATATAGACGCTGTCTCCATATGTAGACAAGAGGTTGCTGTTGATATCCCCCACCGCTCCGCGGGCCGCCGCCTCACTCTCCCGCGGCGGTGGCCGAGCTCGCCGAGGTCTTCGCCCCGCTCGCCGCGCTGCGCCGGAGGACCCCGGCTACGCCGTCTCCCTCGTCAAGGCCGGGTCGGACATCCGCGGCCGCTCCGCCGGACCCGTCCGCGCGCCGCTGGCGGAGCTCACTCCTGAGCAACGCGAGCAGCTCGCCCGCATCATCGACCGCGGCCTGGCCGCCCTCGGCGCGACGCCTGTCGCATAGCACCACGGCCTGCTCCGGCACCGGTAGCAGGCGATTTCGGAGGTACCATGATCACCACCATCACTCCCCGCCGCCGCCAGGCAGCCTCCGCCCTCTTGGCGCTGGGCGCCATGTTGTCAGCAGGCGCCTGCTCGGTCGCGAACAGCGGTCCTGAGCCCTCGTCCGGCGCGGCGGCCAGCACCGTCCGCATCGTGCTGCCCGAGGAGCCGCCGACGCTGGAGCCGTGCGACGCCTCGCTCACCGCGACGGGGCGCGTCACCCGGGCCAACATCACCGAGGCGCTCACCGAGCGCGACCCCGGCACCGGACAGCTCCAGCCGGCGCTGGCCACGGAGTGGAAGCAGGACTCGCCGACCGAGTGGACCTTCACCCTGCGCAAGGGCGTGAAGTTCCACGACGGCACGGCGTTCGACGCCAAGGCGGCCGCCTTCTCCATCGAGCGCACCGTCGCCTCCAAGATCGACTGCAACGTGAAGGGCTACGTCTTCGGCGGCATCGAGCTCACGGCGACGGCCGCGGATGAGGCGACCCTCAAGGTGAAGACGGCCAAGCCGGACCCGATCCTGCCGCTGCGGCTGTCCTTCATCGAGATCGTGCCGGCCACGACGAGCATGACCGGCAAGGTACGCGAGCCCGTCGGCACCGGCCCGTACAAGATCGCCAAGTGGGACTCCGGGCGCAGCCTGCGGCTGGAGCGGTATGTCGGTTACTGGGGCAAGGCACCGGAATTCGCCGCGGCGGAGTACGTCTGGCGCGCCGAAGGCAGCATCCGGGCGGCCATGATCCAGAGCGACGAGGCGGACGTCGCCATCGGCCTGGCCCCCGAGGACGGCGCGGGCGAAGCCGCCGTGGAGTTCCCCAACAACGAGACCTCCTACCTGCGCATCGACGCCGGCAAGGCGCCGCTCAACGACATCCGCGTGCGGCAGGCGATCAACTACGCCATCGACAAGAACGGACTCGTCGCCTCCGTGTTCGCCGGGCTCGGCAAGCCGGCCGGCCAGCTCGTCCCCGAAGGCGTGACCGGTCACAGCTCCGCCATCCAGCCCTGGCCGTACGACATGGCGCAGGCCAAGAAGCTGATCGCGGACGCCAAGGCCGACGGCGTCCCCACGGACACGCCCATCACGATCATCGGCAGGAACGGGATCTACCCCAAGGCCGCCGAGGCGATGGAGGTCGTGCAGAACGCGCTGACGCAGGCCGGGCTCTCGGTGAAGATCCAGATGCTCGACGTGAACGCCTGGCTGGAGTACCTGCTGGCGCCGTTCCCCAAGGACGCCGGCCCCACCCTGCTGCAGGCTCAGCACGGCAACCAGGCCGGCGACGCGGCCTTCACGATGGGCCAGATCTACGGCACCAAGGGCGCGCAGAGCAGCTACGGCACCAAGGAACTGGACGAGCTGATCTCCACCGCCGAGCAGGCCTCGGGCGAGGAGCGCCAGGCGGCGTTCGCCAAGGCGCTGGAGTACCAGGGCAAGGACGTCGTACGTGACGCGGTCCTCGCACACATGACGGGCATCCTGGCCCTGTCGAAGAAGGTCACCTACCAGCCCAACGCCGCCACGAACGACGAGATGCGTCTCGCCGAGATGCACCCGGCCGGCTGAGAGGAGCAGTTGTGCTGACCTTCCTGCGGCGTCGCATCACATCAAGTGCGATCCCGCTGGTCGTCGTGATCCTCGGGGTGTTCTGCCTGGCCCGCCTCACCGGCGACCCGGCGAACCTCTACCTGCCACTCAGCGCCACCCCGGAGATGCGGGCGGAGTTCGCCGCCCGGCACGGATTCGACCAGCCGCTGCTCGTCCAGTTCGGCGACTACCTGGCTCAGGTGGTCCGGCTCGACTTCGGCGAGTCGCTGCGGACCGCCGAACCCGCCGCCGCGGCCGTGCTGCGGGCGTTCCCGGCGACACTGCAGCTGGCGGGCACCACGATGGTCCTGGCGATCCTCGGTGCGGTCGTCGTCGGAAGCTGGGCGGCCTACCGCCCGAACTCCCTGGCCGACCGGATCGCCAGCTTCACCTCGACCACCGCGGCGAGCATGCCGGACTTCTGGTTCGCCATCATGGGTGTCCTGGTCTTCGCCGTGGCCCTCGGCTGGCTGCCCACGTCGGGCACGCAAGGCGCGGCCGCGTGGGTGCTGCCGGTGGTCACCTTGCTGGTCCGGCCGTTCGGCGTGCTGGTGCAGGTGGTGCGCGGGGCGATGGTCTCCGCGCTGTCGGCCCCGTACATCAAGGTCGCCCGGAGCAAGGGCGCGGGAGAGCTGCGGGTGGTCTTCGGCCACGCGCTGCGCAACGCCGCCCCTCCGGCGCTCACCGTGGCCGGCGACCTCGCGGTCGGGCTGGTCAATGGGGCCGTGGTCGTCGAGACCATCTTCGGCTGGCCGGGCATCGGCAAGCTGATGATCACCTCGATCCTGCAGCGCGACTTCGCGGTGCTGCAGGCCGCGGTCCTGGTGACCGCGGTCACCATCTTCGCGCTCAACATCGTCATCGACGCCTGTTACGCGCTTCTCGACTCGCGTGTGCGTCAGGGGGTGACGGCATGACCCTCGTCGACACGCCCCTCGCCCGGCGTACCGGCTGGTGGCGACTGCTGCTGCGGGACCGGTTCGCCTGCGTGGCGGCGGTGATCCTGCTGATCGTGGCCGCCTCCGCCCTCGTGGGGCCGATGCTGCTCAGCGATCTGGCCGTGGGACAGAACCTGCGGGCGGCCAACCGGCCGCCGTTCAGCCTCGACGACGGCTGGGCGTTCGTGCTCGGCAGCGACTCGCTCGGGCGCAGCGTGCTCGCCCGGCTCATCGTGGCCAGCCGTACGACGCTCTCCGTGGCGATCCCGGCCGTGGTGATCTCGCTCGTCATCGGGTCGATCTGGGGAATGTGGGCCGGCTACCACCGGGGGTGGCGGGAGAACGTCTCCATGCGCATCGCCGACGTCATCCTCAGCTTCCCCTCGCTGCTGCTGGCCGTGGTCGTGCTGTACGTCTTCTCGCCAAGCGCCGGGAACATCATCCTGGTCCTGGCGATCGCCCGGATCCCGATCTACCTGCGGGCCGCCCGCGCGGAGTCGGCCGAGCTGCAGAGCCGGCTGTTCGTCGACGCGGCGCGCACGTTCGGCACCAGGAGCTGGGCGATCATCGGCAGGCACGTGGCGCCGACCGTGCTGCCCACCCTGTTCACCGTCGCAACGTTGGACTTCTGTTTCGTGATGCTGACCGAATCGTCGCTGAGCTTCCTGGGCATCGGCATCCAGCCCCCCGACATGAGCTGGGGCCTGATGGTCGCCCAGGGCCGGCAGGTGCTGCAGAGCGCCTGGTGGATCGCCGTCTTCCCGGGGCTCGCCATCGTGGTGACCACCGTGTCGGCGACCGTGCTCGCGTCCTGGGCCCGCCTGGCCATGGACCCCGGACAGCGGTGGCGGCTCACCCTGCCCCGCTCCCGCCGCGTCAAGGAGGTGAAGCCGTGACCCCGGCGCTGGAGGTGGATCGGCTGGCGGTCGACATCCGTACCCCATCCGGGACGGTACGCGCCGTGCGGGAGGTCAGCTTCTCCGTCCGCTCCGGCGAGACGTTGGCCCTGCTCGGCGAGTCGGGCTGCGGCAAGAGCATGACCGCGCAGGCCATCGCCGGCCTGCTCGACCCGGTGGCGCATGTGGCGGGCGGCGCCGTGCGCCTGGAGGGGACCGACCTGCTGACCCTGACCCCGCAGGAGCGCCGGCGGCTGGCCGGGCCCGGCCTGGCCATCGTGTTCCAGGACGCGCTCACCGCGCTCAATCCCGTCCAGACGGTCGGCGCCCAGCTCGCCGAGCCGTTCCGGATCCATGAGCGCCTGTCCCGCCGCGCGGCCAGGAAGCGGGCCGTCGAACTGATGGAGCGGGTCGGCATCCCCGAGCCGGGCGCCCGGGCCGGCGCCTATCCGCACCAGTTCTCCGGCGGGATGCGCCAGCGGCTGCTCATCGCGCTGGCGGTCGCCCTCCACCCCAAGGTCCTGCTCGCCGACGAACCGACCACGGCCCTCGACGTCACCGTGCAGGCCCAGATCATGGAACTGCTGCGGGAGCTGCGCACCGAGCAGCAGACGGCGCTGATCCTGATCACCCATGACCTCGCCGTCGTGGCCGAGCAGGCCGACCACGTCGCCGTCATGTACGCGGGCAGCATCGTCGAGACCGGCCGGGTGGCGGAGGTGTTCTCCCGGCCACGCCACCCGTACACCCGAGGGCTGCTCGACTCGATGCCCGCGGAGGTGGCGCGCGGCACCATCCTGAAGTCCATCCCCGGCAGCCCGCCCGACCTGCACTCGGTGCCCTCGGGCTGCGCCTTCCGCGCGCGCTGCCCGATGGCCACCGACGTGTGCGCGGATCAGCGCCCCGTCCTCGTCGAGACAGGACCGGGCCGCCTGTCCGCCTGCCACCACTGGAAGGAGCTGACGGATGACTGAGCCCGCCACGTCGGCGCCCGCTGTGCAGCAGGCCGCCGTCCCGCTGCTGCAGGTGGCGGGGCTGACGAAGACCTTCCACGTGACCGGCCGCAGGCGCCTGCGCGCGATCGACGGAGTCGACCTGCGGTTGGCGCGAGGCGAGACGTTGGGCCTGGTCGGCGAGTCCGGCTGCGGCAAGTCGACCCTCGCCCGGATACTGCTCATGCTGGAGCGCCCAGATCAGGGCCACGTCAGGTTCGAGGGCACGGACCCGTTCGAGCTGCGCGGCAAGGAACTGCTCAAGTGGCGCCGCCGGGTCCAGATGGTGTTCCAGGACCCGTTCGCGTCACTGAACGCCCGGCTGTCCGCCGAGGACATCGTCGCCGAGCCGTGGCGCACCCACCGGGACCTGGTGCCGGTGAAGGAGCGCGGCAAGCGGGTGGCCGAACTCCTCGAGATGGTGGGGTTGCGGGCAAGCGACGCCCGCCGGTATCCGCAGGAGTTGTCCGGCGGGCAGCGCCAGCGGCTGGGAATCGCCCGAGCGCTCGCCCTCGGACCGGACGTCATCGTGTGCGACGAGCCGGTGTCCGCGCTCGACCTGTCGGTCCAGGCGCAGGTGCTCAACCTGCTCACCGATCTGCAGGCCAGGCTGGGCGTGTCGTACATCTTCATCTCTCACGACCTGTCCGTCGTCCGGCACGTCGCCGACCGCGTCTCGGTCATGTACCTCGGCAAGATCGTCGAGACCGGGCCGACGAAGCAGGTGTTCGACCAGCCGCGCCATCCCTACACCGCCGCGCTGATGTCCGCGGCGCCGGTGCTCGACATCAACCCTGAGGGACGGCGCGAACGGATCCTGCTCAAGGGCGAGGTGCCCTCCCCGCTCCACCCGCCGTCGGGTTGCCGGTTCCGGACCCGCTGCTGGAAGGCGCAGGACATCTGCGCCCAGGAGGCGCCGCCTCTCGAGCCGTCCGGCAACGACTCGCCGCACGCGGCCGCGTGCCACTTCCCCCTCCAGGAGGCGACCACCGCGTGAGGCCCGGCAGGGGCATGCGGCCTGGTGCGGCGTGAGGTCTCGCCTCGCAAACCGTGTGAGGTCCCGCCGCCGCGGGATTGCCCCGCCGGTTCAGGGATGCCGTGCGCGGCCTCGGCTCACGAGGCCGCGGCGTCCTGGCCCTCACTGCGGATGGTCGGCTCGTGGCGTACCGGGAAATTCACGGAACTGGCGATGAAGCACACGCTATGGGCGTCTTCGTGCAGCTTGACGGCGGCGTCCACCATGTCGGGCGACGCCACGGTGACCGCCGGGCGCAGCACCACCTCGGTGAAGTGGCCGCCGTCCGCCGTCTCGGCCATGGTGCCGACCGCGTTGTCGACGTACTCGGTGACGACGACGCCGGCGACGGAGCACTTGTGCAGATACGACAACATGTGGCACTGCGAGAGCGAACCGACCAGCAACTGCTCGGGGTTCCAGCGCGACGGGTCGCCGCGGAAGGCGGGGTCGGAGCTGGCCGCGATGGCCTGCGGGCCCTCGGCGGTCAGCTCGTGCTCACGGCTGTAGTCGCGGTAGCCGCTGGTGCCGGTGCCCTTGTTGCCGGTCCAGGTCACGACGACCGGATAGGTGTGCTGGCGGGTCATGATCGCTCCTCATCGCTGGTGGTGATGGTACGGGTGTCGAGTACGTGTGCGCGGGCCGCGACGGCGGCGCGAGTGAACGCAACGTGCACACTTGGATCTGGTCCCAGATCCGCTCCAACGCGTGCAGCGCCATCGAGTTGCCCGCCAGCTCCGCGATCAACTGGTGGAAACGGCGGAAACGCCTTCAGCTTGGCATGCGGTTGCCGATCAAGGCCAGAGCGGGTGTCCGGAACGGGCGTGGGGCCGGACCGGGTTCGCCATTCGCATTCAGGACGATCACTGGTCTTGCTGTCTCATGTGGAATGGCGGATTCCGGGAAGCGGGACGCTGCTACTCCACACTCACGGATCCAGCCGCCGCGTTCGTGCGTACGTGCAGGTGCCCCTCGGTTGGGAAGGCGGGGGGTTGAGCGGGGAGTACGGAGCGGAGGACGTATCGGCATTTCTCTGCCACGCGGCAAGAGGCATGGTTGTCCACGGCATGAAGCAGATTGAGGCGTGTCAGAGGCATCACGCACTGCGGGCCGAGCGCCCACCGCGATATGGCCTCGAGGGCGCGCGAAGCGATTCCCCGGCCTCGGACCTGAGCCGAGGTCCAGTAACCCACCTCCGCTGAGGCGTCCGCGGGATCGACGCCTCCCTTGACCACGACGTGGCCGACTGGCTGGTCGGCTTCGCTTTTGCCGCTGCTGCGCTCCAGTACGGCGAAGCTGAATCGGACGCCTGCGAGCCACCCTTCATTCTGATCATCGATCCATCGGCGGGCGTCCGCCTCGCTGACCAGAGAGGCGGTCAGCCAGCGGCGCAGAAGTGGATCACGATGAGCCGCCATGAGGGCCACCGCGTCCTCACCTCTCCACGGTCGCAGGCGCAACGCAGGCGCGGACGCAGTGGGCTCCACGGACAGGATGACGGTCATGACACTCCTCGATCGGTGTCTCCACCGACTCGCTGTGAGGACGGACCGCGGCGGCGGGTGTCCCGTCCCATTTATCAGGTGAACTCGGCAAACCTCTGGCCAGGGAGCTGAGCGGACGTACGCCTGCGACGCGGTCATGGTTGCGCGTGCCGGTCGAGGCCGAGCGTGGCAATGAGGTCTTCGTGGAGCTGGAACCAGACACGATGGCAGGAGTCGACGTCGGTGCGGTCCACCCAGGCGCTTTCCCCGGCTCGGGCGCGCGCCAGGGCCGCGGCGAATCGGGTGTCGTATCCGCGCAACCGGGTCAGGATGCTCCCGAGCCGGTCGGCCAGTGGCGTGAGGGCGCGGGAGATGCCGGCGAGCTCGTAGAGGATTCGGGCGTCCCAGGCGAAATCGGAGTGGTCGTTGACGGCGAGCCGGTCGCCCGCGGTGGGCCGGAGTTGCCAGTCGGTGCAGGCGCGGAGCAGGAGGGCGTTCAGCGGGAGGAACTCGCGGTAGACGTCACGGACCTCCTCGGCGCCGCCGACGCGTGCGAGCTCGGCCGCGAGCTGGCGCTCGTTCTCGGCCCGGCCCGGTTCGGTCAGCGACCAGCCCGCGGTGCCGGCGAAGGCGGCGTGTCCGGCCCAGCCGCGTGCCTCGGCGTAGTGCAGCAGCTCTTCGGTCTGGGCCGCGTCGAGCTCGTACCGCTTGGCGATCAGCGGGGTGTCCGCGAACCCGAGGATGCGCACCGCGTGCAGGACCAGCAGGTCGGGAGGGGAGTCGCGCGTCACGAGCCGGCGTCCTGCCGCGCTGTCAGGCGGGTGTAGTGCTGCTGGCACGCCTGCGGGGAGTTGAATCCCATCTGGTGCGCTATCTGTGCCCAGGTCAGTCCGGCGCTGCGGGCAATGAACAGCAGGGCGGATTCGAGTCCTTCGACTTCGGCGCGTGCGGCGGGCAGGAGGGCCAGCGCGCTCAGGACGTCCTCCGGGTCCAGGTCGGCGTTGCGCCAGACGGCGAATTGGACAAGGTCGACCGCCGACGGCAAGGCCGGCGAGGGGCGCCATGGGCGGGTGTCGAGCGCGTCCGCGCCCAGGCGCAGAAGGCGTTGGCTCGCGTCGTGCTCGCGGTCGGCCTGGGCGTGGTCTGCGCGCCCGGTGTGCGTCAGGTCCTGCTTGCGTGACATGCCGTTCATGATTCACAATCAAGAAATTGTTGTCAATGTTTCGTTGAAAGGCGAAGTGGATGATCGTACCCCTCATGTCGGCTGCCGCCGATACGTGCGGGGGCAAGGCCGGTGCGCTCGGTGCGCTGCTTCGCGCGGGACTGCCGGTTCCCGGCGGCTTCGTCGTGCCGTTCGCCGCTTACCGCGCCGCCGTCCGCGACCTGGACCTCGAGCGGTTCGCCGGCGAGCCGGGCCACCTCGGCGCCGTGCGGCGGGCGATCGAGGCCCGCCCGGTCCACGCCACCGTGATCGGCGCGCTCGGACGCGCGCTCGACGAGCTCGGCGATCCGCCCGTCGCGGTGAGATCATCCGCCGCGCATGAGGACACCGGCCAGGCGTCGGCGGCCGGGCAGCACGACAGCTTTCTCGCCGTGCGTGGGGCCGGCGCGGTCACCGACGCCATCCGCGCCTGCTGGGCCTCGCTGTTCACGTCGCGCGCCATCGACTACCGGGGCGCCTCCGGCCGCGGCGGCCGGCCCTTCGACGATCTCGTCATGGCCGTCCTCGTGCAACGCCATCTGGACGCCGAGGTGTCCGGGGTCATGTTCACCCCCGCGGACCCGCACGACGCGACCCGGATCGAGGCGTCCTGGGGGCTCGGCCCCAGCATCGTCGGCGGCACGGTCACCCCTGACGCCTACCGCGTCGCCGAGGACGGGTCGGTCACCCGCACGGTCGCGCACAAACGGACCCGCCTCGACCGGCGCGGCAGGCAGCTCGTCATGTCCGACGTGCCCACCCGTGCCCGCGACCGGCCGGCAATCGACGACGCGACCGCCAAACTGCTCGCCGAGCTTGGCAAGGAGATCGCCGCCGTACGCGGCGGACCGCAGGACGTCGAGTGGGCGATCGCCGACGGCCGTACCTGGATCCTGCAGGCACGGCCGGTCACCGCCGCACCCCCGGATTGGCCGGCGTCTGCCGGTACCACCCCGGCTGCCGTACCCCTGGCGTGGCCTTCGCCTGCCGGCCCCGCCCCGGCTGCCGCGCCCACGCTGACCGGAACGCCCGGCAGCCACGGAGTCGTGACAGGGACCGCGAGGATCATCCGCGGTCCCCGCGACTTCACCCGCGCGCGCCCCGGCGACATCATCGTCTGCCCCTTCACCGACCCCGCCTGGACGCCGCTGCTGCGCATCGCGGCCGGCGTCATCACCGAAACCGGAGGCGTGCTCTCCCACGCCGCGATCGTCGCTCGCGAGCACGGCATCCCCGCGGTCCTCGGCATCCCGAACGCGACGAGCAGACTCCACGACGACGCCACCGTCACCATCGACGGCACCACCGGCACCGTCACGGCGGCCGATGCGTGACCAATCCTCTGCCTTTCCGGCTGACAAGCCATCACCCGCGAGCCACACACCGCCGACGAAGCACGAGTACCGGCGACCGCCACGGCATGGACTCCACCCATCCGGCGGCGCACGGCCTCCTCGCCCTCCGCCGCATCGAACAGCCGCACTCACCCCCACGTCACCCACGATCGAAAGGAGACGGGAAGCGGGCCCACGCGGGCACCGCGCCCCGGTTGCTCATGACCACGCGACACCTCTACCTGGTACGCCACGGCGCGGCCGACGCCTTCGGGAACCTCACCGACATCGGTCGCCGGCAGGCGGGCCTGCTGGGCGAACGGCTCGCCGGCCTTCCCGTCGACGCCGTGTGGCACTCTCCGCTGCCGCGCGCCATGGCCAGCGCGCACGAACTCGCCCGCCACCTGCACAACGCGCCCGTCGCCGAGGCCGCCGAACTCATCGACCATGTGCCCTACGTTCCTCCCGCGGCCGAAACACCACCGTCCTGGGACGGCTTCTTCGACGGCTACGACGGCGCCGAGGCGGCCTCGGGCCGGAAACTTGCCGACGCCTTGGTCGCCCGGTTCGCCAAGGTCCCCGACACAACCGCGACAGGAACCCGGCGCGACACCCACGAGGTTCTGGTGACGCACGCCTACCAGATCGCGTGGCTGGTGCGGCACGCCATGGACGCGCCGCCATCGCGGTGGCTCGGCCTGAACAGCGCCAACGCCGCACTGACGGTCATCGACTACCGCACCGGCCTGCCGCCGACACTCGTGATGTTCAACGACATGAGTCATCTCCCTGCAGACCTGCGCTGGACCGGGTTCCCCGACGGCATGAGGCCATGAGGCGGCCCGCCACAGCCCGCCACCGCCCGAACGCGTCTGCCGGCTGGGCTCCGACGCCCCTCTCCCATGTCTGATCGTGAAGCTACTCCGGGCTGCCGGCCCACGGAGCCTGAGTAGCGCCGCCGGGCGGCAGACGCTCGGCCACATCCAGCCGTACCTCGCCGTAGGGCTGAGAACTCGCCACTTCGGATGAGAACCCACGGCGGGGCTTGTGCCGGGAGGCCGGTTTCACGGCCGGCGTGCGGCCGGTTCGGGGGCGCGGTGGCTTACTGTGGTGAGCTCCGGTCCCGCGTCCGTGACGATGACGTCCTCCTCGTACCCGGCCCCGCCCACCGAATGGACCGCGAGCCTGCGCTCCAGAGCCAGGCACATCCCGGCCTCGGCCCGCTCGCCCGCGTGCGGCCCGTCCTCGATGATCCACGGCGGTTCGAACGACAGCCCCAGCCCGTGCCCCCAGCCCCCGTGCATCTCAGGTTCGGGCAGCCCGTGGTGGGTAGCGAACGCCGACCGTTCGAACACCTGCTGGCACCGGCGCGCCACCTCGCCGAAGGGCCGGCCGGGCCGCAGCAGCTCGATCCCGGCCAGGACGCTGTCGCGGACCGCGTCGAGCAGCCGCCGCTGCTCCGTGGTCGGCTCCTCGCCGACGACCCACGTACGGGCCAGCTCGAACAGGTAGCCGTGCACCGACCCGTACAGGTCGATCCTGAGCAGGTCGCCCGCCGCGAGCCGCCGGTCGGCGGAGTAGGGGGCGGGATCGGAGGCGGCGAACGTGTGGGACTCGGCGCCGGACGAGATGCCCATGCCGTAGTAGGCGCCGCCCGCCCGGATGATCTCGGCGACGGCGGCGGCCGCCACGTCGGCCTCCGTGGCGTCCGGCGCGGCGGCGTCCCGGGCGGCGGCCATCGCGCGCACGCCCAGCGCTCCGGAGGCGCGCAGCAGGTCCAGCTCGGCCGGGCTCTTGATCCGGCGCGCCTCCCAGGCCAGCTCGTCGGCGCACACCAGCTCGTGGCCGGGCAGGACCGAGCGCAGGCGGCACCACCAGGGCGCGGTCATCGCCTCGCAGCCGATCAACGCGACCTTGCCGGGCCGGATCCAGGCCCTGATCTGCTCGGCGAGCGCGTCCACGAGGTCGGCCGCGACCCGCACGCGTGCCACCGGCCGCGGCTCCTGGAGATTCCCGGAGTCGGTGATCAGCATGGCCGCGACACGACCGTGGCCCTCCCAGCCGGTACGGGCCGCGTGGCCGTTCGAGATCGCCGGGGGAACGTCCACCGGCAGCACGACGGCCGCGTGGCCCCGCGCCCGCCAGTGGCCAGGAGCGTCGGGGACGAAGGGCTGGTGCTGGTAGAAGCCCGTGAGGTGGTGGACGTCGGCATAACGGTCCTGCCCGGATCCGCCCCTGGACCAGGCCACGACCCCGTGGAAGCCCTCCCGCGCGGCCCGCCGCCTCATCGCCTCCTGCCGCGCCGCGTACTCCTCGGCACCGATTCCCCGCACAATCGACCCCTGCCCAGCACCGGCGCGGGCTCACCTCACGCCGGCCGGCCGCCCGCGCAGACCCCGGAAGGTACCGAGCAGGAGAGTCTCACAGCCCCTTGAGGAACGCCGCCGCCACAGGCGCCGCGACCTTGCCGCCCGCGCTGCCGCCCTCCACGACCACCGCGAACGCCACGTCGCCCTTGAACCCGATGAACCAGGCGTGGGTGTTCAGGTCGTCGCCGGTGCCGTACTCGGCTGTGCCGGTCTTGCCGTGCGTGCCGGCGGGCAGCCCCGCCGCCTTGGCCGTGCCCTTGGACACCACGGCCGCCATCATCTCGTGCAGCTGCTCCTTCACCCCGTCGGGCAGCTGCCGCTCCGTGGCCTTCTGCTTCAGCGAGGGCACGAGCGTCGGCGGCCGCCAGGTGCCGTCGGCGATGGCGGCGGCCACCGAGGCCATCGTCAGCGGGCTGGCCGTGATCCTGGCCTGCCCGAACGCCTCCGCGGCCAGCTCGGCGTCGGACTGGGCCCTGGGGAAGCTGGCCTTGGTGGCCGGCACCCCGATGTTCAGCGGCTGGTTGAAGCCCACGTCCTCGGCCGCATCGAGCAGCTTGCCGGCGCCCAGCTTCTGCTGGGCCAGCGGCGCGAACGTGGTGTTGCACGAGTGTGCGAACGAGTCGAGGAACGACAGGGACCCGAACGCCTCCTTGTCGGAATTGCGGATCTTCAGGCCGCCGACGGTCGAGTACATCGGGCACGTCACCGTGTCCTGAGGGGTCATCCCGGCCGCGAGCAGGCCGATCGCCGTGACCGCCTTGAACGTCGAGCCGGGCGGGTAGCGGCCGTCCAGCGCCCGGTTGAAGCCGCCCTGGTTGTTCACCACGGCCAGGATCTCGCCCGTGGACGGCTTGATCGCCACCATCGAGGTGAGTTTCTTCATGTCCTTGACCGCCCCCACCGCCGCGGCCTGCGCGTGGGGGTCGAGCGTGGTCTGCACGGGCTTGCCGTCGGTGCCCTCGATGGTCTGCAGTGTCTTGTCGCCGAGCTGGATCTCGGTGGTGGGCGTGCCCGCCAGCTGCTTCTGGAACGTCTCCTGCAGCCCGTCGCGTCCGATGGCCTGGCCGACCTTGTAGGAGGAGCCGAGCCGGGTCACGTCCTTCTTGCCGGCCTTGTCGAGGTAGCCGACCAGCTGCTGCACCGACCCGCCGACCGTGCCGGTGTCGATCCGGCCGCCGTCGGCGTCGGTGATCTCGGCCCGGTCGGGCCAGCGTGTCTTGATCCCGAAGGTGGCTCCCGCCGTCATCGACGGATGCAGCGTCGTGGGCTTCCAGTCCACCTTCCAGGTGCGGTCGGCCACCATGAGTTCGATCTGACCCTGGTAGGACCACTTGCCGATGTTCTTGAGGGTGAGGGTCGCGGTGTAGGGGGCGCGGGCCCGGTCGTCGATCTCGGTGATCTTGCCGAGCTGGATCGCGGTGGACTCGACCGCGAGCGCGCTGCGTTGCTGGTCGTACGCGCTGAGCTGCTGCGGCTTGGCCAGCAGGGCCGTCATGGCGGCCTTGTCGCCCGCCTGCCACGCGGCGGCGAAACGCTGCGCCGTCTCAGCCGGTGTGCCCCTCGTGTGCAGCACGTAGTACGCGCCACCGGCCGCGGCCCCCACCGCGAGCACGACGGCGCCGGACACGATCGCGATGGTACGACCCCGCGCCACTAGATCCCCCTGACCCTCGACGACATTAGGACTGTCCGTTGGCTGCCTTGACGCTGGCGGCGTAGGCCGGCACGTATTCCTGGCCGGACAGCTTCTGGATGGCCGCCATGATCTCGTCGGTCACCTGCCGCCGGTCGCGGGCCTTGGTGTGGTCGCCCTCGAACCGCATGGGCGCCCCGATGGAGATGCCGATCCGCGCGGGCCTGGGCACCTTCGAGCCGAGAGGCAGCACCTTCTCGGTGCCGGTGAGCGCCACCGGCAGCACCGGCGCGCCCGTCTTGAGCGCCAGCCAGGCCACCCCGACCTTGCCGCGGTAGAGGCGGCCGTCGGGGGAGCGGGTGCCCTCCGGGTGGATGCCGAACAGCTCGCCCCGCTCCAGCAGCTCGGCGGCGGCGTCGAGCATGGCCTGCGCGGCGTGCGCGCTCTCCCGGTCGATCGGCAGGCTGCCGCCCAGCCGCATGAAGAACCCGGAGACGGGGTTGCCCTCGAAGTACTCGTTCTTCGCGGTGAACGTCACGTGCCGCGGCAGCAGCGCCGGCAGCAGGAACGAGTCGAGCACCGAGAGGTGGTTGGCGGCCAGGATCGCGGGCCCGCTCCTGGGCACATGCACCGCGCCGGAGATGTGCGGCCGGCACATCGCCTGGGCGAGCGGCGCGGCGGCGAACTTGACCACTTCGTACAGCAACGAGCTCTCCTGATCATCGGGCGGTCGGCCACCCCACCATAAAGCAGGCGTCCCGCCCGAGGGCGGGACGCCTGGGAAAAGCCGTCTAGGCCGATGTGGCGGTCGCCTCCTCGGCGAGATGCACAACACGGCTCCAGCCGAACGGTATTCCGTGAAGGCGGTAATTTGCGGCCCGGGGGACACAGACCACATCGGCCTTTTGATGCTAACCGACATCCGGCGATCGCTATTCCATCGGGCCCCAAGATTCGGTCAGGTTCTCGTCCAGCGGGGCTGAACCACGTCGAAGACCCGCTGCTCGCGGCCACGAAGCGCAACCTCCGCGAACTGCCACAAAATTGCCCCAGTCGGTGCGTGCACCACGATGGCAGGCCCCAGCGGCATCTGCAGCAGCTCCCCCTGCCAGCGTGGCACCCCGGGCCTCAGGAACCACTCCAGCGGCACGGCGTGCACCGAGGCCACCTCACGGGGGTCCGCCACCGGCTCCTGCGTGCCGCCGAACGCCACCACCGGCGTGATCACGAACCCCGAGTCGGTGACGAAGTCGTCGAGCAGCCCGGCCACCTCGACCCCGGTGACGCCCGTCTCCTCCTCCAGTTCGCGCAGCGCCGCGTCCACCGGCCGCTCCCCGTCGTCGAGCCGCCCGCCGGGCAGCGCCCACTGCCCGGGATTGCGGCCGCGGGCGGCCCGCTTGATCAGGACCGTGTACGGGACCCGCTCGGCGTCCTCCAGCACGCACACGGTGACGGCGGCCCTGCGCACCCCGCCGGTGGGCGGGACCTCCCGCCGGTCGAAGGCGGTCAGATGGGACTTGATCTGCTCGCGCAGTTGATCGATCGGCGACAGCACACCTCAAGGATCGCACGGCGCCCCCGCGCTGGAGCGCTTACAGGGGCTAACGCGGATCTCGTCCTCCGCCCGCGAGCAGCTCCTGCGCCAGCTCGACAAGCTCGGGACCAACCTGCTTACGGTCGCGCCCGGCCAGACCATGTTCGGGGAGGGTGCCAAATCCCCGACGCCGTGACGAGCGGGACCGCCGAGTCAAGCACCTCATGGCGGGACTAACCGCACCGCCCCGCAGGGGGTGGCCGCATGACGGCCATGAGAATCCTCCCCATTCATACATGGGGAGGAGCACGTCAACCGGCTGTCTCCCACGGTCGACCTCGCCGCCACCTGAGGTGTCCGGCGGGCCCCGGAACCCGCCGTGCCCGGGCTCGTCCATGCGGCGGCCCGGGCTCCGGGCGCACTGAACTCAGGGCGGCAGCCCCGAGGCGGTCGACGTCAGGTCGACATGCTGCTCACGATGATGGCGCCGAGCACGATCCCCAGGACCATCCCCACGCCGGCGGCGACGGCGGCCCACTTGCCCAGGGGCTCGCCCCGCGTGTGGCCGACGACGCCGAGCACGATGCCGGCCAGCCCGAACAGGATCGGGATGAACAGCACGGCCACCGCCGCGCAGACGAACCCGATGATCGACAGGACCTGGTTGCTCGGTGGTTGCTTCTGGGGAGGCGGCGGCGGGTATGGCGGCGGCTGCGGCCACTGCTCGTCGCGCGCGTGCGGCGCGTCGTCGCCCTGGGACGGATCCTGCGAAGAGGTCACTGACGGGCTCCTCTCGAGACGTGAACAACATCACACACCGAAGGCGCCCGTCCTGTCGAGCCGACGTACCGGGATATGTAGGGAATTCAACTGGCTTCTGCCGGGCGGGAAAGCTGGGGCGGCAGAGCTCTGGCGTGTACGACGTCCAGCCGGGAGACGGCGCGGGTGAGTGCGACGTACAGGCGGTTCAGGCCGCGCCGCTCGGCCGCGGCGATGGCGGCGGGCTCGGCCACGATCACGTGGTCGTACTCCAGGCCCTTGACCAGCGAGGCGGGCTGCACGCTCAGGCGGCCGTCCACGTCCATGCCCTCGTCCCAGAGTGCGGACGTGAGCGCCTCGACGTCGGCGTCCGCCGCGATCACCCCGACCGACCCCTCGAACGCCAGCGCCTCGCGCGCCGCCGCCACCACTCCCTTCTCCAGCCCGGTCACGTGGGTGACGCGCAGGCGGCCGTCCGAGCGGTACGAGCGGGTCGCGGGCACCTGGACGGCCAGCGCCGCCAGAAGGGTGTTGGCCAGCTCGACCACGGCAGCGGGCACCCTGAAGCCGGTGGTCAGGGCGATGACCTGGCCCGCCGGCTTGCCCAGCAGCGCCATGCGCTCCGGCCACGAGGAGGCCGCCCAGGGCGTGGTGCCCTGGGCCAGGTCGCCGAGCACGGTGAGCGAACCGTGCTCACTGCGCCTGGCCACGGCCCGGCACTCCATGGGCGACAGGTCCTGGGCCTCGTCGAGGATGACGTGGCCGTAGCCGCGCGGGCGCTCGATGAGGCCGGCGATCTCGTCGAGCAGCACGAGATCGGCGGCCGTCCACTTGGCGCTCTTGACGCTGCGGGGCGGCCTGGCCCAGGTGATGGCCGCCCACTCGGCGTCCGTCAGCACCCCTGCGACCGCCTCGCCCCGCAGGACCCCGTACAGGACCTCTTCCGGTTTGACGGCGGGCCAGACGGCGTCCAGGAACGGGGTGACGCCGCGGGCGATCTTGCGGGTCCAGGCCGCGTCGGCCGTCCGCCCCCTGGCCTCCGCCTGGCGGCGGATCGCGGAGACCACCCTGGCCAGGACCCGCTCCCGGCCCACCCCGTACGGCAGCGACTCGCGGCGCGTGTCGTCCACGATGCGGCGCAGCTCGTCCTCCGGCACCCGCCACCGGTAGGAGCCGTCGGGCACCGCCACCGGCTCCACCGGTTTGCTGATCCGCTCGTACAGGGCCTTGCGCAGGACCTCCGCCATCCGGACGTCGTGCTTGATCATCGCGGCGGCCTCGCTGTCCACGGCGGTGACGGGGACGGTGGCGAGCAGGCGCTCCAGAGTGGTCTGCTCGACGTCCATCTCGCCGAGCGCGGGCAGCACGGCGGAGATGTAGCCGAGAAAGGCCCGGTTGGGGCCGAGCACCAGCACGCCGGAGCGTTCGAGCCGCTGCCGGTGCGCGTACAGCAGGTACGCCGCCCGGTGCAGCCCGACCGCCGTCTTGCCGGTGCCCGGCGCGCCCTGGACGCAGATCGAGGCGTCCAGTCCGGTGCGTACGAGGTCGTCCTGCTCCGGCTGGATGGTGGCCACGATGTCGCGCATGGGGCCGACGCGGGGGCGTTCGATCTCGGCGGCCAGGATGCGCGACCTGCCTTCCTCGCCCTGCTCGAGCCGTTCGTCCTCGAAGCTCGTCAGCGTCGTCCCCGACCAGCCGAAGCGGCGGCGCACCGCGACGCCCTGCGGGTCGCGGGCGCTGGCCCGGTAGAACGCCCGCGCGACCGGCGCACGCCAGTCGATCACCACGGGCGGGCCTCCGTGCTCGCCGGTGATGTGCCGTCTGCCGATGTGGTACGCGCGCCCGCCGTGCTCGGCCGAGCCCCGGCCGAAGTCCAGCCGGCCGAAGAACGGCGGCCCGTCGGGCGCCTCGCTCAGCTCCTTGGCCAGGCTCTTGAGTTGGCGTCCCAGCCGCTCGGCGCTGTAGCGGTCGCCGGCCACGGTCTCACCGACGATCACGTTGTCGCGCGCGCCTTCGAGCATCCTGCGCAGACCGGCCTTGCAGCGTTCGACGTACTGCCTCTCGTCGTCGAGCGTGCCCACTCGCACCTCCCCGCAAAGTGTTAACTCGGTTAAGAGATTAACCAGGTTAACACTTTTGCTAGGGTGTGCTCATGACGGGACTACGAGAGCTCCAGCGGCAGCGCGTCCACGAGGCCATTTCGGCGGCGGCCATCACGCTCTTCCTGGAGCGCGGCTTCGACGAGGTGCCCGTGACGGAGATCGCGGCGGCGGCGGGGGTGTCGAAGCCGACGCTGTTCAAGTACTTCCCGACCAAGGAAGACCTCGTGCTGCACCGGATCGCCGACCATCAGGGCGAGGCCGCCCGCGTCGTGCGGCGGCGGGAGCCAGGGGAGCGGCCGCTGGAGGCGCTGCGCCGCCACTTTCTCGACGGGCTCGCCAGGCATGACCCCGTCACGGGGCTCAGTGACGATCCGGAGGTGCTGGCCTACAACCGGATGGTGTTCTCCACGCCCAGCCTGGCCGCCCGGCTGTTCCAGCACATGTCGCTGGACGAGCGGGCCCTGGCCGAGGCGCTCGCGGAGACGACCGACGACCTGACTGCCGATCTGGTCGCCGGGCAGGTGCTGGCCGCCCAGCGGGTGCTGGCCCGGCGCAACGTGGACCTGCTGGCGGAGGGGCGGCCGCTGGCGGAGGTGGAGCAGGAGGCGGTGCGGGCGGCCGAGCGTGCCTTCTCGCTCCTTTCCGCCGGCGCGTGAACTTCCCGTTTCTCGCCTCGCGAACATCCCGTTTAGGCAGCTGAGAAGGGGTGTAATTCATACGGTGACAACCGCTTGACCAATTGCAGAAAGCTGCAATTTGGGGCATTGCGGGGCGGGCTTTACTCAAGGGAGTGACAGTGAGACGACGCTTCACGCTCATGGCCGGTCACAGACTGGCACCAAGAGGTGACGTAACGTGACGGGCACGCTGACCTTCGCCTGGGGGCGGCTGCGGGCCGTGCTGCCGGAGCGCGCGGCGCTGGCCGCCATGTGCCGCCGTCCCCGCCAGGATCTGCTCGCCGGGCTCACGGTGGCGGTCGTCGCACTGCCGCTGGCCCTCGGGTTCGGCGTGTCCTCGGGGCTCGGCGCCGCGTCCGGGCTGGCCACGGCCGTGGTCGCCGGGTCGCTGGCGGCCCTGTTCGGCGGCTCCGACCTGCAGGTGTCGGGCACGAGCGGCGCCATGACGGTGATGCTCATGCCGATCATGGACACCCACGGCGCCACCGGTGTCCTCACCGTCGGCGTGCTGGCCGGGCTGCTGCTCGTCATGCTCGCGCTGACGGGCGCCGGCCGCTGCATGGCCCTGGTCCCCGCCCCGGTCGTGGCGGGGTTCACCGTCGGCATCGCCTGCGTGATCGGCCTGCAGCAGGTGCCCCACGCGCTCGGCGTCGAGCCGGAGGACAGCCACAAGGTCGCGATCGTGGCCTGGCACGCCGTCCTCGACTTCCTCGGCCGGCCGCACTGGTGGGCCATGCTCGTCGCCGTGGCGGTGGCCGCGGCGGTGCTGCTGGCCGCGCGCGTGCGGCCGAGCCTGCCCTTCGCGCTGCTCGCCGTGGCCGTCGTCACCGTGGTCGCCGAGCTGACCGGGCTGCCGCTGGCCAGGATCGGCGACCTGCCGGCCGGCCTGCCCGCGCCGTCG
This sequence comes from Nonomuraea sp. B19D2, assembly GCF_040137845.1. Lineage (NCBI taxonomy): Bacteria > Bacillati > Actinomycetota > Actinomycetes > Streptosporangiales > Streptosporangiaceae > Nonomuraea > Nonomuraea sp. B19D2. The sequence goes on along the minus strand of NZ_JBEFAK010000005.1, from coordinate 72,042 downwards.
CTGGGGTTCCTGGACCCGGGCGCGCTGCCCGCCCTGATCGCCCCGGCCGTCGCGGTGGCCGCCCTGGCCGCGCTGGAGTCGCTGCTGTCGGCCTCCGTCGCCGACGGGCTGAGCAGCGGGCACCGGCACGACCCCGACAGGGAGCTGTTCGGTCAGGGCGTGGCCAACCTCGTCACCCCGCTGTTCGGCGGCATGCCCGGCACGGGCGCCATCGTGCGCACCGCGGTGAACGTCCGCTCCGGCGCCCAGTCCCGGCTGGCCGCGCTGGCCCACGCGGCGATCCTGGCCGCGATCGTCTACACCGCGGCCGGGCTGGTCGCCAAGATCCCGCTGGCCGCGCTGGCCGGGGTGCTGCTGGCCACGTCGGTGCGCATGGTGGAGGTCGACACGGTCAGGGGCATGTTCAGGTCCACCCGGGGCGACGCCGCGGTGCTGGTGCTGACGGCCGTCGCCACGCTGACGCTCGACACGGTGCTCGCCGTCATCCTCGGCCTGGTGGTGGCGGGGGCGCTCGCCCTGCGCGCCATGGCACGCAACGCGCGCCTCGACGCGGAGCCGCTCCGCCACGATCTGCAGCCCCATCACACGGAGGACGAGCACGCGCAGCTCGCCGAGCACATCGTCACCTACCGCCTGGCGGGGCCGCTGTTCTTCGCCGCGGCCCACCGGTTGCTGATGGAGCTGTCTGAGGTGACGGACGTGTCCGTGGTGGTGCTGCGCATGTCCCGCGTCACCACCATCGACGCCAGCGGCGCGCTGGTCCTGGGGAACGCGATCGAGCGGCTCGAGCGGCGCGGCATCAGCGTGTACGTCTCGGGCATCCCGGACCGCCACCACCAGCCGCTGCAGGCCCTCGGGGTGCTGGCCCGGCTCGACCGGGCGGGGCAGGTGTTCGCCACGACCGACGAGGCCATCGCCGCCGCCCGCGACCGTCTCCACAACACCGGCGTGCTTCCCCACCTCGCCGGCTGACCCACCGCCCGCCCCGCCCGATCGCCACGACTCCACCCGCCCGCCCACCTCGTCCGCCAACGGCGGGGGAGGCGCACTGTCTCCCCTGGCCTCCTCAGCCGACAGGTGGTGGGACGGGCGCGCGAGGGGTGTGATCCTCAGGACAGGGGGCGGGGGGCGGGAAGGCGGAGGCGGTCGACGGCGTCGCGGCGCGTCTTCTCCGGGCGGCGGTCGTAGCGGGCCGTCGTGGCGGGGGAGGAGTGGCCGACCAGGGCTTGGGCCGTGGCCAGGTCCACCCCGGCGTCCAGCAGCTCGCCGATGAACGTGCGCCGGAAGTCGTGCGCGGTACGCCGGGACGCCCCCGCCTCGGCCAGGCGGCGGGCCAGGATGTCGGCGATGCCCTGCCCGGTCAGCCCCACAGGCCGCCCGTCGCGCATGCGCAGCCGGCCCACCTTGCTGATCGGGCTGAACAGCGCCCCAGGCGAGTTCCCCCGGATCGCCAGCCACCGCTCCACCAGCCCGATCGCGTCGGCGGTGAGATAGACGAGGCGCTCCTTGTCGCGCTTGCCGCGCACCCGCAGCGACCGGCTGCCCGGGTCGTAGTCGGCCAGCGACAGGCCCCCGAGCTCGGCGCGCCGGCAGCCGGTGGAGTAGAGGACGGCGATCAGCGCCGCGTCCCGCACTCCCGCCGGCGAGTCGTCACAGGCTGACAGGGCCGCCCCGACCACCTCGGGCGGCACGTGGTGCCCGATGGGCAGGCGGCTCTGGCGTACCGGGGCCAGGTCGGAGGCGCGGGCGAAGTCCTCGGCGCTGGTCTGGCCCAGCCGCCACGCCTCCTTCAACACGCGCCGCAGCGCCACCAGGTGCTTGTTCACGTAGGCCGCCGACCAGCCCTGGTCCGTGAGCATCGTACGGATGCGGACCGTGTGCTCGTACCGCAGCAAATGCCACGGCTGGCCCGCGCCCGTGGCGCTCTCGTCGCCGGTGAGCAGCCGGGCCAGCCGGTCGAGGCAGCCGCGCATCGTGCGGCGCGACTCGGGGCTGGTGAGCGAGTCGAGATAGACGTGGTAGGGGTCGCGCGCCGGCTCGACCGGCGGCGCCAGCACCTCGGGGACGGCGGGCAGGCTCACCTCGCCGATCTTACGGCCCGCACCGCCGCCGAGCCGCCGTGCCTTTCGGGACCTGGTCACCAAGAATCCGGACCTCGAGCGCGCGAGATCTGTGTCGCCGGTGGCCCACCGGCGACACTTGGCGCATGACCCGATCTTCTGCGCCTTCCCGCACGCTGCCGGCCATCGCCCATCGCTGGCCCACCCTGCTCGGGCTGGGCTTCGCCACCTTAAGCCTCCTGGACTTCGAGGACGGCCGCAGCCTGGGGTTCGTCGTCTTCCTGGCAGCGCTCATCTACCTCGGTACGGCGGTGCTCGGCAAGCCCGGCACGGTCTGGGCCCTGTTCATCGTCAGCACCGTGGCGTGGGTGGTGCTGGACAAGCTCGGCATCGATCCCTGGCCCGGCCTGATCGGCGGCGCGATCTCCCTCATCGTCCTCGGACTGGCGGGCGGGCTGTTGCGCCAGCCGTTGCTGACGGCGGCGCAGGTCCCGGCCATGCTGGTCTTCGGCGGGGCGGCCGTGCTCGCGCTGACCCTGTCGCCCCAGGCCGGCGGCTTCCTGGTCGCGGCGGCGCTGATCGGCCACGCCGTACAGGACGTGCTTGTCTGGCGGGCCAAGCAGGTCGTGGCGCGGTCGCTGGCGGAGTTCTGCATGGTCCTCGACTTCATCCTCGGCGCGGGGATCGTGGCGCTGAGCCTTTGAACCCGATCAGAAGGGGCCGGTGAGCTCGCCCAGCTTGTCGGTCAGCTCCAGGCTCGCCGAGTAGTCGACCGGCACCGCGATCAGGCCTGAGCGTTTGCCGAGGTGGCTGTGGCGGCGCCTCGTAGACCCGCAACGCCGACGGCACGACCACGCCGACCTGGACCGCGGGCGCCCTCGCGCTTCCGAACGCCACCGGCAGCGTCACCATCACCGCGCGACATCACATGGTGGTAGACCGGTTCCGCGGTACCGGCTGTTGCCGCAGGTCGGACTCCGCGTCATCGGTCTCGCCCGAATTGCCGGGCTGGTAGCCCTCGGCCTGCAGACTGAACAGTCGCTCGTACATGCCACCTGACGCCATGAGCTGCTCGTGTGTGCCCTCTTCTGCAACCCTTCCGTCGGCCAGCACCACGATGTGATCGGCGGTGCGGATCGTTCCCAGGCGATGGGAGATCAGCAGGCTGGTCTGGCCGTGCCGGTGCTCACGTAGCTGGATGTGGATCTCATGCTCTGCCTCGGCGTCCAAGCCGGAACTCGGCTCATCCAGGATCATCAGCTCGCGTCCTTCCCGTAGAAGCCCGCGGGCGAGTGCCAGCCGCTGCCACTGCCCTTCGGACAGCAGCACTCCGGTTTCGGCGTTTTCCAAGGCGCTGAGATGGGTGCGGCTCAACATGGTGTCGTAGCTGTGGGGCAGCTCGGCGAGCCGGCGGTGGATGCCGGCGTTCCGCGCCGCCTGCTCGATGCTGGGTCGATCGCCCAGTGCCCGGACGTCGCCGATGGCGATGTTCTCGGCGGCAGTCAGGTCGTAGCACATGTAGTCCTGGAAGACGGCGCAGATCCGGGTGCGCAGTTCGTCCACCGGAACATCACGGATGTCGACTCCGTCCCAAAGGATTACGCCTCGTTCGGGATCGTAGAAGCGACACAGCAGCTTGACCAAGGTGCTCTTACCCGCTCCATTGGGTCCCACCAGCCCGATTGCCCGGCCGTGTGGAACGAACAGGTCGACGCCGCGCAGCGCCCAGGGATGATCCGGGCTGTAGCGAAACCAGACGTCACGGAACCTGATGCCTTGGCTGAGAACAGGCAGCGGCAGAGGCTGGGCAGGAGACTTGAGGTCCGGTTCCGTGCTGACGATGTCTCGGTAATAGCCGAACAGCAGCAAGGCATGGTGTGCCGTAGCGATCTCGGAAACTATGTTCGTCAAGGATGCCTGGGTGCCGGCCACCGCGGCGATGAACAGCGCGATGTCGCCTGCTGTCAGCTTCCCCTGGCCGGCTGCGTGGATGGCCAGAAGCAAGCCTCCGCCCGCGACCGTGGCGCTGAGCCAGCTCAACGTGCTCTGGATGACGAGTTCCCGCCGATCCATACGGCGTTTCGCCGCATTCGCCGCCTGCCGTTCGGCCAGCATTCGCTTCCGCAGAAATGTGCCGGCCCCGAACAACCGGACTTCCTTGGCCGCGTCAACGTTGCTCAGCAACCAGCCGTAGAACAGTTCCCGTCGCTCGGTGGGACTCACCGACCACAACATCCTCGCCCGGCTCCGGCTGAGCGAGATCTCGGCGAGCAGAATCGGGATCATGGAGAGGAGTAGTGCGCCGGTGACGGCTGGGTCCAGCACGGCAAGAGAGGCGATGAATCCACCGGTCGTCAGAGCTCCGGCGGTGACTCCGAGCAGGCCGTCGAACAACTGGCCAGAGGTTCTGGCGGCGGCTTGTTCAGCGAGCCGCAGCCGGTCGAGAAAGCGCGGATCCTCGAATCGTCCGAGACCGGGAAACCCCCCGACCGCGGTGTAGAGCCGGTCCTGAGCCAGCAGGGCGGTCCTGCGCTCCATCTCTCCCCGGAGATACTGAACCGCCTTCGGCAGCAGTGCGGTGATCAATCCGATGATCGCGAGGCCGGCTCCTAGCCAGTAGAGGCCCGGGCCGAACACCGACCCGCCAAGCCGGTCCAGGATGAGTTTGATCAGCCAGGCGGTGGCGACCGGGACGGCGGCCATGATGACGACGAGCAGCCCATACAGCGTCAGGTGAAACAGCGCGGCCCGGGAAGCCAGGCCTGCTGCGACAACGGCTATGCGAATCATGATGGTCCAAGAGGAGGCCGGGGCATACTCTGCCGAGAGCTGCCCCGGCTTGGGCGTCAACATCGGGCCTGGTTGCTCGTCAGGCGGATGTGCAGTCGTCGCCGAAGACCTGGCAGCCGCAGTAGCACCAGACGTCCTGCCCGCTCTTGTAGCAGCACCTTCTCTTCCGCTTGGCGCAGCATCCTCCGATACCTCTGTCGCAATTGGCGGAGGTGCATGAGGCGGCCTGGCCGACGACCTTCGGGACGAGAAGTCCGAGCAGTCGGTCGCCCAGGGAGGCGATTACTCTTACCATTCCACTCCTTCCTTTTCGTAGGTGACACCAGATTGCGGCAAGGGTCGTACGGGCGCGTTCACGCATCGGCCTGGTTCGTCAGCAGCCGATTGCGCAGTCCCAGCAGCCGGTTCGGCAGCCGCAGTAGCACCAGACGTCGTGCCCGCTCTGGTAGCAGCACGTTCTCGTCCGCTTGCCGCCGCAGCATGCTCCGACACCTCTGTCGCAATTGGCGGAGTTGCATGCGGCGGCCTGGCCGACGACCTTCGGGACGAGAAGTCCGAGCAGTCGATCGCCTAGGGAGGCGATTACTCTTACCATTCCACTCCTTCCTTTTCGTAGGTGACACTGGATTGCGGCAAGGGTCGTACGGGCGCGTTCACGCATCGCTATGGACGGGTACGTGAGGCGGCGTTCGATCGTTCTCGGCGAAAGGCCCGGACGTGTATGACGACTCCCAGGACGTCGCGGCCCGGTACGCTTCCGTAGGCGCGTGAGTCGATGCTGTTGATCGGGTTGTCCCCGAGGACGAAAAGCCGGCCGGCGGGCACGATGGCTTCCCGGGGCACGTCGGGGGCATAGGTCAGCCCCTCCGGCACCGGTTCTCCGGGCAGCGCTGCGGCTCGCTTGATGACCCAATGCCGTCCCCGCAGGCCCACGGACTCGGATCGGCCGGCGCCCCCGCGTGAGTCAGGCGGTTCAAGGACGACGATGTCTCCGGCGCGGATCCGGTCCAAGCCCCTCCTGCGGACGACGAGCTGGTCGCCCGGGCGGAGGAGGGGGGCCATGCTGTCACCATCGACCGTGACGATCACGAACCGGGCTCGTAGCGTCATCACGGCGAGAATCAGGAGGAGGCCGGTGCCTGCCGCGGTAATGATCGCCTGAGTCAGCATGACGGAATCCGGTGCGCTGCTAGAGGCCGGTGGTGGCGTGGCGGCGGTTATCGGCTGGTCCGCCGGAAGGCTTCGGCAGGTCGGCGACCCTTCCCGCCGTGGCCGTGACGGCACGATCCTCGCTCACCACGCAGAAGGCGGGGAAGGCGCGTACGGCGAATGCCGCCGTCGCCGGGCCTTTGTCGGTCTCCCGGATGACTCGCGCACCCGTTGCCAGCTGCTGAGCCTTCACCTCCGCCGCCTCGTCGTCCTCGTCGGCGATGACGAAGGCCCAAACGTCGGCCTGGCCGTCCGGCAATTCGGCGGCATAGCGGAGATATTCGGGAATCTCTTCCTCGCATGCGTCGCACCCTGGCATGAAGAATCCGACCACGGTGGGTCCGCGTTGAGCACTCAGAGACACGTGCCGGCCGTCAATGGTCAACGCCGAGTAGGGCGGTGGAGACGCCCCCACCGGCAGGGTCATGTCCTTGAAGGGAATCGGCGCTCCCGCGCCCTGGGCGAGCAGCTGGGTATGCTCCCGCAAGCGCCTGATGACGCCGACGGTGAGCACCAGATCGATGAAACACAACAGACCGACCGCCACTGTTGCGGCGACGACGTAGGGCATCTCCATCCTCCTCAGTTGGTCGGCGGCACGCCCCGGGCGGCGAGGCCGGCCGGCGCGAACAATGACACGATCTCGTCGAAAACCATCACGAGCACGGCGAGGACCACGCTCACCGTCGCGGTGACCACAAGCCCTGCCGGATCGAGTGCATCCGGGGACCTCGGTGCGAGCAGTCCTGTGAGGGCTGCCGCGGCGAGCAGGCCGTTGCGCACCATATGGGGCACACCGAGCGGTGCCGAGCTGAGGGCGAAACACCGGCAAGAGGCCCGCACTTCGCGTCGCAACGCCGTGAAAATATATGCGGTAAAGGCAATTAACAGTGCCACGGCAATGGCAAAACCGCCGCCGGCCGCCAGGTGCCATCGTGCTCCTTCGGGCAATCCTGTGATGAACGGAACAATGAGGAGCGCGGCAACAGCCAGTTCGCTCAGCGTCAATGACAACGCGACCGGCCGTACCCAGGCAGGCGTCAGGGCTCGCACCTCCAGGAGAACATCGTTGAATTCGGCGAACGCTCTGCCGCTGCGCAGCTTACTCACGGAAGCGACGAGGAATACCAGGCCGATCAGCAATTGGCAACCTACGACAACGTAGCCCACTGCCACTCCTTGTCCGCGACGGCCGCTAATCAATTCGCCGGACTGAAGCGAATATGGCCTGAGTGGATCACGAACATTGTTTGCTGGTCCATCGCATTGAGTCAAGGATTTATGCTGTACGAACTTGTACGAAAAAGTGGGGAGTTGCACGTTCCGTGCGCCGGAGGCGTTGCGGATGGCGTGCTCCTGGAGTTCCAGTCAGTTCTGTCGCATGCTTATGTCCATGGGCCGGCAATGTGATGGTGCTGAGCGAGGAAATCCCGGGTGGTGCGCGTGCGGAAGCCGCTGATGGCCGTGGCGAACTGAGCGGCCAATCGCACGTTCAGTTCAGACAGGATGACCGGCCGGCTGAGTCGGAGTCCGGTGAGCGCATCGTGGCAACCCTGATCCGGTTCCCCTGCGGCGACGCGGGCAAGCGCCAGCTCGAGCCAGCGCCAAGTGGCGCAGCGCACGTAGTGGGCATCATGGTGAGCGTCCGCAACACCCACAGCCCGCTCGGCATGATCGAGGGCCTTGTCGTGTTCGCCGAGGGCAGCCCATCCCTCGGAGAGGGTGCAATGCATGGTGGACTCGGTGAACCACATGAGCCAGGGCGGGTCATTGTCGTCGTACCCGCGCTCCAGCGCGGTCACGGCGCGGCCCATCGCCCGCTCGAAACCACGCCGATCGTGAAGCCGGGCGCTCGCGTAAGCTTCCCGGGCCGCGCAGGCGGCCCGGACCCGTGCGGATCCGAGACCCTCGGCGAGCTGGCAGGCGCGCTCGGCCGCCTGCGCCGCGTGGCGTAGATCGCCGGCCGTGGCATCGAAGCGGACCGGGACGAACGCCAGATCCATCAGGGCACAAACCTGTACATCGACCGAGCCCGCGCTCTCGGCCAGTTCCAGGGCTCGCTCATACAATCGCAGCGCGGCCGGCAATCGTCCGGCATCAAAGCAGCTGAACGCGGTGCCTGCGGCGTCAAAAGCCAGAGCGGCAAGGAGCCGCCGGCGATCATCCAGAGAGCCATTCCCGGTGGTGAGAAAACGGCTGGCGCGCTCATGATTGCTCAGCATCTGATCGACGACGGCATGCCCGCCGTACCTGTCACCTATCGACTGAAACACGCCGGTCACCGCCCTGAGGCGATTGACAGCGCCCTGCCCCAGCCGTCCGTGTGCGCCTGCCGACCGCTCATCTTCCCGCGCGGCAGGCCACGACACCCGCCCGGCGCGCGGCGCAGCGGCCTCCATCGACAGGCGACGCAGCGCCGCCACCCATACTGAAGTCGATTGTTGATCGATGCCGCACGCCCGGACAAACGCCGTAACCAGCCGCTCCCGCGGCAAGGTCTTGCGGCCCAGAGCCGACGACAGCGTGGTGTACGGCAGGGAATCACCCGCAGCCCGGGCACGCGCTTCCAGGTCCCGATAGGTCAGCCCCGCCCACGCTTTGAGCTCGCGCAGTTTCACCACGAACTCCGCCGCCGACCCGGCCACCGACGGATCAGGGGGCCCTGCCTCCGGCCTATGGGCCGTCGAGATGATCACAATCACCATCCAGCCGTCAACTACATGATCACTCCGAACCGCCTCTCCGGCGATCAGGAAGTATCCGACGATGTGGGTGCGGCGGTGGTCGCAGGCGGCGTCGCGGACCGCTCCCACCGGCGGCCTGTGCCAGCAGGATCGTGGCGGCCAGATTGTTTGGCAGCCCTTGTCGGGCAGGCAAACAATGCCGAGGTCCCACTCGCGCGGTCGTGCGGATCGCCGCAGGCACCGGAGGGCCGCCGTTCATTCCGGCGGACGGAGGGTAAGTGAAGAACGGCTCCCCGACTGATCCCGCACCACGAGGGGACCGGAAGATGGTGGAGCGACCTTTTCGTCTGACGCTTCTGGGCGGCTTCCGGCTGCTGGCCGGAGGCGAGCAGCTCGCGGTCTCCAGCGGGTCAGAACGCCTGCTCGCGTTCCTCGCCATCAGCCGCAGGACGGTTCCCCGGAGCATGATGGCGACCACGCTCTGGCCCGACGCGCCGGAGAAGCGCGCGCAGGCCAACCTGCGTTCCGCGCTGGCCCGCCTCGACGACGCCGGACGGCGGATGCTCGAGGTCGGAGCGAGCGAGATAGGGCTGTGCGCGGAGACCGGCGTGGACTTCGAAGAGGCCCGATCGCTGGCGCAGCGCCTGCTCGACCCCGCCGCCGAGCTCGGGGAGCCCGAGGTCAGCGCGCAGTCCGTCGAGGTGCTGTCCGACGGCCTGCTGCCCGGCTGGTACGAGGAATGGGTCCTCGCCGCCGCGGACGAGTGGCACCAGTTGCGGCTGCACGCACTGGAGGCGCTGTCGGGGATCTTCGTCCGGCAGGGGCGGTTCGCCGAGGCGGTGACGGCCGCGAACGTGGCCGCGCACGCCGAGCCCCTGCGGGAAAGCGCGTGCGCCGCGCTCATCGAGGCCCATCTCGCGGAGGGTAACCAGGCGGAGGCTCTGCGCCACTTCCAGCTCTACCAGCGAAATCTCCACACCGAGCTCGGCCTCCAGCCGACTCCCCGATTGTGCGACCTGGTCGCGGGTCTGCGGCCGGCGCGCGGCCGCTGAGCGGGCCCCGGTGACGCCACCGTCACGCCGCCATCACGGCGTGGTGACACGGGCCCGGCCAGTCTGGGTGGTGACCGGAAGGGAGACCAGGATGCGCATCAAGAAGAGCCTGATGCTGGCTGGTCCAGCGCTTATCACCGCTGTCGCACTCACACCGGTCGCGGCCTCACCGGCCTCGGCCGCGCAGACCCTCGCAGAGACGACTGTGATCGGCGCGCAGACGAGCACGCACGTGAGCCAGCCCCCGCGGGAGCGGCAGCGGCAGCGGCAGTACGACCGGGGTAGGGAGACCGGTTACATCGAGGGTCGAGCCGCCTGCTCGGCCAACAAGCCGTACAACCTCAAGTTCACAGGTAGCAACGACTACCAGATGGGCTTCTCGGACGGTTACAACTCGGGCTTCAACAGCTGCACCGCGCCCAGGTAACCTCCCGCCCCTAGACGGGGCCCCACCCTGCCGCCGCCGGGTGTGGCCCTGAACGGGACCCCACCCAGCCGCCGCCGGGTGGGGTCCCACCTTGCTCAGGCCAATTGGGCCACCCCGTCGAGCAGCCGGTCCACGTCGGAGCGGTCGTTGTAGTGGACCAGTCCCGCTCGGACCGCACCGCCCGAGTGGCGGATGCCGAGCGCGCCGGTCAGCTCCCAGGCGTAGTTGTGGCCGTTCCAGACATTCACCCCCAGCCCGGCCAGGTGCTCGGCCACCTGGCGCGGGGTGCGCCCGGCCACGTTGAAGTAGGCCGTGGCGGTCCGCCTGGCCGGCTTGCCGTACACCGTGACGTGCGGCATCGTCTCCAGCCCTTCGATCAGCACCGCGAACAGCCCCAGCTCGTGCTCCTCCACCGCGGCCATCGAGGCCAGCAGGCGCTCGCGACGGGTGCCCGTGCCGGGCACCATGGCGGCCAGGTGGTACACCGCCGCCGTCACCCCGGCCAGGTCGGCGAAGGCCGCCGTCCCCGTCTCGAACCGCTCCGGCACCGTGTCAGGGGAGGAGGCCAGCTTGTCTGGCCTGATCGTCTCCAGCAGCGCCGGATCGGCCACGACCGCGCCGATGTGCGGCCCCGACCACTTGTAGGCGCTCGTGGCGTAGAAGTCGGCGCCGAGCGCGCGCATGTCCACCGGACCGTGCGGGGTGGCGTGCACGCCGTCCACGTACATCAGCGCGCCCGCCCGGTGCGCCAGCTCCGCGATGGCGGGCACGTCGGGTCGGGTGCCGAGGATGTTGCTGGCCGCCGTCACCGCGACCACCCGGGTACGCTCGCCGATCAGCTCCGCGTACTGCTCGACCGGCAGCTCCCCGGTGACCGGGTCCACCTCGGCCCAGCGGACGGTGGCCCCGGTCTGCGTCCACGGGCGCACGTTCGCGTCGTGGTCGAGCCTGGAGACGACCACCTCGTCGCCCGGGCCCGCGATGGCCCTGGCCAGCCGGTACGTCAGGGTGGTCATGTTCGGGCCGAATATCACGCCGTCCGGGTGGCCGCCGACCAGGTCGGCCACGGCGGCGCGGCAGCCCGCCACGATGGCGTCGGAGCGGTGGCTGGCGGGGAAGGCCCCGCCGACGTTGCCGATGCCAGTCCGGTAGGCGGCGGAGATGGCGTCCAGCACCGATTGAGGGGTCTGGGTGCCGGCCGCGCCGTCGAGGTAGGCGAAGCCGTCGGCCAGCGCCGGGTAGGACGAACGTACCGATTCGGTGGGGAAAGGCATGATATGTAAATGCTCACCCTCAGAGACCTCAACCGGGCCACTTTGGCCCGCCAGCACCTTCTCGACCGGCACAAGGGTGACGTGGCGGACGTCGTGCACCGGCTGGTGGGGCTGCAGGCGCAGGAGCCGCGGCCCGCGTACCTCGGCGTGTGGTCCAGGCTGGCGGGCTTCGCGCGTGACGACCTGCACGCGGCGCTGCACGCGCGCACGCTCGTGCGGGCCACCATGTGGCGGGCCACGCTGCACCTGGTGACGGCCGCGGACTTCGCCGCGTTCCGGCCGGTGGTGGCGCCCGTGCTGGCGGCCGCGGCCCGTCGCTTCGAGGGGATCGACTTCGACGCCGTCGTGGCCGCCGCCGACCGGCTGCTGGCGGCGGGGCCGATGACCTTCAACGAGCTGCGGCCCCGGCTGCTGGAGGAGTTCCCCGGCGCGTACGACCGGGCGCTCGGGTACGCCGTACGCATGCTCACCCCGCTGATCATGGTGCCGACCGAGGACCGGTGGAGCTTCCCGCGCGAGTCCGCCTTCGGCCTGCCCGGCATCGACCTGGAACCCGCCGGCGTGGAGACGCTGATCGAGCGCTACCTCGCCGCGTTCGGCCCGGCCACGCCCGCCGACGTGCAGACCTGGTCCGGGCTGGGCGGCCTCAAGCGGATCATGTCCGGCATGGACCTGGAAAGGCTCACGGACTTCACAGGCAGGGAGCTGTACGACCTGCCGGGAGCGCCCAGGCCGGGCGGCGACGTGCCCGCGCCCGTGCGGTTCCTGCCCGACTTCGACACGCTGATCCTGGGCCACGCCGACCGGACCCGCGTGCTGGCCGAGGAGTACAAGGGCCTGGTCGCCACCAAGAACCTCCGGATCAAGGCGGTCTACCTGGTGGACGGCTTCGCGGCCGGGACGTGGCAGATCAAGCGCACGGGGAAGCGGGCCAAGCTGCTCATCAGCCCGTTCACCTCGACCTCGCCGGCCCTGCTCGAGGAGGAGGGGCTGCGGTTGCTGGCCTTCGCCGAGCCCGACGCGGCCCCGTCCCTCGAGGTCGTGGACGGGGCCTGACCGGTCTCGATGAGCCGCGCAATGCGGAAGCTTTCTTGCCGCATTGGTTCGTACGCTGCTCGCATGATCCTCAACCGCCGGGTCCTCGCCCGTACCACCCTCGACCGCCAGCTCCTGCTCCGCCGCTCGCCGCTGTCCCCGCTGGCGGCCATCGAGCGCCTGGTCGCCGTGCAGGGACAGGAGATCGACGCGCCGTACATCGGGCTGTGGTCGCGGCTGGCCTCCTTCACCCAGTCCGACCTGTCCGCGCTGCTGTACGGGAAGCAGGTGGTGCGGGGGTCGTTGCTGCGCGGGACCCAGCATCTGGCGCCGGCCGAGGATTACCTGTGGATCCGGCCGCTGGTGCAGGTGGTGCTCGCACGTAGCAGGCAGGCGGCGTTCGGGCGGGTGATGCGGGACGTCGACCTGGACGAGCTGACCGGGCTCGCCCGCAAGCACCTGGCCGGGCGTACGCTCACCCGGCCGCAGCTGCGCGACCTGCTGCGCGAGCGGTGGCCCTCGGTGGATCCGACGGCGCTGGCGTGGTCGGCGCAGGCGCTGGTGCCGGTCGTGCACACGCCGCCGAACGGCATCTGGGGCACGGGCGGGGCCACGCCGTTCACGCTGGCCGAGGAGTGGCTCGGGCGGCCGCTGGAGGCGTCGCCGTCCGTGGAGCGGCTGGTGGTGCGGTACCTGGCGGCGTTCGGGCCGGCGAGCGTCATGGACGTGCAGATGTGGTCGGGGTTGACGCGGCTGCGATCCGTGGTGGAGTCGATGCCGTTTTTACGGAAATTTCATGACACCGAGGGCCGTGTCCTTTATGACCTGCCTGATGCTCCGCTCACCGCCGAGGACGTGCCCGCTCCCGTACGCTTCCTGCCCTGGTTCGACAACCTCATCGTCGCCTTCCACGACCGCGGCCGCCTGATGACCCCCGAGCAGCGCAAGGCGATCTGCGTGGGAGCCGTCATCTACCCCACCTTCCTCGTCGACGGAACTGTCGGTGGCATGTGGGACCTTAAGAACGGCGTGCTGACGATCGAGCCCTTCCACCCGCTGTCCGACGGCGTGACGGAGGAGCTGGCGGTAGAGGGGGCGCGCCTGATGGCGTTCGGGGGTGTCGAGGAAGGGAGCATCACATGGCTACCGCCCAGGAGCTCTACGACGACCTGATCATGGAGCACCTCGCCCGGCCCGAGGTGAGCCTGGGGCGCATGTTCCACGCCGAGGGCCTCAAGGTCAACGGCAAGGTTTACGCGTTCTTCTCCAAAGCCAAGGGTGGCGTGGTGCTCAAGCTCCCGGCCGCTCGGGCGGGGGAGCTGGTGGGGGAGGGCACGGCCGAGGCGATGGTGATGGGGGCGCGGCGGATGCGGGAGTGGGTGGCGCTGCCGGTGGCGGACGAGGCCGTCTGGCGCCGCCTGATGACCGAGGCAGCCGATTACGTGGAGTCGTTACCCCGCTGATGGACGCGGTGAGCGTGGTGGGTCGGCGGGCGGCGTAATCGTCGTTGCGGCGAATCGCCATCCCCGTCGAAGTCACGTTCTAGGAACTGTTGGGTAGCGTGGTCAGGGGAGGCCCACCTGGTCTCCCGTGTTTTCCGTCCCTCGAAACAGACCCAAGGTGGCGATGGCCCGAGTCTCCATGGTTTAGGTCCGGCCCACGTTCATACGTCGTGTGTCCAAAGCGAGCGAGGAGAGTGTTTTGTCCGAAGCAGCAGAGGTTCTCGAACTCGACGACAACGTCGCCGACGGTGGCACGGCCGTCGGTGCCGACTCGGTCAAGGCATACCTGAAGGAGATCGGGCGCGTGCCGCTGCTCACCGCCGAGCAGGAGATCGAGCTGGCCAAGCGCATCGAGGCCGGCCTGTTCGCCAGGGAGCGGCTCGACACCGAGCCGTGCCTGCCCGCCGAGCTGCGCGCCGATCTGGAGTGGATCGCCGACGACGGTGAGCTGGCCAAGCGCCGCATGCTGGAGGCCAACCTGCGGCTGGTCGTCTCCATCGCCAAGCGCTACACCGGCCGCGGCATGCTCTTCCTCGACCTGATCCAGGAGGGCAACCTGGGGCTGATCCGGACGATCGAGAAGTTCGACTACCGGCTCGGCTACAAGTTCTCCACGTACGCGACGTGGTGGATCAAGCAGGCCATCACCAGGGCCATGGCCGATCAGGCCCGGACGATCCGCATCCCCGTGCACATGGTGGAGCTCATCAACAAGGTGGCGCGGATGGAGCGCCGGCTGCAGAGCGACCTCGGCCGCGAGCCCACGCCGGAGGAGATCGCCAAGGAGACCGAGCTCGACGTCGACAGGGTCATCGAGGTCCAGGGCTACGGCCGCGAGCCGATCTCCCTGAGCATGCCGCTGGGCGAGGAAGGCGACAGCGAGTTCGGCGACCTCATCGAGGACACCGAGGCCGTCTCCCCGGCGGACGCGGTCTCCTTCACCCTGCTCCAGCAGCAGCTGCACGCCCTGCTCGACCAGCTGTCCGAGCGCGAGGCGGGCGTGATCAGCATGCGGTACGGCCTGGCCGACGGCAAGCCGAGGACGCTCGACGAGATCGGCCGCGTCTACGGCGTCACCCGGGAGCGCATCCGGCAGATCGAGGCCAAGACCATGTCCAAGCTCCGCCACCCGTCCCGCTCCCTGGCCCTGCGCGACTACCTGAGCTGACCCGCCAGTCTGAAAGGCTGCGCAAACGGAGACTCAAGACTGTGGCCAAGTGCGGGTGGAGGGCCCCAGGCGATGCCTAGATTCCCAGACGTGAAACGCTCCCGTTCGAGCCTCGTCCACCAGGTCGGCTACGCGGTCAAGCACCCGGACAAGATCGCGCCCCACCTCCGGCGGCTGGCACGCGACACGTGGTACCGGCTGCGTACGCGTGACCACATCTCCTACTACCGTGCCGTCATGAAGTCCGACACCGCGCGCGATCCCGAGGGCGCGGTCGGCTCGCACAACCACAAACGGTGGCTGGCGCTGGGCCGCATGCAGTTCGACTACCTGGTCGGGCACGGGCTCAAGCCGGAATGCCGGATGCTGGAGATCGGGTGCGGCAACCTGCGTGCCGGGCGGCTGTTCATCGACTACCTGCACGCCGGAAACTACTACGGCATCGACATCTCGCCCGACATCCTCATGGCCGCCCAGGACACGATCGTCCAGCACGGGCTGCACGACAAGCTGCCCCATCTCACGCCCGTACGCGATCTGCGGTTCGCGTTCCTGCCCGACGAGCACTTCGACGTCGTGCACGCGCACAGCGTGTTCTCCCACTCGCCGCTGCACGTCATCGAGGAATGCTTCGCTCACGTGGGGCGGGTCATGAAGCCGGACGCGTGGTTCGACTTCACCTTCGACCGGACCGAGGGAAGGGAGCACCAGGTGCTGCGGGAGGACTTCTACTACCGCACCGAGACGCTCGTGGCCCTGGCCGGCAGGCACGGGCTGCGGGCGACGTTCATGGCGGACTGGGAGCAGGGACCGCACAAGCAGTCGAAGATCCGCGTCACCAAACTCAGCTGACCTGCTTCGCAGGGGGTCCGGATCCCTCCCGGCCCTGAAGGACCGGGCTTCCTCCGGAGGTTTCGGTGAATATCCGAATGCATACGGCGGGGCCCGCCCTTTAATGTGTCGGGAGTGAGAGACGTACGGACGCTGCCCAAGGCCCACCTGCACGTTCACCTGGAGAGCACCGTACGGCCCGAGACCGTGCGCGAGCTGGGCGGCACGTCAGAGCGGGCGGAGATGTTCGGGACCTTCAGGGAGTTCGCCGACGAGCGGGCGCGGGTGCGCTCGCTGCTGCGCACGGCCGAGCACTTCCGGCGGATCGCGGTGGAGTTCTGCGAGGACGAGGCCGCCCAGGGCACCCGCTACGTGGAGGTGACCTTCACCGCCGCCTCCCACGGTGAGCGGGTGGGGGAGCCGGAGATGCCGCTGGAGGCGGTGCTCGACGGGCTGGCCGAGGGCGAGGCCAGGTTCGGGATCGAGTGCCGGGTGCTGCTCGACCACTCCAGGCGGCGGCCGGTGGAGCGGCTGTGGCAGACGCTCAAGCTGGCCGGCCGCTACGACCGGGTGATCGGCCTGGGGCTGGCCGGTGACGAGGCCTACCCGCTGGCGCCGTTCGCGGAGGTGTTCGAGGCGGCCAGGGACGCCGGGCTGCACCTGGTGCACCACGCGGGCGAGGCGGCCGGCGCCGCCAGCATCCGCGAGGCGCTCGACCTCGGGCACGCCGAGCGGCTCGGGCACGGCATCCGGGTGCTGGACGACGCCGCGCTGGTGGCCGAGGTCCGCGAGCGCGGGATCCCGCTGGAGGTCTGCCCCACCTCCAACGTCCTGCTCGGGCTCGTCCCCTCACTGCCCGAGCACCCGCTGCCCCGGCTGCGGGAGGCGGGGCTGGCGGTCACGATCAACACGGACGGGGAGACGGAGCTGGCCGGCGAGTACACCCGGCTGCGGGAGGTGTTCGGATACGGGGACGCCGAGCTGGCGGAGCTGGCCCGGGCCTCGATCGACGCGTCGTTCGCTGCCGAAGGGCTCAAGGCGGAGCTCAGGGCGCAGGTGGACGCCTGGCTCGCCGCCCCGTGACCCCGCCCTCGGCCGACGTCGTCGTGGCCTACGAGGTGGCGGGCGAGCCGGTCGACCTCGGCGGGGCGTGGCAGGTCGGCCCGCTGGTCTTCAAGCCGGTGGAGTCCCTGCCCGAGACGTTGTGGCGAGCCGAAGTGCTCGACTGGGCCACGCTCGGCGCTGCTCCCGTCGGGGCGGACCTGGCGGCGCTGGCGCTGAGCACGTTCGTGGATCCGGTGGAGGACTACCTGGCCGGGGCGGGCGGCCGGTTCCAGCGGGCGGACGTCGAGCTGGGCTACCGCGCCACGCTCGCGCTGACGGGGGCCGGGCGGGTGCACTGGATGTTGTCGCGCGGCATGCGGCTGCCCGACGGATATGAGGACTTCATCCTGTCCCGGGCACCGTGACCGTTGACGCGGACACGCACGTCACGAGCTGGGCCGTGTGGAGCTGGCCCGGACGACGAGGCTGGTGGCGAGCTCTATGCGCGTCCCCGCCGGGCCCCTCGGATGGGTCAGCTCCTCCGAGATGAGCCGGACCGCTTCGTTGGCCATGTCGTCGAGCGGCTGGCGGACGGTGGTGAGCGGCGGCGACATCATCTCGCACAACATCGAGTCGTCGAACCCCACGACCGACAGCTCGTCCGGCACCCGGATCCCGCGCTCGGTCGCCGCCTGGTAGACCCCCGCGGCCTGCAGGTCCGACCCGGCGAAGATGGCGGTCGGCCGGTCGGGGCGGTTGAGCAGCTCGGCCCCGAACTCCCTGCCGCCCGAGATGAGGAAGTCGCCGTAACGGGTCAGCGCGGGATCGGGGTCGATCCCGAACGTACGGTGCGCCGCGAGGTAACCCTCGTACCGGTCGAGCGTGCACTGCGTGTCGAGCGGCCCGCCGATGAAGCCGATCCTCGTGTGCCCCAGCTCCAGCAGGTGGGTGGTGGCCATGACGCCGCCCGACCAGTTCGTGGCGCCGACGGTGGAGATGCGCGGATCGCGCTGGCCCACCGGGTCGAGCAGCACCAGGGGGACGTGCAGCAGCTCCTCGATGGCCGCGATCTCCTCCTGGTTGGCCCGCGACAGCACCAGCACGATCCCGTCGGTGCTGCGCTTGCGTACGATCCCGATCCAGCGCCGCAGGTCGAAGTCGGCCCGGGCGGAAGAGGTCACCACGAGCGAGAACCCCCACCGCGACGCCGCCTGCTCCGCCCCCTTGATGAGCACCTGGGCCCACGGCGAGCCGAGCCCGTCGATGAGCAGGTCGACGAGGCCGACCCGGGGAGTGCTCGGCGGGCGCGGGGCCTCGTATCCGAAGGCCCTGACCGCCTCGAGCACCTTGTCCCTGGTGGCGGCCGAGACGTGCTTCTTCCCGCTCAGCACTTTGGAGACCGTCGGCACAGACACTCCGGCGGCGGCCGCGACGTCGGCCAGCGTTGCTCGAGCCACAGGGCCTCCCAGACAACTTTCGGAAACTGCGGGAAACCGCAGGTCTCCCGCTGACCTGGGAGCATGGTGCTGCCCGATCAGTGCTGTTGACATCTCTGCAGGCCCGAGCCTAGCGTAACGACTCGGCAATGTCACGGTAATCTTTCGGAAAGTGTGTCAGAAACTTTCCGAGCCACAATCGCCGATCGAGGGTGTATGGAACGGGTCGAGGAACTGCTCGCGGACATGTCGCTCGACGAGAAACTCGCTCAGCTCGTGGGCGTGTGGCTGAACGTCAACCGCGCGGAGGGCGTCGTCGCGCCGCTGCAGGACTCGATGCAGGGCGAGGACGTCGAGTTCGAGGGCTTCGCCCGCCACGGCCTGGGCCACATCACCCGCCACTACGGCACCCGGCCCGTAGATCCGGAGTGGGCGAGCACGGCGCTGGCCGCGCGGCAGCGCTGGCTCCGCGACCACACCCGGCTCGGCATCCCCGCGCTCGCGCATGAGGAGTGCCTGACCGGGCTGGCGGCCTGGCGGGCCACGACGTACCCGGTGCCGCCGGCGTGGGGCGCGTCGTTCGACCCCGACCTGGTGGAGCGGATGGGCGCCAGGATCGGGGCGAGCATGCGGGCGCTCGGCGTGCACCAGGGCCTCGCCCCGGTGCTCGACGTGATCCGCGACCAGCGCTGGGGGCGGGTCGAGGAGTGCGTCTCCGAGGACCCGTACGAGGTCGCGACCATCGGCGCGGCCTACGTGCGCGGCGTGCAGTCCACGGGCGTGATCGCCACGCTGAAGCACTTCGTCGGCTACTCCAACTCCCGCGCCGGCCGCAACCTCGCCCCCGTGCACGCCGGTGCCCGCGAGGTGGCCGACACGTTGCTGTTCCCGTTCGAGGTCGCGGTCAAGGACGCGCGGGCGGGCTCGGTCATGAACTCCTACGCGGAGATCGACGGCATCCCGGTCGCCGCCGACCCCTACTACCTGACCCGGATCCTCCGGGACGAATGGGGCTTCGAGGGCACGGTCGTCGCCGACTACTTCGCGGTCGCCTTCCTGCACACCCTGCACGCCGTGGCCTCCGGCGCCGAGGACGCGGCCGTGCAGGCGCTCACCGCGGGCATCGACGTCGAGCTGCCCACCGGGGTGGCGTACCTGGAGCCGCTGAAGCAGGCGGTCACCGAAGGCAGGATCGACGAGGCCCACGTCGACCGGGCGCTGCGCCGCGTGCTGCGTCAGAAGGCACAGCTCGGCCTGCTGGCCGACGGCTACGAGCCCGAGCCGTCGGGGCCGGTGGACCTCGACGACCCCGAGTCCCGTGACCTGGCCCGGCGCCTGGCCGAGGAGTCGGTCGTGCTGCTCACGAACGACGGCGTGCTCCCGCTCGGCGACGCCGCGGGCAGGACCGTCGCCGTGCTCGGCCCGAACGCCGACAGCGTCACCGCCCTGTTCGGCTGCTACTCGTTCGTCAACCACGTCCTGCCGCACTTCCCCGAGGTCGAGTCCGGCATCGCCGCGCCCACGCTCCTCGACGCGCTGCGCGAGGAGCTGCCCGGCGCGACGATCCGGGTCGAGCGGGGCACGGGCGTGGACGACGGCGACCGTACGGGCATCGCCGCGGCCGCGCGACTGGCGGAGGAGTCGGATCTCGCGATCCTCGTGCTCGGCGACCGGTCGGGGCTGTTCGGGCGGGGCACCTCCGGCGAGGGCTGCGACGCGGAGAGCCTCGACCTGCCAGGTGCGCAGCAGGAGCTGGCCGACGCCGTCATCGCCACGGGCACGCCGACCGTGGTGGTGCTCATGACCGGCCGCGCCTACGCCGTACCGGGCCTGCTCGGGGACGCCGCCGCCGTCGTGCAGGCGTACTTCCCCGGCGAGGAGGGCGCGGGCGCCATCGCCCGCGTGCTGACCGGCGCCGTGAACCCCTCAGGACGCCTCCCCATGAGCATGCCCCGCACGACCGCCGGCCAGCCCTACAGCTACCTGCACCCCAGGCTCGGCGCGGCCAGTTCCGTGAGCAACGTCGACCCCGCCCCCGCGCTGAGCTTCGGGCACGGGCTGAGCTACACGAGCTTCGCCTACGAGGACCTGACCGTCGCCGGGACGGCCGAGACGGCGGGCTCGATCTGCTGCTCGGTCGTCGTGCGCAACACCGGCGAGCGGGCCGGCGCGGAGGTGGTCCAGGTGTACGCCTCCGACAAGGTCGCCTCGGTCACCAGGCCCGTCGCCCAGCTCGTCGGGTACGCCCGGGTCGAGCTGGCCCCCGGCGAGAGCGCGAAGGTCGGCTTCGACGTGCCGACGAGGCTGCTCGCCTTCACCGGCCGGGACGGGCGGCGCGTCGTCGAGCCCGGCGAGATCGGCCTGTCGGTGCGCCGCTCCGTCGCGGAACCGATCGCCGAGCAGTCCGTGGAGCTGACCGGCCCCCTGTATGAGATCACCGGCTCCGAGCGGCGCCTGACCGCCGTGTCCGTCGAGCCGGGGAAGGACGCCTGATGGCCGGTGGACTCTGCCTCACGATCCTTCCATCCCTACAGGAGCTATGACATGTCTCGCTTGGACGCTTTCAGGAACCGCCTCGGGGGCTTCGCCTTCGGCGGCGACTACAACCCGGAACAATGGGACCCCGCCGTTTGGCGGGAGGACGTCCGGCTCATGCGCGAGGCCGGCGTCAACGTCGTCTCCCTCGGCGTGTTCGCGTGGGCGTCGCTGGAGCCGGAGCCGGGCAAGTACGAGTTCGGCTGGATGGACGAGATCATGGATCTCCTCCACGAGAACGGCATCAGCGTCAACCTTGCCACCCCCACCGCGGCGCCGCCCGTCTGGCTCACGCAGCTGCATCCCGAGGTGTTCCCGATCATGGCCGACGGCGAGCGTTTCGGCTTCGGCAACCGGCTGCACTACGACCCGTCGTCGCCGATCTACCGTGAGTACGCCGCCGGCATCACCACCAAGCTCGCCGAGCGCTACTCGTTCCACCCGGCGCTGGCGATGTGGCACATTTCCAACGAGTACGGGCCCACGGCGTACAACGAGGCCGCCTCGGTCAACTTCCGGCGCTGGCTGCAGCGCCGCTACGGCGACCTGGAGACCCTGAACGAGGCGTGGTACACCCGCTTCTGGAGCCAGCGCTACACCGACTGGGACCAGATCGAGGTGCCGCACATCCCGCGCAACTGGATGAACCCGGCCCGCAGGCTGGACTTCAAGCGGTTCACCTCCGACGCCCTCCTCGAGTGCTACATCGCCGAACGCGACATCGTCCGCTCCTTCCGCGACGACCTCCCGGTGCTGACCAACTTCATGCGCTTCTTCAAGCACGCCGACTACTGGAAGTGGGCGCCCGAGGAGGACGCGGTCGCGCTCGACATCTACCCCAACCCCGCCGACGCCGACTCGCACGTCTCGGCGGCCTTCCAGTACGACCTGTTCCGCTCGCTCAAGGGCGGGCAGCCGTGGCTGCTGATGGAGCAGGCGGCCAGCGCGGTCAGCCAGTGGCCGCTCAACATCGTCAAGGAGCCCGGGCGGATGCGGCTCGGCTCGCTCCAGGCGGTGTCGCGGGCGGCGGACTCGGTGATGTTCTTCCAGTGGCGGGCCGGCCGCGGGGGGCAGGAGCGCTTCCACTCGGCGATGCTGCCGCACTCCGGTCCGGACTCGCGCACGTTCAGGGAGGTCGTGGACCTGGGGCGGGAGCTGAAGCAGCTCGCCCCCGTGGCCGGGACGACCTCGCGTGCCGAGATCGCGGTCCTCTTCGACTGGGACGGCTGGTGGGGGCTGGAGGAGACCGCGGGGCTGCCGCGCCAGGACTTCAGCTATCCCGACACGGTCATGCGGCACTACACGCCGCTGTGGTCGCAGCACTTCCCGGTGGACGTGGTGTCCTCCGGGTCCTCGCTGGCGGGGTACAAGGTGCTGGTGGTGCCGAACGCGTACCTGATCGACGACGAGGGCGTGCGGCGGATCACCGAGTTCGCCCGCGACGGCGGGACGGTGATCATGTCGTTCTTCTCCGGCGTGGTCGACGACTGCAACCGGGTGCGCCCCGACGGCTACCCGGGGGCGTTCCGGCAGCTCATCGGGGCCAAGATCGACGAGTACTGGCCGGCCAGGCCGCACGAGGTCTTCTCCGTGGAGTTCGCGGACGGGCGGCGGGCGACCTCGACCTGGTGGCGCGACGACCTCCACCTGGAGACCGGCACGGCCCTGGCCACGTACGGGGACGGCCTGCTGGCCGGACGGGCGGCCGTGGTGGAGAACCGCTTCGGCGCGGGGCGGGTCGTGTACTTCGCCACGCTGCTTGAGCAGGCGGCCTTCGACGCCGAGCTGGTCGCGGCCGTGGAGGCGGCGGGCGTCCGCTCGCCCTTCCCGGGGGTGCCCGCCCACGTGGAGTGCGCCGTGCGGGGGGACGCGGAGCACGAGTACGTGTTCCTGCTCAACCACAGCGGGGAGGAGAGCACGTCCGTGCCCCTCGAAGGGGAGGGGACCGACCTGCTCACGGGCGAGACCGTGTCGGGCTCGGTCAATCTGGCGCCCCTTGGAGCCGCGGTGATCCAGCGCGCCCGCGCCTAGCTACCCCCCCTGGTCCAGCAGGGCGTTGATCATCTCCTGGAGCCGGGTGCGTCCGACGGTGCCGAGCGCGCCGGTCAGGGCTTGGGCGAGCTTGTCGAACGGGTCGTCCATCGGCAACTCCTTCACCTTCTCGGCCAGTTCCGCCACGCTCCACAGCCCGTCTTTGTGGATGTGGTCGCCGAGGGACCAGCCGTGGTTGACCGCGACCGTCCCGCCCCGCACCGACAGCACCTGGCCGGTGAGCGGACAGGCCGCGCCGGCCAGGTAGGCGGCGACAGGCGCACAGGCGGCCGGGTCCAGCGGGTCGAACCGGCCCGCCGGCGGTTCCTGACTCATGCCGGGAACGGCGAGAGTGAGGCGGGTACGGGCCATCGAGGGCGAGATGCAGTTGACCCGCGCGCCGTACCGGCCGAGTTCGAGGGCCGCCACGGTGGTCAGCGCCGCGACCCCGGCATTGCCCGCCGCGTAGGAGACCTGCGCGGGCAGCGGGTTGAGCAGTCCGGAGCCGGAGGAGGTGTTGACGACGGCGCGGTCGGCGTGGACTCCCGCGTGGTGCTGGTCGCGCCAGTGGCGGGCCGCCCAGTGCGTCACCGCGAAGGTGCCCTTGAGCTTGACGGCCACGACGTCGTCGAAGTCCTCCTCCGACAGGTCGGCCAGGCCCATGTTCCGTTCGATGGTCGCGTTGTTGACCACCGCGTGCAGGTCGCCGAAGGACTGCAGGGCCGTCTCCACCATGCGGCGGGCGCCGTCCCAGTCGGCGACGCTGTCGGTGCTGGCCACGGCCTGCCCACCGCGCGCGGTGATCTCCTCGACGACGTCTGCTGCCACGCCGGCATCGCCGCCCGTGCCGTCGATGGCGACGCCGGGGTCGTTGACGACGACCTTGGCGCCTTCGGCGGCGAAGAACAACGCCTCCTCCCGCCCGATGCCGCGCCCTGCTCCGGTGATGAGCACGACGCGTCCGTCCAGACTTCCCATGTGATCACCCTTCAGTGGATGCAGTCTCTGTAGCGATTCATAGTATGCAGCAATTCAGAAGATGAAATAGACTGCCCTGCGTGATGGAGAAACATGGATTGCGGGAGCATAAGAAGCAGCGCACCCGGCAGGCACTGATCGAGGCGGCGGTTCGCCTGTTCGAGGACAAGGGCTACGACCACGTGACCGTGGCTGAGATCGCCGACGCCGCGGAGGTGTCCCCCCGCACCTTCTTCCTCCATTTCCCGGCCAAGGAGGACGTGCTCCTGGCCAACGCCGACGTGCGCGTCGACCTGGCGCTGCAGGCGATAGCCGAGCGCCGCCCCGGGGAACGGCTGCCCGAAGTGCTGGTGCGGGCGATGGACCAGATGGTCGCCGACACCTGGGTCAGCGACCTCCCCAGCGGACTCGCGGCGCTTCGGGCACGGCTGACGGCCTCGGTGCCGGCGCTGCAGGCCCGGCTGCTGCAGCGATACCTCACCGCGCAGGCCGAACTGGCCCAGGCGCTGCAGCGGGCATTCCCCGACAGACTCGACACGATCACCGCCTCCGCCCTGGTCGGCGCGATGGTGGGCGCGGTCAGCGCATCCGCACTGACCGCGCTGCAGCGCGGTGACGGACCCGACGAGGTACGGAACGCCATGCGGCAGGCCATGGCCTTGGTGGCGCAATCCGTCACCTGACTTTGGCCGAGGAGTACACCGGCGGCTTCCCCCACGAGCTCGTCGAGCTGTTCGACTCGCCTCGGGACCGGCCGGAGAATTCCCGATCATCAGGGGTGGCTACCTCCCTGGCCTGCTCAAGACCGCGGAACAGCAGGCTCAGTCGCTGGTCAGGTAGCGGGCCGCTCGATCAGCTCCTTACCTAACCAGCCGGTGGGAGCCTCGCGAGACTTCAGCCACCATGACTGATTCGGCCGGAACCGGCGGGCCGTACGGTCGTGATCAGCCATCTGACCACGGGAGGAAGGCTGTGCGGACCATTGTGGTGGAGCCTGGACATCAAGCCCTATATGGCCGAATTCGGCCCGCAAGGCCCGACGGTGCAACCGGAGTGGGCGACCGAGCTGATGCGCACCTACTACTGACCCGGAAGGACCACTCATGTCGAAAAGCGT
Source organism: Nonomuraea sp. B19D2 (assembly GCF_040137845.1). Classification (NCBI taxonomy): domain Bacteria; kingdom Bacillati; phylum Actinomycetota; class Actinomycetes; order Streptosporangiales; family Streptosporangiaceae; genus Nonomuraea; species Nonomuraea sp. B19D2. Next base: position 46,869 of record NZ_JBEFAK010000005.1, on the reverse strand, counting down.
CCTGGTGACCGGCGCTTCCACCGGAATCGGGCGAGCCAGCGCGCTGCTGCTGGCCCGCGAGGGCTTCACCGTCTACGCCGGCGTTCGCAAGGAGGCCGACGGCCAGGCCCTGGGCCCGGCCGTCATCCCGATCCGTCTCGATGTCACGGACGCCGGCCAGATCGCCGAGGCCGCCGAGCGCATCGGTCACCTCGATGCCCTGGTCAACAACGCCGGCATCGGCGTCACCGGGCCTCTGGAGTTCGTCCCGCTGGACGCGCTGCGCCGGCAGTACGAGGTCAACGTGTTCGGCCAGGTGGCCGTCATCCAGGCCATGCTGCCGAAGCTGCGCGCGTCGAAAGGCCGGGTCGTCACCGTCGGCTCGGTGGGCAGCTGGATCACCCTGCCCTTCGGTGGCCCGCTCTGCTCCTCCAAGCACGCCATCCGCTCGCTGAACGACGCGCTGCGCATGGAGGTCAAGCCTTTCGGCGTGGCGGCGGTCCTCATCGAACCCGGCTCCATCCACACCGACGCGGTCGACAAGCTGGAAGACGAGGTCGAACCCCGGCTGGCCTCCCTCGGCGCCGAAGGCAGGCGGCTGTACGGCACCGCCTACCGGACCATGACCACCGCCGGGCTGAAGGAGGAACGCTCGGGCTCCAACCCGGATGTGGTCGCCCGCGCCGTCCTGCACGCCCTGACCGCCCGCAAGCCCCGCTCCCGCTACCCGGTCGGCAAGAAATCCCGGCTGATGAGCACACTCGGCCGCGTCGTCCCCCAATACACCCTCGACCGCCTGCGCCTGCGCGCGCTCGGACTGTCCTGAACGGAGCACACCCATGACCCAGCTCGCTGGAGCCGACGCCCTCATCGCGCTCGACCCCGTCTTCGCCCAGCTCGCCGTCGGCGCGGGTGACAACCTGTGGGGTCTGACCCACCTGACGATGCGCGAGAAGGCCTTCGTCTGCCTGACCGCCGATCTGTGCCACCCCCACCTGGACCTGCCCCTGGCCATGCACGTCCAGATGGCCCTGACCAACGGGGTCGACCCCGAATCCATCCGGGAGCTCTACCGCCACCTGGCCCCGTACGTGGGCTACCCCATCCTCGTCCCAGCCTTCCAGCGCCTGACCGAACTCGGACTGCCCCCGGCACAGGACACCGACCCGGTCAAGCCGGTGCCGCTGACCGGAGCGCTGGCCCGCGCCGTACACGATCTTGAGGACGTGGACCCGGGGCTGGCTGCCTTCACCGAGGACCAGCTCGCCCAGCGCTGGGCCCGTCCGCACCTCAGCCTCCGTGAACGGGCGATCGCCTGCCTGACCGTGGACGTCTTCTACCAGACGCTGGGCCAGTCGATGCGCCTGCACGCCGCCTTGGCGCAGGCGGACGGGGCCACCGAGGAGACCTTTCGCGATCTGATCCGCGGCTGGGCGGAGTTCGGGCTCGCCCGAGCTTGGGCAGCCGCGGAGACCCTGCTCCCTCAGCCAGACTCTGACACGGAGAACGCAACATGAACGCCGTCATCACCGGCGGCGGCCGGCCTACGCGCCCGGCTCGCACGAGCGCGTCGTCCGGTCAGCCGATGGCCGGTGAGGCGATGACGACGGTGACGTCGGCGGGGGAGTCGCCGGTGCGGTAGAGGTGCGGGGCGTCTCCGGCGAACGCCAGCAGGTCACCGGGGCCGAGAAGGCGGGCGTCCGTGACGGGGCCCGCGGTGAGCTCGCCCGACGCGACCAGGAGGTGCTCGACCGTGCCGGGCGCGTGGGGGACGCCGTCCACCGCGGTGTCCGGGGGCAGCCGTAGCCGCCACAGCTCCAGGCTGTGCCCGCCGCTGATGCGGCGCAACAGCTCACGGGTGGGGCCGTCCTCGTTCGCGGCGGTCGCCTGGAGGTGGAACGCGGTGGGGGCGCTCTCCCGCGACAGGAGGTCGGTGAGCGGGATGGCGAGCGCGACCGCGATGGCGTCGAGCGTGTCGATCGTCGGGTTGCCCGCGCCCGCCTCCAGTTGCGACAGGGTGGCCTTGCTCAGGCCGGTCCGCCGGGCCAGCTCGGCCTGGCTCATCCCGCGCTGCTGCCGTCGCCGCTGCACCTGAGCCCCGGCCGCGGCGGCGGCGCTGCTCGCGGCCCGCCGCTCCCGTGCGGTGCTCGAGTCCCGCTCGTCGGGGGTCATGCGCGTGGCCTGTGCGCGGCGTCGTACGAGACGCGGACGCGGCCCTTCTTCACCTTCACCGAGCCGATCGTCACGTGTGCCAGGTCCGCCAGGCTCCGAACATGGGTGCCGCCGCAGGGCGCGGCGTGCGCTTCTCCCAGCCGTACGATGCGCCGCCCCGCACCGTCGTGGTCCGCGGTGACCGGCAGGTCGTCGGCCACCGCCGCCTCCACGTACTCGGTCAGCCGCGCGGCCGCCTTGTCCCGGTCATCCAGGGCGTCCTGCGGCGTGAACTCGATTCGCGCCTGGCCGGGGAAGTGCACGCTGCCGGCCATCGTCCATCCCTCGACGCGCCCGGCCGCCTCGACGAGGTGGCCCGCCGTGTGCAGGGCCGCGTGCAGCAGGCGCAGCTCGGCGTCGATCCGGGTGTGGACGGCGTCGCCCACCGCCAGGTCGTCGAAGCCGCCGCGCACCACCACCAGCCCCGTCGCGGGATCCCGGACGGCAGCTGCCTCGCGCTCGCCGGCCCAGCCGCGGTCGGCGGGCTGGCCGCCGCCCTGGGGGTGGAAGATGTTGCGCCGCACCGCGACCCACGCCGCGCCGTCGTCGTGCCGCCCCGCCGCCATCACCTCCGTGGTGAGCTCCATGAGGTACGTGTCCTCGAGGTACATGACCACCTGGTCGCTAAGTTGAACCATACGTTCATCATATCGAACGCTCACAGCAGCCCCGCGTCGCGTACCTTCATCGCGACATGTACCCGGTTGTCGGTCCCCAGCTTGGCGAAGATCCGGGTGACGTTGGCCTTCACGGTCGCCACGCTCACGGACAGGCTCGTCGCGATCTCCGCGTTGGAGCTGCCCCTGGCCAGCTCGATCGCGACCTCCCGCTCCCGCTCGGTGAGCCTGGCCAGCTCCCGCAGCGCCTCCGGCCGCTGCGCCGCGTACCTGCCGGTGGCGGCCGCGATCACCTGCTGCGCCACGCTCGGCGACAGCACCGGCTCGCCCCTGGCCACGGTGCGGACGGCCTCGATCATCTTCGGCGGCGGCGTGTCCTTCAGCAGGAAGCCGGCGGCCCCGAGCTGGAGGGCGCGCAGCACCATGTCGTCGGCGTCGAACGTGGTGAGCACCAGGATCCGGGGCGGCGCCGGGCGGCCCAGCAGCAGCTCGATGGTGGTCAGCCCGTCCTGCTGGGGCATCCGGAGGTCCATGAGCACGACGTTGGGCCTGAGGTCGCGGATCACGGTCATGGCCTGCATGCCGTCCCCGGCCTCGCCCACCAGGTCCAGGTCGGGCTCGCCGCCGAGGATGAGGCGCAGCCCGGTGCGCACCATGGGATCGTCGTCCACGATCACGACTTTGATCATGACCTCAAGCCTCCCACGGCAGCCGGGCGTCGAGGACGAAGCGGCCGTTGTGGATGGAGTGGGTGATCGTGCCGCCCGCCATCCGGGTGCGTTCAGCCAGGCCGACCAGGCCCAGCCGGCCGCCGGGGCCCGCAGGCGCGCCGGACGGGGCGGGGTTGCTCACCTGGATGCGCAGCCCCTCGCCGGGACGCCCGCCCAGCTCGGCCCGTACGCGGCTGCCCGGCGCGTGCTTGCGCGCGTTGGTCAGCGCCTCCTGCACGATCCGGTACGCGTGCCGTCCGATCTGGGTCGGCAGCAGTTCGCGCCGGTCGATGACGTCGTCCACCTCCACCTGCTGCCCGGCCGCCCGCACCTCCTCGAACAGCGCGTCCAGCTGGGCCAGGGTCGGCTGCGGCGCCTCCATGCCGCCGTCGCGCCGGAGCGTGCCGAGGACGGCTCGCAGCTCGTTCAGTGACTGGTGGGCGTTCTCCTGGATCGCCAGGGCGGTCTCGCGGGTCTGCTCGGCGGTCAGGTCCGTACGGTAGGCCAGGCCGCCGGCGAGCATCGCCAGCAGGGAGATCCGGTGCGCGAGGACATCGTGCATCTCCTGGGCGATCTTGAGCCGTTCCCCCAGCTGGGCCTGCTCGATCCGCTGCCGCTGCGCCGCGTGCTCCGCCTCCCGCTGCACGGCGGCCAGATCGCGGCGTCCGCGCAGGTAGAGGCCCAGGAGCGCGGCCCCGATCAGGACGCCGACCCCGGCCACCCCGTAGGCGATGGTCATCTGGTCGGTGCCGTACCACGTGGTCGAGCCGACCATGCACAGCCAGAACGTGAGCCCGACCGGCACGCACTGGCGCCACGTCCGGTGCATGGCCAGGGAGCCGAAGCAGACCAGGGCGGGGCCGATGGCCGAGAAGGAGTAGACGGTCAGCGTGGCGGTCGCCAGCGCGATCTGCCAGGGCCACCGGCGCCGCCACCACATCAGGACCAGCGCGAACACGCCGAGTGCCACGTCGGTCAGCATGGCCTGGACCCCGCTGGGGCTCACGGGGCGCCAGGCCATCGCGATCAGCGGGAGGGCGGAGATCAGCAGGGGCACCGCGGCGACCAGGTAGCGCAGCGCGATGCCCAGCCTGTCGAGGGGCAGTGGGTCGTACACGATCTCAGCCTAGAGACCATCGCGGCCTCCCCTTAGAGACCCGGGTCGATCTCCGTAGCGCCCCAGGTCTACATCGGCGGCGATGACGATAGCCCCGGCGCGCGCATCGCTCGACCCAGGTCCGATGAGGCGGGGCCGGGTTTCCGGTGGACTGGGACGGTGATCGAATTTCAGCACGTCAGCAAGGCGTACAAAGGGGTGAAGGCGCTCCACGACGTGTCCTTCACCGTACGGCCGGGCACCATCACCGGGTTTCTCGGGCCCAACGGGGCGGGCAAGTCCACCGCGCTGCGCATCCTGACCGGGCTCTGCCGCCCGACCTCCGGCACGGCGACCGTGCTCGGGCGGCCGTACACCGAGCTGGACCGTCCGGGGTTCGAGGTGGGCACGGTGCTGGACGCGGGGGCGCAGCACCCGGGCCGCACCGGACGGGAGGCCCTCACCCTGGGCGCGATGCTGCTCGGCCTGCCCAAGTCGCGTGTGGAGGGGGTCCTGGAGCTGGTGGGACTGACCGGCAAGGAGGGCGGCCGGGCCGTGGGCGGCTACTCGCTGGGCATGCGGCAGCGGCTCGGCATCGCCCATGCCCTGCTCGGCCGGCCCCGCGCGCTCATCCTGGACGAGCCGGCCAACGGCCTCGACCCTCAGGGGATCCAGTGGATGCGCGGGCTGCTGCGCGACCTGGCCGGGGCGGGGTGCGCGGTGCTGCTCAGCTCGCACCTGCTGCACGAGGTGGAGCAGGTGGCGGACCGCATCGTGATGATCGGGCGCGGCCGGGTGCTCGCGCAGGGCACGGTCGCCGAGCTGAGCCGGGGCCGCGGCCTCGAACAGACCTTCCTCGAACTGACCGCGAACGCCGACCGGAGCGCCTCATGACCGACACCGCCACCAGGCCCGACCCGGCGACCGCCGCCGAGGGGCACACGAGCCGTCGTTCCTTCATGACCCTGGTACGGGTCGAGACGCGCAAGCTGTTCGACACCCGCAGCAGCAAGATCCTCACCGCGATCCTGGTGACACTCGGGCTCGGGTCCGTGGCCGCCCGCGGCCTCGTCGCGGGCCCGCACTTCTTCACCCTCGCCGGGACCTCGGCGATCGCGTTCGGAACACTGCTTCCCGTGCTCGCCATCCTCACCATGACCGGCGAGTGGAGCCACCGCACCGCGCTGACCACGTTCGCGCTCGAACCCAGGCGCGGGCGCGTGCTGGCGGCCAAGTGCCTGCCGCCGCTGGTCGCGGCCGTGCTGGCCTGCCTGCTCGGGCTGCTGGTCGCGGTCCCGGTGACCGCCGCCGTCGCCGCCGCCCAGGGGGTGCCCGCCGACTGGCAGGTCGCTCCGCACACCGTCCTCGGCTGGATCGCCGCGATGGTGATCCTGACCGCCGAAGGGCTGGCGATGGGCGTGCTGCTGCTGAACGCGCCCGCCGCGATCGTGATCTACTTTTCCGCTCCCATCCTGTGGAGCGCCGTGGGCCGGCTCGGCCACGTGGGGGAGGTCCTGGCCGGATGGCTCGACCTCAACAGCACCACCAACCCCTTGATGAACGGCGGCATGACCGGCGGCGAACTCGCCAGGCTGGCCACGTCGGCGCTGGTCTGGATCGCCATCCCCATGGCCGTAGGCGTTCTGCGCGTCTCCAGGAAGGACATCGGCTGAGGCGCTTTACCCGCGAACGTAGATCTTTGTCCGATTCATGGGGTTTCGTTTGCCTTTGTCCGTTATGTGCACATAACGTAGTAAGCGTTACCGGCGAGTGACCTGGACCTTACCCAGGCGGAAGGTATCACTCGTCCGGGCTCTGGGATCCGTTTCGCGGATCCCGCAGCGCTCCACGTAGCGACTGTATGGCTGGATGCCCGGCTACGTGCGTCCACGAGCCTGCCCCCTGTCGTCGAACGAAGGACCTAGTTTACCTATGCCCGCTTGCCTGCGCCCTTTCGCCATGCTCACCGCCTCCGTGCTGACGGCTCTCGCCGTCGGTGCGCCCGCGGCGCACGCTGACGCCGACGCCGGCAGCACCACCCAGAAGGCCGTGCTCAAGGGCTCGACCACCGCGTCGTACTTCTGGGACGACTCCTCCGGCCGCGCCGGCGACACCGGCCTGCCCGCCGCCGGAAAGCCCATGCAGAAGGGCTTGGTCGCCAGCCCGAGCTGGCCGCTCATGACCGAGGGCTACGTGATCTACAAGGGCAAGAAGATGCCCTTCTTCGTCGGCGACCGCGGTCCCGGCAACCCCTCCAACCGCGGCGTCATGCTCGACCTGGACGCCAAGACGTTCGCCGAGCTGACCGGCGGCACGTTCAACCCCGACACCCTCGGCGTCGACGGCGTCGGCGGCGAGGGGCACATCAAGGTCGAGTACGTCGTCACCAAGTGGGGCGGCGGCGTCGGCAAGAAGAACTACCCGGTCGCCTTCTCCACCGGCGCCTGGGGCGAGAAAGACGCCAACCCCGTCACCAAGCAGATGTCGGTGAAGCTCCCCGCCAACTGAGCCCCCCTCCGCAAAGGGCGCCCCTGACCAGGGGCGCCCTTTGCGCGTGCCGGTACGGCCCTTGACTTCACCTCGCCGTCATCCGCATATGTCATGATCCACGGGTTCTCACGGATCTTGTGACAGGAGAAGGATGACTGGATTAGCGCGTCGCGCGCTGCGTGCCTCCCTCGCGGGCGTCCTGGCCGCCGCCGCGGCGATCTGGCCGGCGGGGGTTCCGGCGGAGGCGGCCGCGTCCGCCGCCGTCGCGGTGGACTTCACCAGGCCGGTCCGCACGCTGTCCGCCGCCGACTACGGCATCGGCATCACCGGGTACGGCGAGGGCTCGTACATCACGAACGATGCCAAGCATCGTGAGCGCCTGCGCGTGCTCAAGCCGGGCCGGATGCGGATCGAGCTGCACTACCAGGAGCCGGGCAACCATGCCGGCCCGATCGTCTGCGGCGGCTACAAATGCGACACCACCGTCTCGGGCGACGCCTGGATCGCGGCCATCCGCGATCTGGGCGCCGAGCCGGTCGTGATCCTCCAGGTGGACGGCCGCCAGAGCGCCGAGGTGAACCGCGACGACGCGGTCGCCCTCTACCGGCACTTCGCCGCCTCTGGCACGCCGGTGCGGCGGTTCATCCTCGGCAACGAGCTCAACTGCACCTGCACCCCGGAAAAGCCGGAAATGTCGGCATCTGAGTACAGCCGGCGGTTCAACCTGATCACCGACGCCCTCGACGCGCAGGACCCCGCGGTACGTGTCGGCGGCCCCGCCACGGCCTGGAACGACCTCCCCTACATCAGGACGTTCCTGGAGGGCTCGAAGGACCGCGTCGACTTCCTCGACTACCACGACTACGGCAACGGCTCCGACCCCGTCACCGACGAGGACCTCCTGGGCGCCGTCGTCCGGGGCTACGAGACGGACCTCAAGGAGGTGAGCGCCCTCGCCGAGTCCGTGCTCGGCCGCAAGATCGACATCCAGATCGGCGAGTTCAACTCCGACTACGACGACCCGGGCGGCCAGCGCACGCTGACCCACTTCAACACCCTGTGGGGCGCGGCGGCGCTCGGCCAGATCCTGCACGCCGGAGCCGCCGCCTACCAGTACGGAGACAAGAACGGGCAGCTCGGCCTGACCAGCACGAACGGCGAGGGCGGCATCCAGCGCAGCGAGCCGCTGCCGATCTATCACGGCATCGGCATGTTCACCGGCGAGGGCCTGTTCAGGCCGTTCGGCACGACCATGGTGCAGGCGACGGCCGACAGCGACCTCCTGCACGTGTTCGCCTCCGACGCGGCCAGGAACGTCGTGCTCGTCAACGTCGGCACCGAGCCGCTGGAGACCGCGCTCACGTTCACCGGCCTGACGGCGGGCACGGCCGCGATCTGGCAGAGCACCGCCGCCGCGTGGACCCCGCACCGCGCCGGCACGGTCACCGTCGCCGGCGGCAAGGGCACGCTCACGCTTCCTGCGGGCTCGGTCACGACCCTGGTCGTCGACCAGCAGGGTCTGTCGGCGACGTACTTCGACAACGCCGACCTGACCGCGCCCAAGCTCACCCGGATCGACCCCGGCGTGAACTTCGACTGGGGCGCGAACGCCCCCGACCCGGCCGTGTCCGCCGACACGTTCAGCGTGCGCTGGACCGGCAAGGTGATCGCGGACCGCGCGGAGACGTACACGTTCATCACCACGAGCGACGACGGCGTCCGGCTCTGGGTGGACGGCACGCTCGTCGTGGACAACTGGACCGACCACTCCAAGCGCGACGACAGCGGCCAGATCGCGCTGACCGCCGGAGCGCACGACATCAAGATGGAGTTCTACGACAGCGGCTACGACGCCATCGCCCAGCTCCACTGGTCCAGCCCCACGATCACGCGCCAGACCATCCCGGCGGAGAAGCTGCTCGCGAGCTGACCCGCCCCTCGGCCGCTGCGGCCGGGAATGTTCTTCCTGGCCGCAGCATGGGCCTTTTACCGGATAAACGCTGAAAAGAAGAGTTGCCCTATTAATCGGCCCGTGATCGGAAATTTATTTTCTTATGTTATGATGTCTGCATAAAGCTGAAAATTGCGTTTAGCATCGGCGTTCCCGGATTAACGAAAGGAACGGCCGCTCATGCATGAAGCGCAGCCCAGCCAGACCGCGGTCATCGCCGCCGCCGCCCGCGCGGCGCACCTCATCGTCGACCACGAGCCTTTCATCTTCCGCGACACCGTCGCCGCGACCCTGCTCGGCGAGCGCGCCGAGGAGCTGCTCGGCTACCACCGGATGCACGGCGACCACATCGTGCTGTCCGGCACGCGCGCCCAGGTCGCCGCCCGCAGCCATCACGCCGAGCGCCGCCTGGCCGAGCTCGCCCGCGACGGCCTCGAACAGTACGTGGTGCTGGGCGCCGGGCTCGACACCTTCGCCTACCGCTCGGACCCGGCCGGCCCGCGCGTCTTCGAGGTGGACCACCCCGCCACGCAGCAGTGGAAGCGCGAGCTGGCGGACGCGGCCGGCCTCGCCCGGCCGGACGGCCTGACCTTCGCGCCGGTGGACTTCGAGTCCGGCGACCTGATGGACGGGCTGCGCGCGGCGGGATTCGATCCGGGTAAGCGCACCCTGGTGAGCTGGCTCGGCGTGGCCATGTACCTCACGCCGGAGGCGATCGCCGCCACGTTCGCCGTCGTCGGGCACTTCGCCCCGGGCAGCGAGCTGATCATGGAGTACGCCCTCCCGCCCGGCCTGCGTGACGAGCGGGGCAGCGCCTACGCCGAGTTCGCCCTGCCCGCCGCCGCCGAGCGCGGCGAGCCCTGGCTGTCCTTCTTCGCCCCCGACGAGCTGTCGGCCCTGCTCAAGCAGCACGGGCTGGAGGCGGTCGAGCACGTACGGCAGGCCGACTGCGTCGATCCGGGGCTGTGGGAGCGCTCCGACACCCTGCAGCCGGCCGACCTGTGCCGCCTGGCCAGAGCCACCGTCACGGACGCCGGCTGACGCGGCGGCCCCATGGGCGGGGCCGCCGCGAGCCGCGTCAGGGTTCCCGGAAGTCGGCGGCGACCCCGACCAGCGAGATCAGCCCGGACGCGAACTCCATGGCCTCGGCGTGCCCCTCCGCGAACGGCGGCTGGAAGCCCACGCCCTCCCACGCCCGCGTCTCGGGGTTCCACAGGTCGGCGCCCACCTCGAAGTCCCACCCGTAGACGCCGTGGTCGTACCAGAGCTCGTCGGCGGAGTTCCCGGCGGCCGAGTAGAGCACGTCCGTGACCGGCCCCGTCTGCTGGGGCCAGGTGACGGTGCCGCGCTCGGCGGCGATGGCCTCCTCGATCGCGCGGGCCGAGTGCAGGAAGTACGCCTCCTGCTGGGCCGTGGGCCTGGGCAGGGTGACGCGGCCGGCGAGCTTGTAGGCGCCGGGCGGCCACATGAAGTAGCCGCCGTAGCTGTGCACGTTCATGGCGAACCGGATGTTGCGGTACGTCTGCGCCAGCCACATGACGTTGCGGCTCTCGGGCTCTGAGTGCTCGCCGGGCCCCGCGTACGTGCCGCTCTGGCAGTTGGCCGAGGCGCCGGCGTACCCGTCGGACAGCGAGCCGGCCGCGTAGTTGCGGTTGACGTCCACGCCCCAGGTGTTGCGCAGCGCCGGGTCGGACTGCTGCGGCGGGCAGTGGTTCGTCATGTTCTTCCGCTGGGCGTTGAAGTCGTAGAAGCTGTAGTTCGCGCCGTCCGGGTTGACTGTCGGCACGATGAAGACGTCCGTGCGCTCCAGCAGCCGGCGGGTGGCCTTGTCGCGGGCGTGGTTGCGCAGCAGCCGCTCGGCCGCCTCGACGACGACCAGGGGCGTCACCCACTCGCGGGCGTGCTCCTGGGCGTAGGCCAGCACGCCGGTGCGCGTGCCGTCGCGGTGCGCGCCGATGCGCAGGGCCAGCACCTGCGCGGGCGCCCGGGGGACGCCGGCCGGCGCGCGGAGGAAGTCGCTGAGCCGGGTGGGCGGTGCGGGCGCCATGACTCCGTCGCCCGGGTCCGCGCGGTAGGTCGTGGCCTTGACGCCGGTGCCCGCGGTGGCGTTGATCGCGGCGGCCACCTGGGCGGCGGTGTCGGCCGGCGCGCCCGAGCCGTCGGTGGCCAGGCTGACGGTGATGAGCTTGCCGTTCACGGTGACCTGCAGCGCCCTGCCGGGCGCGCCCGGGTCGACCAGCTCGACGGCCAGGTCGTTGCCGCCGTCCGAGCCGTAGGCGTCGGAGGTGACGACGACCGCGGCGGCGGGCGGCGTGCCGATCAGGGCCTGGGCGTGCCGCCGGTATCCGTTGGTCGGGTACGGCAGCGTGATCAGCTCGGTGAGCTTGGGGAAGCGCCGGTGCAGCGCCTTGATCCGCTCGTTGAGCTGCGCGGGCGGCATGTACTGGGTGACGAAGTCCTTCTGGTAGCCGGGTCCGGCCCGGTCCGGCCGCTGGCCGTCGGGCCACGCCCTGACCTTCGCCTCGGCCGTGCCGCCGGCCGCCGAGGTGACGGTGACCCACTGCGGCCGGCTTCTGGCCGGCACCGGGTCGCCGAACTGGTGGCCCAGGTACGCGCCCGCGTCCACGTACGCGACCATCGGGGCCCGGCCGGTCGAGCCGTTCTTGCCTTTCCACGTCACGGTGAGCGTGGCGGCCTCGCCGGCGCTGCTGGACGCCTCGACGGACAGGAAGTACTCGTCGCGGGACCTGAACCAGACCGCCCGCTCGACGACCAGCTGGTCCTTCTCCGTGGTGGCCGTCGCCTTGGGCGGGGGCGGCGTCTCCGGAGCCAGGGCCGCGCCGAGTGCCTGGTAGGCCGCGAGCTGGCTGGGCGTGACCACCGCGTCCACCTGGATGCTGCCGTCCGGCTGCGGCCGCATCCGCTCGGTGAGGTCGGCGCCCGCGGCCGCCAGCCGCTCCATCGCCGTGCGGTCCGGCACGGAGAGGGTGACCAGCGAGGCCGCCTCCGGATCGGCCGGCCCCTCGGCCGGCGCCGCGACGGACGGTGCCGAGAAGTTCGCGGCGGCGAACGTCGTGAGAACGATCAGCAAAGCGACAGCGGACGCCCGCAAGCCACGCATCGGCCCCTCCAGGGATCACCCGTATGGGGCTCAATTGAAAGCTGACTTGATCGAACGGGCAAGGACCGCCGCCCATCCGGCGGAAAGACGCCGGAGATGATTCAGCGGGCGTTCCACGGGCGGGCGCAGGCGTCGACGATCGAGGCCAGCTGCCGCAGGCGGGGCACGGAACGGGCACGCAGCTCGGCGGCCACATCGCCGGAGCCCACCACGTCGCTCCAGATGGCCCGCCCGGCGAGCATCCCGGAGGCGCCCGCGCGGCAGGCGGCGCGCACGGCGGCGGGGAAGTCGTCCCGCTCGACGCCCTGGGAGAGCACCACCCACGGCACCGGGATCACCTCGTCGAGCCGCGCGCACTCCTCGACCAGCCGCTCCTCGGGCGCGGCCCCGCCGAGCGGCACCTGCGCCTTGTAGAGGCTGGGCCGCAGCCCGGCCAGCTCCCGGGCGGCCTCGCGGATCGCGGCAGTCCCATCAAAGGCGCCGCCGGCGTGAGCCGGGGGCTTGGCCACGCCTTCCAGGACGGAGAGCAGGCCCGCGCCGGCGCAGCGCCGTACGAACTCGGCGGCGGTCTCCAGCCGCCGCCCGCGGTGTTCGTCGTCACGCCAGATCAGCAGCAGCTTGGCGGCCACGGCGCCGGCCCGGCGGGCGGCGGCCAGATCGACCCGCTCATCGATGGAGGTGTCCTCGACGGGACCGTCAGGGTCCTGCCGGAGGCGGTCCACGGCGACGATCAAGCCGCCGGGGACCAGGCCCTCGGCGGCCACCTGGCCGAACCCGTAGTCCTGGTCGATCAGGAAACCCGAGGCGTGCGGCCCGACCTCGCGCGCCACCGCCAGCTTGAACCTGGTCAAGGTCTCATCGCCCACGCGCTCGCCCGTCGCCGCCGCGAACATCTGCCTGAGGCTCTCGCGCTGGTCCATCGCCACCATGGCGAACCCACCGGAGGGGCGGGCCAGCAGGTCGAGCGCCGGCGCGGGGGTGGTCTGCGGACTGGTCATGAGTGCTCCGATCCGGTGGAGGCTGGTCATCTGGGCTCACGGGCCGAGGCCAGGAAGCGCTCGTACAGGGGGAGGTAGGCGGCGGCGAGGCCGGGGTCGTGCGGCGGAATGTCACGGGGGAGCAGGGGCACGTCGTTGAGCGAGCCGCCGGTCTGCCCGGCGATCAGCGCCGCACCGGCGCACACCGCGTCGCCGGACCGCACCACCTCGACGGGAACGGGTGCCACCGCCGCCTTGACCCGCATCCACAGCGGGATCCTGACCTGACCGCCGAGGACCACGAGGCGCTCGGGGGCGGTGCCCGCCACGGTGGTGAGCTCGTCGAGCATCCAGCGGGCATGCAGGCAGGTGCCCTCGATGGCGGCCGCCAGCAGGTCGCCCGGTGTGTGCCCGGGCCCGAGCCCCGACACCGTCACGCGGCGGTCGCGGTCGGGCGCGGGCGCGACCCGGCCCCGCAGGTACGGCTCCACGACGATCCCCGTCGGCAGCCGCACCCCGCCCAGCAGCTCCGGCAAGGCGTCATACCCGGCCCGGCCGGTGGTGGCAGGCTCGCCTTCCCGCCCATCAGGCGTCTGGGGAGCGTGTGTCCCATCGCGGGCGTCGCCTTCGGGCGCCAGCAGGCCGAGCAGCCAGTCGATCATGGCGCCGCTCGTGGGGAGCCCGCCGACCACCACGGTGCGGGCGCCGTCCAACGACGGGTCGGTCGTGATGCCGAGGGCCAGCGCGGTGCGCGGGTCCGGCCGGGAGTCCGACAGCACCATCACCGCCTCCGCCGTGCCGAGGGAGTCGGCCACGTCGCCGGGACGCCGCACCCCCGCCGCCCACGACCCCACCGCGTGGTCGTGCCCCGCGATCACCACGGGGACGCCGGCCGCCACCCCGCTCACCTGGGCCGTCAGCGGGCCGACCGGCTCCACCGCCCCGGCTGTGGGAGGCAGCTGCTCGACCCGCAGCCCCGCCAGCGCCAGCAGGTCCGGGTCGTAGGTCCTGGCCCCGGCGTCATAGGCCAGGGTGCGGGCGGCCAGCGTCTCGTGCGTCCGCAGCCGGCCCGTGAGCGCGTACGCGACGGCGTCGGGCGCGTGCGCCCACCACCGCATCGACCCCAGCACGTCCGGGGAGTGGGTCCGCAGCCACAGCCACTTGGCCAGCGGCGACTTGGGGTCGGCCCGGCGGCCGGTCAGCGCGTACAGAGCCTCGGCGTCCCGGCTCAGCCTGGCGGCCTCCCGCGTGGCGCGGGGGTCGTTCCACCACAGCAGCGGGGTGAGCGGCCGGCCGGAACCGTCCAGCGGGACGCCGGTCTCGGCCATGCCCGCGATCCCGATCGCGTCCGGCCCGCGCCCGGCCCGTCCTGCGCACTCGCCCAGCGCCCGGGACACGGCGGCGACGAGGGCGGGCAGCTCGCGCGGGGTGGCCTGGCGCACTGATGCGACGCAGGCGCCCCGCTCGTCGAAGAAGCCCGCCTTGACGTGAGTGGTGCCCACGTCGATCCCTGCCAGCAGCGCTCGCCGTGCCATCTTGTCACTATAAAAGGGACGCGGTCGAGCGCCTGGTGACCGACGCCGTGCCGGATGGGTTCGCGGGGAGATCACCTAGTCTGCTATTGTTTCCGCACTGCTCAAGCCTTCCGGCCTTCCGGCCCGGGAGGCTTTTTTCATGCCTATTGATCATTCCGTACCCGACCTCTCCGTGCGGCTCGCGACCGGCGCCGACTACGCCACGGTGGAACGCCTCTGGCTGATGTTCCGCCACGACATGTCGGAGTTCCAAGGAGGGCTGCCCCATCCCGACGGCACGTTCAGGAGCGAACGGCTCCACTCGGCCTTCCACGACCCCGGCTGGGCGCCGTACCTCATCACCAGCGGCGACCACCCCGTGGGGCTGGCGTTCGTCCGTGCCCTGGACGGTCCGGCGCGGGTGCTGAACAGCTTCTTCGTGGTCCGCGGCGCGCGCAGAGGCGGGATCGGGCTGCGAGCCGTCAAGGAGATCGT
Organism: Nonomuraea sp. B19D2; assembly: GCF_040137845.1. Taxonomy (NCBI): domain Bacteria; kingdom Bacillati; phylum Actinomycetota; class Actinomycetes; order Streptosporangiales; family Streptosporangiaceae; genus Nonomuraea; species Nonomuraea sp. B19D2. The sequence goes on along the minus strand of NZ_JBEFAK010000005.1, from coordinate 31,708 downwards.
CGTCCGCCACCCGGGAAACTGGGAGATCGCCTTCCAGGACGCCAACGTGGGCGCCGTGGCCTTCTGGCGGCGCGTGGCCACGGAGATCGCCGGAGACGACTGGACCGAGGAGCGCAGGCCCGTGCCGAACCTGCCCAACGACCCGCCGGACGTGTGGATCTCCTTCAAGACCGCCGTCTGAGCGGAACGGCCCCGCCCGCGCGGGCGGGGCCGTTCCGGGGTCTACCGTGCCGGGGCGTAACCGGCGGGCCTGGTGGTGAACGTGCCGCGGCCCTGCGTACGGCTACGCAGCCGGGTCGCGTACCCGAACACCTCGGCCAGCGGGACCACGGCCGTGATCACCACCGTGCCGCCCCGGGCCGCCGAGCCCGAGATCCGGCCGTGCCGGGCCGCCAGGTCGCCCAGCACGCCGCCGGCCGTGTCGCCGGGCACGGTGACCGTGACCTCCACCACCGGCTCGAGCAGCTCCATCGCGCAGGCCCGCAGCGCCTCGCGCAGCGCGAGCCGCCCCGCCGTGCGGAACGCCAGGTCCGAGGAGTCCTTCGGATGAGTGGCCCCGTCGGTCAGCGTGACCCGCAGGCCGGTCACCGGGTGGCCGCCGAGCGGCCCGCCGGCCAGGGCGTCCCGGCAGCCGGCCTCGACTGCCCGCACGTACTCGCGCGGCACCCGGCCGCCGACCACGGTCGAGCCGAACTCGAAGCCTCCGCCGCCCGGCTCGCCGTCCAGCGGCGCCACGTCCAGCACGACGTGGGCGAACTGCCCCGCGCCGCCGTCCTGCTTGACGTGCCGGTACAGCAGCCCGGACACCCCGCGCACCACCGTCTCCCGCAGCGCCACCTGCGGGCGGCCCACGGCGACGGCCAGCCCGTGGTCGCGCCGGAGCTTCTCCGCCGCGATCTCCAGGTGCAGCTCGCCCATGCCGGACAGCAGCGTCTGCCCGGTCTCGGCGTCCGTGCGGACGGCCAGCGACGGATCCTCCTCGGCCAGCCGCGCCAGCGCCGGGGCCAGCCGGCCGGCGTCGATGCTCCGGCGGGCCTCGATCGCCACGGACACCACCGGCTCCGCCGCGCTCGGCGGTTCGAGCACGAGCGGCGCCTCGGGCGCGCACAGGGTGCTCCCGGTGCGGGCCGACTTCAGCCCGACCACCGCGACGATGTCACCGGCGACCGCCTGTTCCACCTCGGTGTGCCGGTCGGCCTGCACGCGCAGGATGCGGCTGACGCGTTCGGTGCGGCCCGTGCCGGTGTCCAGCACCGTGTCCCCCTTCCGCATCGTTCCCGAGTACACCCGCACGTACGTCAGCCGCCCGGTGGCGGTCGAGCTCACCTTGAACGCCAGCGCGGCCAGCGGCGCCCGCGGGTCCGCGGCCCGTTCCGCGCCGTCCCCGCCGCGCACCGCGGGCACGTCCAGCGGCGACGGCAGGTACGCCACCACGGCGTCGAGCAGCGGCTCGATCCCGCGGTCGCGGTACGCGGACCCGCACAGCACCACCAGGCCCTCGCCGCCACGGGTCAGGTCGCGCAGCGCGGCGGCCAGCGTCCGGTCCGAGATCGACGGCAGCGCGCAGAACTCCTCCAGCGCGTCCGCGTGCAACTCGGCCACCGACTCCTCCAGCAGCCTGCGCCGCCGCCGCGCCTCCGCCAGCAGGTCCTCGGGCACCGGTCCTTCCTGGCACGCGCCGCCCTCCCAGACGAGCGCGCGCATCCGGACCAGGTCGACGACTCCGGCGAACCGGTCCTCCTGCCCGATCGGCAGCTGGACCACCAGCGGGGCCTTGTGCAGCCGGCGGCGGATCGACTCGACCGCCGCGTCCAGGTCGGCGCCGGCCCGGTCCAGCTTGTTGACGAACGCGATGCGCGGCACGCCGTACCGGTCGGCCCGCCGCCACACGGACTCGCTCTGCGGCTCGACGCCCGCGACGGCGTCGAACACCGCGATCGCGCCGTCGAGCACCCGCAGCGAGCGCTCCACCTCGTCGGAGAAGTCGACGTGGCCGGGGGTGTCGATCAGGTTGACGCGGTGCCCGTCCCAGGCGCAGCTCACCGCGGCGGCGAAGATCGTGATGCCGCGGTCGCGCTCCTGGGAGTCGAAATCGGTGACGGTCGTGCCGTCGTGCACCTCGCCGCGCTTGTACGTGGCGCCGGCGAGGTACAGCATCCGCTCGGTGACGGTGGTCTTGCCGGCGTCGACGTGGGCGAGGATGCCGAGGTTGCGTACGACGGCCAGCGGGTTGGATTGATTCGAGAGGTGAGCACGCACAGCCCATGACCCTTTCGGGACGTTCCGGAAAAAAGGGGCAGCGCGATTTCCCCAGACGAGACGGCCCGGGATGGCGGGTCAGGTGTTCGTCAGGGCGTCGTCCAGCGGCGGGCGCGCAGCCGGCACCGGGGCGACGGAGACACCAGGATCACCTCGTAGCGCGACGGGGGGACGACGGCAGCGGTGCGGTGGCGCACGGCCGTTCTCCTCTCCCTCGTCGATGATCATTGGCGAGTGTAATGAAGGGGCGCGGGCGAAGAAAGCGATTTATTTCCGCTGTATGTGAGGTTCACCACGAGGTCGCCTGGCTGCCCCCGATGAGAGACTCAGCCGTCATTTCGGCATGTCGACATTGGCGCGAGACGTTTTCATGGAAGGACGCGCGCCCATGACGATCACTCTTGACACCGGGCGGTACACGGTCGGCATGGCCACCAGCGCCGCCGACGTGCAGGCCGCGCAGCGACTCCGGCACGAGGTCTTCGCCGGGGAGATGGGGGCGCGGCTCGACAGCCCGCTCTCCGGTCTCGACGTGGACAGGTTCGACGCCTACTGCGACCACCTCCTCGTACGCGACGGCCACGAAGTCGTCGGCACCTACCGGCTGCTTCCCCCGGGGCGTACCGACCGGCTCTACTCCGACGCCGAGTTCGACCTGGCCAACCTCGCGCCGATCAGGAACGGCCTGGTGGAGGCGGGCCGCACCTGCGTGCACCCCGATCACCGGGGCGGCGCGGTGGTCGCGCTGATGTGGGCGGGCATCGCCCGGTACATGCTCTCCGGCGGCCACCAGTGGCTGGCGGGCTGCTGCTCGGTGCCGCTCGACGACCGGGGCGCGCTGGCCGCCACGGTGGTGGAGCGGGTGCCGCTCGGGCCGGAGGAGTACCGGGTCACGCCGCGCACACCGTGGCGTCCCCAGAGCGCGGTCCCTTCCGACCGGTTCGTACCGCCGGCCCTCCTGCGCGGCTACCTGCGGCTGGGGTCGTGGGTGTGCGGGGCGCCCGCGCACGACCGCGACTTCGGCACCGCGGACTTCTTCGTCCTGCTCTCGATGGCCAACGTGAACACCCGCTACCTGCGGTACTTCCTCGGAGAGTCGCTGTGAGCGCTGTCGCGGCGAAGGCGCCGATTTCACCCGCGGCACCGATCTCACCCGCGCCGCCGATCTCACCCACGGCGCCGATCTCACCCACCGCGCCGGATCCGGCCAAGGCACCCGACCCGTGGCGCCCGCTCGGCCCTTGCACCGTGGACGCCTGCGTGGAGGCCGCGGTCGCCGTCGCCGGGCCTGCCCGCCTCGCGGCCCGGCTGGCCGCGGCGTTCGTGGTGCTGCTCGCCGGGGTGCCGATGTCCCTGGTGGGGCGGGTACGGGCGGTGTGGCGGACGGAGCTCACGATGGCCTGGGCGCGACTGCTCCTGCGGACGCTCGGCATCCGGCTCGAGTTCACGGAGTCGGGAAGTGATGCGGAGTCGAAAGCCTGTGCGGTGTCGGGGGCGGGCGCGGCGCCGGGCGGCGGGGCGCCGTCCGAGACGGGTTCTCTGGTCGTGGCGAACCACGTGTCCTGGCTGGACCCGCTCGTCCTCGCGGCCACGGTGCCGTCGCGGCTGCTCGCCAAGCGGGAGATCGGCGAGTGGCCCGTCATCCGCACGCTGGCCGCCGGCTCAGGCGTGCTGTTCATCGACAGGGAGCGGCTGTCCGCGCTGCCGTCGGCCGTCGCCGCGGTCGCCGACGCCCTCAGGGCGGGCGACACCGTGGTCGCCTTCCCTGAGGGCACCACCTGGTGCGGGCGGGGGATGGGGCGGTTCCGCCCGGCCGTGTTCCAGGCGGCCGTGGACGCGGGCGCCCCGGTCCGCCCGGCCGTGCTGCGCTACCGCGAAGGGGCGGCGACCTCGACCCGGGCCTGCTACGTCGGGGACGACTCGCTGCTCGCCTCCATCGTCCGGGTGGCCGCGACCCGGGACCTGGCCGTGGAGGTCACGCTCTTCGCCTCCGTGCGGCCCGCCACTGCCACGGGCATACGGCAGGAAGCCCGCGCGGCTCTGGCGAGGACCGCCGAGAGCCGGGTGCGCTCCAACATGCTCGAACCGCACCATCACGAGGAGGCGGCCGCCACCGAGGCGGGGTCTCCGTAATGCCGGGGCTGTCTAAGGCTCCTCGCACAGCCCCTCCTTGAGGGAGCGGACGGGGAATCCGAAGTCCTCGACGGCCTCCCCGGCCGAGACCTCGCGGCGCTGGCCGGCGAAGCCCGGCTCGGAATAGAAGCACCAGGGGCCGGAGGTCTGGTTCTGCGCGCTGAGGAAGGGCGGCTCGATCTCAGGCGTGTCCTCGAAGATCAGCCGTAGCGCACCCTGGCCGCCCGGCTCGGTGTACGCGCAGATCGCCATGATCCGCGGACACGGGAAGCCGGATTGGGCTGAGGCGGGGGATGTGGGCGCGGCCAGGTAGGCGACCGCCGTGGCGAGGGCCGCGGCGCCCAGGGCCGTCTTGCGGAGGGCAGTTCTCATGTTCACTCCTCGTGCTGTTGGGGGCCGCCGGCCGCTCGTCGCGCGGGTCCGGCGGGCAGACAGCTCACACCATATAGCGATGTGTAATCAACTGAATACGTAGAGTAAACATAGTCTGCCGTGTGCGTCAGGTCGGGGTGGCCCAGTGCACGTGACCGTCCGGGCGGATCAGGGCCGCGCGGACGTCCCGCCACTCCGCGGGCGCGTCGTCGCCGAGCGTCCCCTCGTACGTGGTCGCACCCAGGTCCCGGGCGTGGCCGGCGATCGCGGCGGGGATGCCCGCGCCCAGGTCGAGCAGCACGTGACGGGCCTCGTGCAGCAGCTCATAGACGGTACGGCCGTCGCGCAGCGGCAGGTCGGGGACGCGGGCGCCGGTGAGCGGGTGGGTGCCGGGGGCGGTCGCCGGGTAGGCGACGTCCAGCGCGGCCAGCCTGGCGGCGAGGTCCAGAGAGAGCTCGGGGTGCGCCGCGATCAGCTTGCCGAGCAGTGCCCGCAGCGCCTGCCCCTCGGGGGTGAACGCCGTGATCAGCGCCGTCTGTGCCTTGCTGCTCTCCAGCAGGGCCGCGCCCACGGGGTGGCGCTCGGCGTGGTAGCCGTCGAGCAGGCTCTCCGTGGCGCGTCCCTGGGCGACCGCGGCCAGTCGCCAGCCGAGGTTCATGGCGTCCTGGACGCCCACGTTGAGCCCGACGCCGCCCGTCGGGAAGTGCATGTGCGCGGCGTCGCCCGCGAGCAGGACCCGGCCCGCGCGATAGGCCGCGGCCTGCCGGGAGGCGTTGCCGAACCTGGAGAGCCAGACCGGGTCGCGCATGCCGAGGTCGCGCCCGATCACGCGCACCACATGGGCGCGCAGCTCGTCCAGGGTCAGCTCGCCGTCGGGCCGGCCGGGCACGACGCCGACGACGCGGTGGTAGCCGCCCGGCATCCCGACGACCATCAGGCCGCCGTTCCCGGTATGGGCGGACGTGCCGGGGCCGGGCGGCGGGTCGTCCAGGTGGACGTCGCCGAGGAATCCGTGCACCGTGGCGTCGGTGCCAGGGAAGCCGATGCCCGCGGCCCGGCGCACCGTGCTGCCCGCCCCGTCGCAGCCGGCGACGTAGCGGGCGCGGACCGCGTACGGGCCGTCGGGGCCTTCGACGCTCAGCTTGACGCCGTCGGAGTCCTGCGCGAGCCCGGTCACGGCGTGCCCGCGCAGCACCCGGGCGCCCAGCGCGACGGCGCTCTCCTCCAGCAGCTGCTCGGTGCGCGCCTGCGGGAAGAACAGCGTGTACGGGTGGCGGGTGGGCAGCGGCCGGAAGTCCAGCCGGGTCTCCAGCATCCCGAAGTGCCCGTTCGGGAGGGCGCTGCCCTCGTCCAGGAACGCCTTCTCCATCCCGCGCATGGCCAGCACCTCGATCGTCCGCGGGTGCAGCGTCAGCGCCTTGGAGTGCGGGCTCGGCCGCTCCAGCCGGTCGAGCACGAGGACGGCCACGCCGGCGCGGCGCAGCTCGGCCGCCAGCCACAGGCCGACCGGTCCGGCCCCGACCACGATCACATCTTCCATCGTCATCTCATTTCTTGGTCAGTGACCAACATTATGCACGAGATATTCTTGGTCACCAACCAAGAGATGGGGAGGGCTGGTCCCGATGGCGAACGCGCGGCGCCAGAGCGAGATCGTTTCGACGGCGCTCGAGCTGCTCGACGAAAAGGGTGCGGACGCGGTGAGCCTGCGCGCGGTGGCCGAGCGGATGGGCGTGCGGCTGAACACGGTCTCGTGGCATGTCAAGACCAAGGGGCGGCTGCTGGAGCTGATGGCCGACGCCATCGTCGGGCGCATGTCGCTGGAGGGCCTGCCGCCAGAGCCGGCCGACCGGTTCCGTGAGCTGGTACGCCGCTACCGGCGGGCGCTGCTGGCCGTCCGCGACGGCGCGAAGGTGGTGGCGGGGACGTACGCGGCTGAGGAGCACACGCTGCGCGCGGCGGAGGCGATCGTGGGCGCGCTGCTGGAGTGCGGGCGGGACGAGCGGGAGGCGGCGTGGACGGCGTGGACGGCCGTGTACTTCACGCTCGGTCTGACCCAGGAGGAGCAGGGCGCGCCGGCCTCGATCGGCGACGTGCTCTCCGGCGCCGTGGCACCGGACGCGCATCCGTCGCTGTCCCGCGCGCTCGGCCACCTCGCCGGGGGGACGTTCGAGGAACGCTTCGACTTCGGCCTGGACCTGATCATCCGCCCGCCGGACCGTGCGGGGGACGGGCCGGCGGAGGCGAGACGGAGACGATGATGACGGTGGCGGGGCCGCGTGCGAGGACCTGGCCGTGCACGACGTACACCCACTCCTCACCCGCGTGGACGGCGGTGCGCTCGGGCCGGTCGGCGGTCAGTTGCAGCCGCACCGCCTCGAGCGCGGAGCGGGGGCCGAGACCCGTCATCATCGCGTAGGGCCAGGTCACGTCCTGCTTCGACCTGGTGTCGTGGCTGCCCGGCGTGTTCGCCGAGCTGTCACGTGCCGGGGCCGAGCACGCCGAACGCCGCGGCGAGCCCTCGTCAGGACCCGCTGGTGCTCGCGGGGGTGGTGCCGGCGAGCTTGAGCGGCTCGACCCGTCCCATGATCACCAGGTAGTTGAACGCCCCCACGAGGGCGATCACCCCGATCACCAGCAGCGGCACGACGAACGACCCCGTGGCGTCGACCAGCGCGCCCACCACGATCGGCGTGATGATCCCGGCGAAGTTGGACGCGAAGTTCTGGACACCGCCGATGGATCCGACGTGCCTGGAGCTGGGCGCGACGTCAGCGGGGAGCGACCAGATGCCGGTGCCCGCGATGGTGAGGCTGCCATACGAGATCGACAGCAGGGTCAGCGCCATCCACGCCTCCGGCACCAGCGCGGCGAACATGATCACCGACCCGCCGGCGAGCCCGCCGACGATGACCGTCTTGCGGACCCGGGTGACCGAGACGCCCCTGCGGATGGCCCGGTCGGCCAGAAAGCCGCCGGCCCAGCCGGACAGCACCGCGAACAGGCCCGGGACGGCCCCGAAGAAGCCGAGCTTGAGCAGGGAGAAACCGCGCTCGGTCACGAGGTACGTCGGGAAGAAGGTGATGAAGAAGTAGATGACGCTGTTCAGGCAGAAGAAGCCGAACATCATGCTGAGCACGGTGCGGTGGCGGAACAACGACCGCCACGGGATCCGCGTGGCCTCTTCGGCGTCGGTCTCCGCGGTGCGGGCGCCGCCGCCCTCGATGTACTCGACCTCGGCCGCGTTCGCGGCCGGGTGCTGCCGCGGGTCGCGGTAGAACTTCCACCAGATCAGCGCCCAGACGACCCCGGCCCCGCCGATGACGACGAAGACGGCACGCCAGTGCAGCAGCGCGATGAGGCCGGTCACCACGGGGAGCGCGATGACCGCCCCGACCCTGGAGCCGGAGTCCCAGACGCTGGTGGCGAAGGCCCGCTCCCTGGTCGGGAACCAGGTGCCCACGACCTTGGCCGCGGTGCTGGGAGCCGGGCTCTCGCCCGCGCCGAGCAGGAAGCGGAGCGTGATGAGGGACCAGAAGCCGCGGGCGAGCCCGGTCAGGGCGGTGAAGATCGACCACCACACCGCGGCGAGGAAGAAGGAGCGCCGCGGCCCGACCTTGTCCACGTACCATCCGGCGAAGAGCTGGCAGGCGTCGTAGGCCCAGAAGAAGGCGGCGAAGACCATGCCCTGCTGCGTCGCGGTCAGGTGGAAGTCCATCCCCATGAACGGCAGCGCGACGCTGAGACTCGCGCGGTCGAGATAGTTGATCGACAGACCGGCGAAGGCCAGCCAGATGATCATCCAGCGGACCCGGGTCGTTCCCGTGCGCTGAGTGACCGGTGGGGGATGCGCTTGCGCCATTGTGACGCCTCCTTCGTGCAGGTGGAGGAGCCGCCGGTGGTGCCCTGATGAATGGCAGCGATGACCTCCGGCAGCTTTCCGGAATCATCTGATGAATGGTCGCGCTACGTCAAGGCTTCGGCCATATTTCGCCCATCTAACCGTCCTGTCTGGCCAGATTGATCTGATGATTGGTTGGTGGTCCGGTATCGCGGTTCGGTGCGGGTCTTAGACTTGTCGGATGACTATCCGCGAGGCGCGCGCATCGCAGTCCGACATCGTGGTCGAGGGCATCAAGCGCATGATCATCAATGGCGTGCTGACGGCGGGATCGCGCCTTCCCGTGGAGAAGGATCTGGCCGCCCAGCTCGGCGTCTCGCGCAGCTCTCTGCGCGAGGGGGTTCGCGCGCTGGTCATCACCGGGGTGCTGGAGACCCGGCAGGGGGACGGCACGTACGTGACCGCGCTCGACCCGGGGATGCTGCTGAGCCCGATCGGGTTCCTGGTCGACCTCCACCGGCCGGAGAACGTCGCCGACCTGCAGGCCGTGCGGCGCGTGCTGGAGACGGAGGCCGTGGGGCGCGCCGCGATGCGCGTCACCGAGGAGGAGCTCGACCGGGCGGGGCAGATCCTGGCGTCCATGGAGCTGCTGCTCCAGGCCGAGCCCATCGACCATGAGGCGGTCATGAACGCCGACCTCATGTTCCACCGCCTCATCGCCGCGGCGTCACGCAACACGACGCTGGAAGCGCTGATCGAGGCGCTGGCCAGCCGTACCGTGCGGGCCCGCCTGTGGCGGGCCATCAACGCGGAGCGGGCCGAGTTCGACACCCACAAGGAGCATCAGGCGATCCTCGAGGCGCTCAAGAGGCGGGATCCCGACGCGGCCCGCCTACGGATGGGGGTGCACCTGCTCGCGGTGGAGCAGTATCTTTCGGCGCATCAGGACTCCGTGACCTTGGCCCAGTAGCCGCCGCCGGGGAAGGTGAACGTCTCCAGCGTGGCGTCGTGCATCCGGGCACTGTAGCCAGGCTGGTCCGGCAGCACGTACGCGCCGTTCCTGACGACGCACGGGTCCACGAAGTGCTCGTGCAGGTGGTCGACGTACTCCGTCACCCGGTTCTCGAGCGAGCCCGACACGGCGACGTAGTCGAAGATCGACAGATGCTGGACCAGCTCGCAGAGGCCGACGCCGCCCGCGTGCGGGCACACCGGCACGCCGAACTTCTTGGCCATCAGGTACACCGCGAGGATCTCGTTCACGCTGGCGAGCCTGGCGGAGTCGAGCTGGCAGAAGTCGATGGCCTCGGCCTGGAACATCTGCTTGAACAGGACCCGGTTCATCCCGTGCTCGCCGGTGGCCACGCCGATGGGCGCGACGGCCGAACGGACCGCGGCGTGGCCGAGGATGTCGTCGGGGCTGGTGGGCTCCTCGATCCACAGCGGCTTGAACTCCGCGAGCGCGCGTACCCACTCGATCGCCTGCGGCACGTCCCAGACCTGGTTGGCGTCGATCATCAGGTTGGCGTCGTAGCCGATCACCTCGCGGGCAATGCGCAGCCGGCGGATGTCGTCGTCGAGGTTGGCGCCGACCTTCAGCTTCACGTGCTTGTATCCGGCGTCGACGGCCTCCTGGCACAGCCGCCGCAGCTTCTCGTCGGAGTATCCGAGCCAGCCCGCGCTGGTCGTGTAGCACGGGTAGCCGGTCCGGGCCAGCTCGGCGACGCGGTCGGCGCGGTTCGGCTCCAGCTCCTTGAGCAGCGCCACCGCCTCGTCGCGGGTGAGCACGTCCGACAGGTACGACAGGTCGGCGACATCGGCCAGCTCCTCCGAGGTCATGTCGACCAGGAGCCGCCAGAGCGGCTTGCCCGCGACCCGGGCCGCCAGGTCCCATACGGCGTTCATGACCGCGGCCATGGCCAGGTGCTCGACGCCCTTCTCCGGCCCCAGCCAGCGTAGTTGCGAGTCGGACTTGAGCCGGCGGTAGACGCCGCCCAGGTCCTGCACCACGTCCTCCACCGCCATGCCGATCAGGGGGAGGCCGCGTTGCTCGGCGGCGAGCACGCAGATGTCGTTGCCCCTGCCGATCGTGAACGTGAAGCCGAACCCGGACAGGTCCGGGTCGTCGGTCCTGATCACGACGTAGGCGGCCGAGTAGTCGCCGTCCTTGTTCATCGCGTCGGAGCCGTCCTGGCTCAATGACGTGGGGAAGCGTACGTCGTAGGCGTCGACGCCGATGATTGCGGTCATTCACCTCTCCTGCCTCAGGTTGATCGTCGCCAGAATACATCTGACGACTGCCCGCCACGAACTGCCATTGCAGGGATAACTTCGGCAGATCGAGCATCTTTCATCTGATGTTTGCCGCGTACTCCTGTGTATGCTGTCCGCGACACCAGAACGATGGGAGCCCGAACGGTGCTGACCGCCAACTACGTGGGGGACCGGAAGATCGAGATCCGTGAGGCCGATCCGTCGCCCCCGAAGGCCGGCCAGGTGCAGATCAAGGTCGCCTACACCGGCATCTGCGGCACGGACCTGCACATCCTCCACGGACACATGGACGCCAGGGTGAAACGGCCCGCCGTCGTCGGCCACGAGATGAGCGGCGTCATCGCCGCGGTGGGCGACGGAGTGAGCGGGTGGGACCCCGGTGACCATGTCACCGTCATGCCGCTGGACTGGGACGGCACCTGTCCCGCGTGCCGCGCGGGCAACCAGCACATCTGCCAGAACCTCAACTTCGTCGGCATCGACTCGCCCGGCGCCCTCCAGGGCCTGTGGAACGTCGACGCCGATCTTCTGGTCCCCCTCCCCGCCACCCTCCGCCTGGACCACGCGGCGCTGGTCGAGCCCGTGGCGGTCGCCGTTCACGACGTACGGCGCGCCGAGCTCGCGCCGGGCGACCGCGTGGTGGTCGTCGGCGGCGGGCCCATCGGCGTGCTCATCGCCGCGGTCGCCCGGCACGAGGGCGCCGAGGTGGTGGTCGTGGAGATCGACCCGCTGCGCAGGCAGGCCGCGGCGGCCCTGGGGTTCCAGGTGCTCGACCCCTCGGCCACCGACCAGGTCGGCTGGGTCGAGGAATGGACTCAGGGAGCCGGCGCGGACGTGGCGTTCGAGGTGTCCGGCGCGGCGGCGGCGATCCTCGGCGTGACGGACCTGGTGAAGGTGCGGGGCACCGTCGTCGTGGTGGCCATCCACCCGCAGCCCAGGCCGGTCAACCTGCAGCGCGTCTTCTGGCGTGAGCTGCGGCTGCTGGGCGCGCGCGTCTACCAGCGCGCCGACTTCGAGCGCGCCGTCGAGCTGCTCGCCACGGGGGTGATCCCGGCCGGCGACCTGATCACCGGGATCGTGCCGATCTCCGGGACGGCGGACGCGTTCGCGGCCCTGGAGTCGGGGCGGGCCATGAAGATCCTCGTCGACGTCTCAGGGGGTACGGCATGAGCACGGAACTTTTCGACCTGACCGGGAGCACGGCCGTCGTGACGGGCGCGCGCCGCGGCCTCGGCCTGGCCATGGCCGAGGCGCTGGCCAGGGCGGGCGCCGACATCATCGGCGTCAGCGCGGCCATGGAGCCGTCGGGCAGCGAGGTGGCGCGCCGCGTGGAAGCGGCGGGGCGGACCTTCACCCCGTTCCGTGCCGACTTCTCCGACCGGGAGGCCGTCACCGAGCTGGCCGCTCACCTCGAAGGGCTCGGCGTCGACATCCTGGTGAACAACGCGGGCACCATCGAGCGCGAGCCCGCCGCCCAGCACTCGATCAAGCTGTGGGACGAGGTCATCGAGACCAACCTCAACAGCCAGTTCGTGCTCAGTCAGGCCGTCGGCCGGTCGATGATCGAGCGCGGCCGCGGCAAGATCATCTTTGTCGCGTCGCTGCTGAGCTTCCAGGGCGGCATCAACGTGCCCGGCTACACCGCGTCCAAGTCGGCGATCGCGGGGCTGACGAAGGCGCTGGCCAACGAGTGGATGCCGAAGGGCGTGAACGTCAACGCCATCGCCCCCGGCTACATCGCCACGGACAACACGCAGGCGCTCCGGGACGACCCCGACCGCAGCAGGTCCATCCTGGAACGCATCCCGGCCGGCCGGTGGGGAGCGGCGAGCGACCTCGGCGGCGCCGCGGTGTTCCTGGCGAGCCGCGCCTCCGACTACGTCTCCGGCATCGTGCTCCCCGTGGACGGCGGCTGGCTCGCCCGCTGACCGTGTTCAGCGGAGTAGGCCTGGGCGTGCGTAGTCGATGACCATGCCGGAGACCTTGGCCAGCGCCACCGGCAGGCGGGGTGCGGCCGCTCACCCATGCGCGCGCGGGGCGCCGAGTTGACGATCATGGGCCGGCCCCACGGGGACATCGCCCGTGGAGCGGATCTGCGCCAACGCCGCGGAGCTACGCGGAGACCACGTGGCCGACGCGGAAGAAGCCGTCCGGGTCGTAGGCCCGCTTGACGTCGCGCAGCCGCCCGTAGTCGGGCGCCGCGAACGCCGCCGCCGTCCTGGACGTGTCGGACAGGAAGTTCAGGAACGTGCCGCCGCCCGCGTGCGGGCGCAGGGCCTCGGCCAGCCCCGGAACCGGCGTGTCCACGATGACCGACAGCTTGGTGGCGCGGTGGCTGACCGGCCCGGCGTCCGGACCCGGGCGGCCCATCGCGCCGCCCCAGTGGCGGACCTCCACGGTCTGCGCCACCTCGGCCGCCCGCACCAGCGTGCCGATCACCTCGTCGGGCACGGTCTCGAACATGTCCATGTGCCGGTTGGGCGTGCCGCCCATGGACGTGGCCGCGTACGTGCTGGGGCGCGTCTCGTCCAGCAGCGCGGGACCCGCCGCCTGCCACAGCGGCGCCAGCAGCCGCCTGGCCCGCGCCGCGTCGCCCGCGTGCACCACCTTGACCATGACGACGTGCCTGCCCCGGACCGGCTCGGGCGCGTCATCGGGCATCCGCTTGAGCACGACCGCCGTGCTGATCTCGTCGGGGGCGTGCTCGATCCAGCCGCGGTACGCGCTCAGCGTCTCGCCGGCCGCCTCGATGGGGAAGTACGCGAACCCGGAGTAGACCTGCGCCACCGGGTAGAGCCGGAACTCCAGCGAGGTGACGACGCCGAACCCGCCGCCGCCCCCGCGCAGCGCCCAGAACAGCTCAGGGTGGTTGCCGGCGCTCGCCACGACGTGGCGGCCGTCGGCCAGCAGCACCTCGGCCCGCACCACGCTGTCGGCCGCGAACCCGTGCATGCGCGCCAGCCACCCGAGCCCGCCGCCGAGCGTGTAACCGGTGACGCCGACGGACGGCGACGACCCGGACAGCGGCGCCAGCCCGAACGGCGCGGCGGCGGCGATCACCTCGCCCCACTGCGCGCCCGGCCCGACGCGGGCGATCCGCCGATCCGGGTCCACTAACACCGACGCCATGGGGGACGTCCTGACGAGCACGCCGCCGTCGCACGCGGCGTGCGTGCCGTGCCCGGTCGCCTGCACCGCGAACGGCACCCCGTGCTGCCGCGCCGCCAGCAGCGCCGTCCGCAGATCCCGCACGCTGTGCGCCTCGGCCACCACGGCCGGACGGGAGTCCACCCGCGGGTTGAGCGAGCGGCGAAGCTCGTCGTATCCGGCCTCGCCCGGCAGGTGCACGGCCCCGGCGAACCCGGGAAGCGCGATCTCGTCCTGGACGATGTACGGCTGGCTCATCTTCTCGGCCCTTCTCTCCGGTGATCTGTGACCACTGTGCTGGAGGGCGCTTACGACGCCGTTCTCGTCGCCTTACCGCCGCCCTTAAGTCCTCAGGATCCTGGCAACCGGGTCGGACAGAATCCGCCCGCCGTCGCCTTCTCCGCTACGCCGGCGGTCGTATGGCCCGCGCGGCGACGTCACCCGTGCGTGGCATCATGAAACAATGATCATGAAAGCGCCGTCCACGTCACCGTCCGGCCCGCCGTTGCCCGGGCGGATGGCCCGTGCGGCGGCCGCGGGCCTGCTGGGGATGGCCGTGCTCGTCGCGATGTTCCTGGCGGCGATGGCACTGGCTCCGATCTCCGGTCTGAGCGAGCCGACCCTGATGATCTTGCTGATCGTGGTGCCGGGCGCCGTGTCGTGGGCGGCGCTGCATCTCTTCCGGGTGCGTCCCGCCTGGCCTGTCGTGATCGTGGGCGCGCTGTTCGTGGTGGCGCTGTGGTGGCCCGCTTACGAGGCCGCGTTCCTGCTCTCAGAAACCCTTTCCGTGTTCTCCTGGGTGCTCTTCGTGGGGTTGCTCGGGATCATCGCGTACGCGGCCGCGGTGCTGGTCATCTCGGCCCGGCGCCGTGTGGTGTGGGGCGCGGTGCTGCTGGCGCTGCTCGCCATGAGCTACTGGCTGGCCTGGCAGGGCTGGCTGGCCTGGCAGGCCGAGCAGGCTTCCTACTTAGGTAAGGCTAATCTAATATGCCCTGGAGAAACCCCTAGCGAGGAGAATCCATGGCCGCTGTCCCGCGACGAACCCTGCTCGCCCTCGCCACCCTGATCGGCGTCAGCGCCTGCGGCGGAACGGCCGCGCGGCCCGCGCCCGCCACTGCTTCCACGTCCGCCGGCCAGAGCGCCTGGACCTGGACCGACGACCGCGGCAAGAACATCTTCCTCCCCCGGCGGCCGCAGCGCGTGGTCGCCCAGTCGGTAGCGGCGGCCGCCCTGTGGGACTTCGGGGTACGCCCGATCGCGGTGTTCGGCCCGCACCGGCTCAAGGACGGCGGCCGGGACCCCGAGGTGGGCGAGGTGGACATCGCCAAGGTCGAGTCGATCGGGAACGTGTGGGGCGAGTTCAACGTCGAGAATTACGCCTCGCTCCAGCCCGACCTGCTGGTGGCGGGCATGTACCAGAAGAACACCCTCTGGTACGTCCCCCAGGAGTCCGCCCCGGCGGTCGACCAGATCGCCCGGTCGGTCGGCGTGCAGCTCAGCGGCAAGCCCCTGGTCGAGATCATCGAGAAGTACGGGCAGCTGGCCGCCGCGCTCGGCGCGGACCCGCAGGCGGCGCCCGTGGTCGAGGCCAAGAACCGCTTCGACGCGGCCTCCGCCGCGCTCAAGGCCCTCGCCGCCGCCAAGCCCGGCCTCAAGGTCATGGTGGTCACCGCCACGCCCGACAACCTGTACGTCGCCTACCTGCCGGACCATCCCGACATCAAGTACTGGGGAGAGCTCGGGCTCGACATCGTCTCCCCGGAGCGGCCGACCGAGCGCGAGGGCGGCTTCTGGGAGGTGCTGAGCTGGGAGAACGCCGACAAGTACCAGGCGGATGTGATCCTCGTGGACGCGCGCTCGCAGTCGATGAAGATCGGGGAAATGGCGAAGAAGCCGACCTGGGCCAAGCTGCCCGCGGTCAAGGCGGGCCAGCTCTACCCGTGGCACGCGGCCGAGCGCTACAGCCACCTCGGCTACGCCAAGGTCATGGAGGAGCTCAAGGCCAACCTCGAGAAGGCCCGCGACGACCTCGTCAGGTGACGGGCACGATCTCGGCGCGGGTCAGGACGCCGTCCTCGATGGTGAGCAGGCCCAGCGTGCCGTGCGGCTGGCGGCGGCGGTCGTGGGGGAGCCGGAGGAATTGTTCATGTAGAAAGCATGGGCTTGCTTGAGTGAGTGTTTACGTTGACACGCTGAAGTGGCTCGTATACGTTGTGTGCGCGATCTGGACAGCTGGCGCGGCGTCGGTTTTCCGGGCCCCCGTTCCACCGGAGCGATGGGTCGGGGCCTCCTTGGTAGCCTCTGTCCGTGTTGGCACAGCCGGGTCGTTAGGGAACCTGCCTCCCTGGATCGGACCGCACGCGGGACGTGCATCGCCGCCTGGGGTTGTACGTGGGGGATCAGTGCGCCCAAGACCGTTCGGGGCGTGCCGCTGCGCAGGACTCAATCCCTGCTCAGTGTCGAGGAACGGTTGAAGATGCGCGCGTCGCGCCGAGACGACCCCGTCAACCTGAGGAAGGGTCTGCCGGGGTGGTGCCCCGGCAGGACCGTCACGCGCCGTCGTCCGCGTACAGCTCCTTCAGCCAGTCCTGCCACAGCGGCCCCTCGTCCGGCCCGTCGAACAGCACGTGGGCAGCGATCATGGGACCGTTGAATCCCTGGAGGAAGCGGTAGACGGCGGTCTCGGCGCGGATCCCGAGCGTCTGGGAGTTGCGCAGGTACACGACTCCTTCGACCGGCCGCTCGGCCGGGCCGAAACGCACCCGGTCGCCGGGGGAGGGCGGCCCGCCCAGCGCGGCGTACAGGGTCTGCCACGCGCGCGGCCAGTCGTGGACCATCGGCCCGAACGCCGTGACCGGCCTCGCCGCCCGCCCGGCGAAGTGGGAGAGGTACTCGACCAGCGTCGCGAAGAACATCTCAATCCCGAGCGACATGGCCTCGAACTCGTCGTGCCAGTCGTCTCCCGGCAGGAACCCGCTGGTCACCATGCGCACGAGCGTGCTGCCCTGCCCGCGGGCCTCGACGAGGAACTCGTAGGCGACGAACCGCCCGTCGTCCGCCTTGTCGCTGCTGTGGGCGAGGCGCTGGAGCGGCTCGGCGGCGGTGACCGTGGACGGGGGCAGCTCGCCGTGGAGGAAAGCGGTGCGTACGACGCCGTCCGCCACGTCGTTGCGCCCCATGAACCACGAGTCGATGCCCGGGCCCGTCGAGATGGCCTCCCACACCTCCTCGGGTGTCGCCTCCACCACGGCCTCATGGGGGAGTTCGAACGATTGCCCCAACGCTCAGCGCTCCTTCTTCACGGCGGGGTGCACGGCGACGACCAGCCGGTGATCGCGCCCGCCTTCAGCCGATTCATCGTGATATTTGCTGACCAGCTCGGTCACGCACTGCGCCAGCTCCTCCGCGAAGGCCGCCCGGTCGGCCGCCGACGCGAAGCGCACCTCGCCGTCGATGGCGAACGTCGCCACCCGCTTCTGCGCCTTGGCGGCCCCGGTGATCAGCGTGCCGACATCGCGTACGAGCTGGGCGGCCAGCGCCAGCAGCCAGCGCGCCGACAACCGGTCGGGGGACTTGCCCGGGTCGGGCTGGACGGCGGCCAGCGCGGTCGGCGAGATGACGAAGGACGCGGCGGTGGCCTGCATCACCCGCTCGGTGACGTTGCCCTTCCTGCGCTCCTCGACCAACTCGACCAGGCCGTGCCGCTCCAGCGTGCGCAGATGGTAGTTGACCTTCTGCCTGGCCAGTCCGACCTTGGCCGCCAGCGACGTGGCCGAGCCCGGCTCGACCAGTGCGGCCAGCAGCTTCGACCGCATGGGATCGAGCGACGCCTCGGCCGCTGCTGCGTCTTCGATCACCGCGACTTCGTGCATGGAGAAACGATGGCACCCGACAAAAATCATTGTCAAGGCAAGCGGGCTGCTGACCGCCGCGCCGCCAGCTCCGCAAGGTCGCCGACGAACCAGATGTGGTGGCCGCGGTTCGACTCGAGCACCCAGTCGCGCAGCGCGGAACTGACGGCGGTGAAGCGGGAGACGTCCCCCACGATGGCCAGGCCGATGCGGTAGTTGACGAACTTCTGCGCGAACTCACCCGCCACGCCGGTGCGCAGCGCGAAGAAGTCCTCGTGGAGCCGCTCGGCCGGGACGGCCACCCAGCTGGCGCCCCTGCCGAACGCCTCACCGAGGAGGTCCAATGCGTCGCTGGTCTCACGCAGCGGCGCGCCGTGCGGCTCGCAGACGTACACGCGGTCGTCAAGCATCCAGGAACTCCATGATCTCTCGGGGGCTTCAGTCACGTACCAGCGCGTCCACGATCCGCAGGATCTGGGCGCTCTCCTCCAGTCCGCCCAGCACGATGACCTTCAGGTGGGCGCGCTCCTCGTCGTAGACGAACTCCACGCGCAGGCCGTGCGGGCGGTCCGCCAGGGATCCCAGGACCATCGTGCTGACCCGGTCCATCTCGCCCCTGGTGATGCCGTCGATCTGGACGATGCTGGACACCTCGGCGTGGCGGGGCGTGGCGGGGGCGCCGATCGGCAGCCCGGCGAAGGCTGCGAGGTCCTCCTTGGCGATCCGGTACTGCTTGCCGACGCGCACGGCGGGCAGCCGCCCGTCCCGTACGTAGTTGCGGACGGTCTTGACGTGCAGCCCCAGCAGTTTGGCCGCCTGATCGACGGTGTATTGCTCCATATCACTCCCTATAATGCCATATATAAAGGAGTAATAGGGAATCAAGCGTGAGCGCCGACCGTGACCGGACCGATGGTCAGACGCGGGCGGCCCTCCATCACCTCCCCGCCTGCCCGCCTGCCCGCGCCCGCGCCGCCGAACGCCTCGGCCGCCCACCGCATGAAGCGATCCTTTATCCGGCACCGCTAGTCTCACGATCCATGACCCGGCTCAGTCCCGCCCTCGGGCCGCTCACCCTCCGCCAGCGCTGGCGCAGGGTTCGGCTGCAGGCATATTCCTGGTCCCTGACCGGCGCCTACCGGCTGGGCGCGATGCATCCCGTCGTCTGGCGGCTCGTCGCCCGCGGCTACCATCCCGTGCTCGACTGGTTAGCGGCCAGGCACGCCCGGGTGGCCTGCCAGTTCGCCGCCGTGGACGTGCCCGCGTACCGGCACTTCCTGCGCGCGAACGGCGCCGAGCACGCCAGGCGCCTGGCGGACTTCCCGGAGACCACCAAGCAGAACTACGCCGCCAGGTACGACGAGGAGAGCCGCTGCCAGGAGGGGCGGCTGCACCGCCCCGGCGTGATCGTGGACGAGTCGTCGGGGTCGAGCGGCAAGCCGTACAACTGGGTACGCGGGCCGCGCGAGCTCAAGGGCATCTACCGCAACGCCGCCGGGTACATCGAGCTGGTCTTCCCCGGCAAGAGGCTGTTCGTGATCAACGCGTACTCGATGGGCGCCTGGGCCACCGGCACCACCACGGGCGCCGCCATGGCGCGCATCGCGATGGTCAAGAACACCGGCCCCGACCTGGAGAAGATCGCCGACACGCTGGAGCA
Organism: Nonomuraea sp. B19D2; assembly: GCF_040137845.1. Taxonomy (NCBI): domain Bacteria; kingdom Bacillati; phylum Actinomycetota; class Actinomycetes; order Streptosporangiales; family Streptosporangiaceae; genus Nonomuraea; species Nonomuraea sp. B19D2. The sequence goes on along the minus strand of NZ_JBEFAK010000005.1, from coordinate 12,171 downwards.
CTTCGGGCCCGGCTATGACTACGTGGTGGCCGCGTACCCGCCGTTCCTCAAGCACCTGCGCGACCGCCTCGACGAGGCGGGCTTCCCGTGGCGGGACTACCGCATCCGCGGCATGGTCGGTGGCGAGGGCATGACCGAGGCGTTGCGCGACTACTTGGAGGAGCGTTTCGAGGAGGTCCGCTCCGGTTACGGCGCCAGCGACCTGACCATCGGGATGGGGGCGGAGAGCGGGTTCAGCGTGTGGCTGCGCAAGCGCCTGGCCATCGACCAGCGCCTGCGCGACCTGCTGCTCGGCCCGGGCGAGCAGCGGCTGCCGATGATCTTCCACTACAACCCGCTGGAGACGTTCCTCGAGGTGAACGCCGAAGGCGAGCTCCTGTGCACCATCAACACCAAGAGCTGCCTGCAGCCCAAGCTCCGCTACAACGTCGGCGACGAGGCCAGGCTGCACACCCTCGCCGACGTCAAGCAGGCCCTCGGCGCCGACGAGTACGAGCGGGCGTGGACCGATGAGCGGATGAACCTGCCGCTGCTCTTCCTGTTCGGGCGCAAGGACTCGACGATCTCCTACATGGGGGCCAACCTGTATCCGCAGGACGTCGAGTACGGCCTCTACCAGGGCAATCCGTACGCGGCCGCGATCAACAGGTTCTGCCTGTCGCTGGAGGAACTACCCGGTCTGGAGTACCGCCCAGTGATCAACATCGAGCTGCGCGGCCCGGAGATCGGCGCTGCCGACCGCGAGGAACTGGCCGAGATCTGCCGCAAGGGTGTGGTCGCCCACCTGAGCGCCGTCTCGCGCGACTTCGCCGAGTCGCTCAAGGAGGACCCGACGGCCGCCGACCTTCGGGTCAAGATCTACGACCTGGGCGAGGGGCCGTTCGCCGGGTTCACGAAGATGAAGAACGTCTATCTTGTTTGAGACGACCAGCCAAGAGTCCCTGTGACCTCGATATCTGTGGGGTTACAGCCTGACGGCGTCCGCGCCTTCGTGGCGCAGGTCCACGGCGGCCGTTGTTACCAAGAAGCCGCAGAAAGCCATCGGCCTTCAGGCCGTGGATGAATGCGGCCCCGCCAGGGGATGGCCGCCGAAGGCGGGGCAGGCCGGAGCGCACAGCGCGGACCCAGAACCTTGCCGAAATCACTTGCAGCAGTGACGTGGCCGGGTCTACAGTCGGTGGTGGTCGAACGAGTGAGCGATAACCAAGCCGCGCGGGAGATCGTTTTTATGGAACAAGGCGGCCGGGCTGGTCGTCTCAGGACGTGGAGACTTTGGGGTTGCCCGGTCTGTGAAGCGTCAAGCACCCCGTTCCATAACCTAGGCGTCCAACGCTGTGGGTTGCCGCCAAAGGCGGCACGGGAATCCTCGTCCCTTCAGGGCGAGGTGCAGGTCAAGATCCTCCGCATGCGCAAGGCAGACACCGTGGTCGACGAAGAGGACGTGCGTCGGGTTGTCACCTTGGCCATCGACGCTCTGAGGCGTGCAGATCCCCAGGCGTGGGAGGCCAAGGCCGGCACCCTCGACTGGACGTGTTGGGAGACGCTCGAGCATCTGGCCGATGACCTGTTCACGTACGCTGCGAGGTTCGGGCTCACGAAGCCGCCGATGTCCACGGTGTTGCCGTTCCGGACGAGCAGTGAGCGAAGCGGTGGACCGGCAAATGTCATCTTCGTTGAGCGGGACTCAGGCCCCGAGGCCCTCATGACCATCCTGGAGGCGTGTGGCGGGCTGCTCACGTCCGTCCTACGCGCTGCCCCCTCGACCACCGTTGCTTACCATGTCTTCGGGCCCTCGGATCCAGAGGGCTTTGCCGCAATGGCCGTTGTTGAGACCCTCGTGCACACCCATGACATCGCTCAGGGGTTGGATCTGGAGTGGTCGCCGCCGAGAGAGTTGTGCGAACGGGTCATGAAGAGGCTCTTTCCCCATGTCACCGTTGATGGTGACGCCTGGGAGGTCCTGCTGTGGGCAACCGGACGCATCGCCCTCCCTGATCGCCCACGACTCACCGAGTGGCGCTGGTACGGCACGCACGGCGCGTGACCACCTGCTGCTTGGGCACGTAGCGCAGCCGACGGCTGACCGATCCAGGCTGAAGTCGGCCGGGCGCCCTGTCATGCGCCGGGGGCCTGGTACTCCACGTCCTTGCTCGCGGCCTCGTCGATCTCCTCCGGCGTCAACAGGACAATCGTCTTCGTCCGCGCTCCGCCACTCGCCGACACCTTCAACCCCACGGCGGCCGAAGCCACGTTGTCCGGCATGTCGACGATGAGGTACACGTCGTTCTCGCCGAACGCGAAGTACATCTGCTCGACCCGGCCGCCGGCGCTCGCCGCCATGCGCTCCACCGCTTGGCGCCGTCCGGTGCCTCCCTCTCGGAGCACCCCCTTGAGGCCGTCCGCCGTGTAGTTCGCCTGAATGAGGTATTTGGGCATGATTGAACCCCTTCCGTGCTACCGCTCCCGCAGGTGACGACCGCGAATGCGGTCATGTGGACGAAGTTCTCAGCCCCAGTTGACGGTAAGCCCACTGGGAGGGCTTCATTCCGGCAACTGGCGACAGCCTCCCAGCGCCACGACGCTCATCACTATCCTGAGCGGGAATCGGTTTGGTCGATATTGTTCCCATGCGGAGTCTCCGTCGCGACGGGGGCCTGTCGGCCGAGCCCGACTATCTGGTGAAGGACGCATGAGGACCACCGACTTCAGCAAGGCGCCGCCGCAGGGGCGGGCGGCGGCGATGTTCGTCGGCGCGACCCGCTACCGTGGGCCGCTGTCGATAGTCACGCTCACGCTGACGTGGTTCCGGATGGTCCGCGACATGAAGCGGATGCGCGGCTACTGCTGGCACAAGGTCTACTGGGAGTTCCCGTTCACGCTCGGCACGCTCGCCTTCTTCGAGGACCGCGACGCGCTGCTGCGCTTCGCCCGCTCCCGCCACCACCGCAAGCTCATGCAGTGGGTGACGGACGGCACGAAGAACGCCACCGGCGGATACATCCGGCTCTACACCGCCGAGCCCGAGGGTTACAGCAACGGCGTCTGGCGCGCGGAGGGCGGGCCGATGGCGCACATCGAGACATTCACCCCGCTGTCCACCGAGCTGTCCAAGGGGGACGGCGAGGGGCCGCAAGTGAGGCGCGGGTGACGCTGCAGCCCGTCGAGAGCCGCCGCGACCTGCGTGACTTCCTGGCGCTGACCGACCGCGTCTACGCGGACGAGCCGCGCTTCATCCCGCCGCTGCACGCCCAGGTACGCACGTGGCACCGCCAGGGGGTGCGCCTGTACGTGCTCAGGCGGCGCGGGCAGGTGGTCGCGCGCACCACGCTGCACGCCGACGCCGCGCTGGACGCCAAGCTGGGCCGGGCCACGCAGCTGTTCGGGCTGACCGAGTTCGCGGAGGAGGCGGCGGAGGAGCTGTTCGACGGCGTCCTCGCCGCCGGTCGCGCCTCGGGGAAGGAGGCGGCGTTCGGGCCGGTGTCGCTGCTGCCCAACCAGTCGGGCGGCGTCATCACCTCGGGCTTCGGCGAACGCGGCTTCATCGACAGCGCCTGGAACCACCCGTACTATCCGGCCGCCTACGAGGCGTACGGCTTCACCCGCCGCTTCGAGTCCGACACCTGGATCTGCCCGGTGCCGGACGAGCCGGTGTTCGCGTTCGACGACGAACGGATCGAGGCCGAGCGGCTGCGGGTGCACCGGGGCGACCGCCGGCGGATCGGGGAGCAGCTCCCCATCCTGCGCGAGATGCTGAACGCGAGCTTCGCCCAGCTCGGCTACTACACGGAGATCTCGGCGCAGCAGCTGGCCGCGCAGACGGACGGGCTGGCGTACCTGCTCGACGAATCCTTGCTGCTGTACCTGACGAAGGCGGAGCGGCCGATCGCGTTCGTGCTCTGCTTGCCAGACATTTCGCGATTTATCGCGAAAATTGGAGGCAATCTTCACTTGCTGCACCAGCTGCGCCTGCTGGCCACCCGCTCCCGCTACCGCCGCGAGGCCGTGCTCATCGTCAAGGGCACGGTCCCGGGGGAGCAGGGCCACGGCTACATGCGGCTGCTCTCGCGCGAGCTGCACGAGGGACTGCGCCGGGGCGGGTACCAGGCGCTGCGCAGCACGTACGTGGAGCGCACCAACCCCGGCTCCGCCGCCCAGTACACCGCGATGGGCGGCGGCCCCCTGCACGGCTACACCTTCTACGAGAAGGACCTGAAGCCGTGAAAGACCGGCTGCGGCGCCTGGAGCCGGACTTCTGGCGCGCCCCCAGCGCCCACAACACCCAGCCCTGGACCCTCACCTACACGGATGGCGAGGCCGAGATCGGATGGGACCCGTCGCGTGCCCTGCCCGTCAGCGACCCCACGGGCCGCGACCTGCGCCTGAGTCTCGGAGCGTTCATCGAGTGCTGCCTGATCGTGTGCGCCGGCGCGGGCCTGTCCGTCGCCTTCCGCCCCGACCCGGGCCCCCGGCGGGTGGGCTTCCTGTACGCCGCCGCGCAGCCGTACGCCACGCCCTTCACCACGGCGGACATCCGGGCCCGCGGAGCCAACCGCGGCGAGTACCACCCGGGGCGCCTGCCGGACTCCCTGGTCGCGGAGCTGACCGGGATGCGCAGGCTCGCCTGCCGCGACCTCGCGGACCTGCTGTACGCGGCCGACCTGCACCAGTTCGGGGACCGGGACGTGACGCGGGAGCTGCGCGACTGGCTCCGGCTCACCCGGCGCCACCGCCGCTACCTGCTCGACGGCCTCACCGACCGCGCCCTGGCCCTCAGCCGGGCGGAGGTGGCCGGGCTGCGCGCGTCGCTGGCGTTGTATCCCGCGCTGCGCCGCTTGGGCCTGCCCAGGGTGCTGGCAGGGGCCTCGCGGGGGCTGCTGGACTACGACGGCGACGTGCTGGTGCTGGTGGGGCCGGTCTCCGACGAGCTGGAGCTGGGCCGCGTGCTGATGCGGCACTGGCTCACGCTGTCCGGGCACGGCTACACCACGCATCCGCTGAGCCAGATCATCGACTGCGAGCCGACCCGGCAGGCGCTGGCGGACCGGCTGGGCGTCGCCGACCCGCGCAGCCTGCTCCACGTGGCCCGGGTCGGCCGCCCCAAGTCGCCCGCCGCGCCGTCGGCCAGGACACGGACCTGACCGGCGCTCCTCCTACGACTTCGACCTGCCGCCCGCCGCGGGTTGGGCCTCCAGCCCTGCGATCACCGTGGCCAGGCAGGTGGCTCTGCCCTGGGGAGTACGGGTCTTGGCCAGTCGTAGGATCACGGCGTACTGGCCCGTCTTGCCCAGGCAGTCGTAGGCGGCTTTGGCCCTGGGATGCTCCTCCAGCGCCGCGACCAGGTCGGGCGGGGCGGTGGCGTTGCGCTGGGAGGGGTAGGCGGCGCTCCACCGCCCGTCCACCTGGGCGGAGGCGATCTCCGCGAGTCCCGGGGGGCGCATCCGCCCCTCGGCGATCAGCGCCTCCGCCTGCTCGACGTTCACCTGCGACCACGGGCTGCCGGTACGGCGCCGCGAGTACCGCTGCAGGTAGAACTTCTCGTCGAAGGAACGGCGGTGGCTGTCGATCCAGCCATAACACAGACAGGTGGCCAACGCCTGCGGCTGCGTCACCGAGGTCGCGCCCGACCCCTTCTTGGCGATCTTCAGCCAGACGCCCGTCCCTCCGTCGTGGTGCTCAGCCAGCCAGTATTCCCACTGAGCGGCGTCCTCGAAGGTGAGGACAGCCTCCTCCGCGCTCATCGGGCCGACTCCACAACCTGCAGGTAGTGGGCGTTGTACATGACGCCCAGGATGTTGCCGAAGGGATCGACCACCGAGGCGGTCACGAACCCGGGGCCGCGCTCGGTGAGCGGGTCATACACCTTCGCGCCCATCGAGATGAGCCGCTCCATCGTGGCCGCCACGTCGTCAACGTGCCAGTACACGATCACGCCCGCCGGGCCGCTCACCGCACCCTCGGGGGCGTAGCGGCTGTCGATCAGGCCCAGCTCGTGCTGGAAGTCACCGACGCGGAACTCGGCGTATCCGGGCCGCTCGAAGTAGGGGCGAATGCCCAGCAGCTCGGTGTACCAACGGACGGCCTCCAGGTGGTCCTCGGCCCAGTAACTGATGGTGGTCATTCCGCGCAACATGGTGTTCTCCCTTGCCGTTCGCTTGATAACTGAACAGTAGACCCTTAATAGGTCAGTGAATGTCCTAGTAGTGCGGCAGAGTGAAGACATGCGCGATCCATCTGGACGACTGTTGCAACTGCTGTCCCTGCTGCAGACCCCGAAAGAGTGGCCCGGCACCGAACTGGCGGACCGGCTCGGCGTCACCACCCGCACCATTCGCCGCGACATCGACCGGCTGCGCGAGCTCGGCTACCCCGTGCACGCCACCCAGGGCAACATCGGCGGCTACCGCCTCACCGCCGGTACGGCCATGCCACCGCTGCTGCTGGACGACGAGGAGGCCGTCGCCATCGCCATCGGGTTGCGCACCGCCGCCACCGCGGCCATCGCAGGGACGGAGGAGACCTCGCTGCGCGCACTGGCCAAGCTGGAACAGGTCCTGCCGCAACGGCTGCGCCGCCGGGTGGCCTCGCTCTCACGCGCGACCGTCATCCTGCCGCCCACCCAGGGACCCACCACCGACGCCGAGGCCCTGGCCGCGCTCGCGGCCGCCTGCGTCATCCACGAGAGGGTCCGTTTCGCCTACACCACGGCCTACGGTCAGACCAGCCGCCGCCTGGTGGAGCCGCACCGGCTGGTGGCCTCGGGGCGGCTGTGGTACCTGGTTGCCTTCGACGCCGAGCGCTCCGCCTGGCGCTCCTTCCGCCTGGACCGCCTCACCGACGTCCAGCGCACCGGCGTCCACGTGCCCGCCCGCGAGCTACCCGGCGGCGTCGACGCTCTCACCTGGGTGAAGCAGGCGATCGCGGCGGGCTCCATCCGGGCCACGGTGCTCCTGCACGCGCCGATCGAGCGGGCCGCCGAGCAGGTCCCCGCCTGGCAGGGCGAGCTGGAACCCGTCGACGAGCACACCTGCCGGCTGCGCACCCACTCCGACGCGCCCCACTACCTGGCCTACCGTCTGACCCTGCTGCCCATGGACTACACCCTGCTCGACCCGCCGCTCCTGGCCGAGCACCTGGCATCGATCGCCGAGCGGGCGGGCAACGCCATCCGCGGCTTCCCTCGCAAGACCAGTTGACCCCGTACGCCAACTCGTGCGGGAGACCGCACGCAGGTTCTCAGGTGGGGCACGCTGGACCATGCGCGGGTTGGTCGACGGGCCAGTTGGGACCACTGGTCAGCCGGGTCGCGGCGCGGGTTACGCGCTCCCTGAGGCCAAGGCAGTGAAGCGGAGTACGCGGCGAGGCTCTTCATAGAACGCGTTTTTTGAAGATCGTGCAGGAAGGACCCGGAGAGGGTCTGCTGCAGCGGAACCGAGGACACCTCGGACAGGAACGCCAGGTCCTCGGTCCTCTTCCACTCGGTCAACGCGGCGTCGGGCTCCTTCCAGGCACGGCTGCACCACGCACCCGCTGAGCCAGATCATCGACTGCGAGCCGACCCGGCAGGTGCTGGCGGTCCGGCTGGGCGTCGCCGACCCACGCAGCCTGCTCCACGTGGCCAGGGCCGGCCTCCCCAAGTCGCCCGCCACGCCGTCGGCCAGGACGCGGACCTGACTGTGCCGTGACACGTTAGTTGGAACCGAGGCGTTGCCGTGAGCTGCACGCTTTGCTAGTACGTATGCGTAACCTGGGTCGATAGATGACAGGTGGGTTACGCGGGGCAAGCGGGTGCGGTCCGTTGTGGTGGCATCTGGTGAGCTGGGAGGACCTCCAGGTGCCGGTCTCGGTGGAGACCGGTGCATCCGGGCACTTGATCGGTACTACCGAGCCGATCGGGCGGTGGCCGCCGCCGTGGGAGTGTGAAGTGGGACTTTTAGTCTTTATTGTCAAGATCGCCGAAGCCGAGGAGACCGTGACCTATGGGTACGGCGGAGGCCCCGACGACCTCGTGGGCGTGGTGAGCATTCACAAGGCGACCAGCACCCCAGTGGATGAGGACGCCCTGCCGGGGCAGGCGCGGATCGCCCTGCAGGCCATCTTCAGGGGGAAGTCGAAGACCGGTGATTGGCCGCACCACTACACCTACGCGGCCTGACCACCGCGGCTTGACCTGCTCACCCGCGACGAGCCCGAAGCTTCCGGCCGACGGCCTGCAGAAGCTGGAGGCAGACCACGCTGTCGCCCGTGATCTCGATATCGACCCTGACAGATGTTCCGCCTCGAGCTCTTCAGGCAGCTGATGGACCTCTCGACGATCCACCGGCGCGGCAGAACCTGGGCCGGCACAGTTGGATAGTGCCAATAACCATGGCCATGTTCCAACTAACGTGTCACGGCTCACTGACCCGCACTTCCGCAGGTGAGGTCGCCTAATTTTCAGAATCTACGTTGTAAAGGCCAGCGGACCGTACCGCGGCGAGGTACGCGCGGATGGCGTCGCGGTTGCGGGAGAGGCAGTCGATGCGTTGCTGGATGCGGCTCGCCTCCGCCTCCAGGAGCTCGGCCAGCTCCGGCGTCAGGCACTGCGGGTGCAGGTGGATCTCGTCGGGCTCGTTGAGAAACGGGAGGATCCGGCGGATGATCTCCGTGGTCAGGCCGGAGTCGAGCAGGCCGCGGATCTGCTGGACGCGGTACACCGCCGACTCGGGATACCGGCGATAGCCGTTGTCGGCGCGGCCGGGGTGCAGGAGGTCCTGCTCCTCGTAGTAGCGGAGCATGCGGGTGGGCACGCCCGTGCGCCGCGACAGTTCCCCGATCTTCATGGCGTGCCTCCCGGCTTGCCTTCACATTGATGTGAAGGTTTCAGTATATTCGGCATGTCTGGTGCGACGATCACCGACGCGGTCCGCGTCGGGCGGATGCCGTGGTCGGGGCTGCTGGCGCTGTTCTCGGCGGCGTTCACGGCGGTGATGACCGAGCTGCTGCCCGCGGGGCTGCTGCCGCGGATGGCGCAGGCGCTGGAGGTGCCCGAGGGGCGGGCCGGGTTCCTGGTGACGGCGTACGCGGTGGCGTCCACCCTGTCGGCGATCCCGCTGACGGCGCTGCTGCGCGGGCTCCCGCGGCGGCCCGTGCTGGTTTCCGCTTTGGTGGGGTTCGCCCTGTTCAACGCGGTGACCGGGGTCTCGTCTTCTTACGCGGTGACGTTCGGGGCGCGGGTGCTGGCCGGGGTCATGGGCGGGATCCTGTGGGCGATGCTGGTCGGTTACGCGGCGCGGATGGTACCGGTCGAGCGGCGGGGGCGGGCGATCGCGATCGTCTCGGCGGGGATCACGGTGGCGCTGTGCGCCGGGATTCCGGCCGGTGCGGCGCTGGCGTCGGCCTTCGGGTGGCGTGCGGCCTTCCTGGGCCTGTCTGTTGTGGCGGTCGTGCTGGTGGGGTGGGTGCTGTGGAAGGTGCCGCGCTTCCCCGGCGAGGCGGCCGCCGCCCGGGTGCCGCTGCGGCGGGTGGCGGTCCTTCCGGGAGTCCGGACGATCCTCGGGGTGACGGTGCTGGTGCTTGTGGGGCATCAGGCGATGTACACGTACCTGGTGCCGTTCGTGGCCTTCGCCGGTTTCGGGGGGACGAGTCTCGTGCTGCTCGTGTTCGGGGTCGGGACCGTGGTGGGGATCTGGATCACCGGGGCCGTGATCGACCGGGTCTTGCGGGTGACGCTCCTGGCCGTGCTGGGTGTGGTCGCGGGGGCCATGGCGGTGCTGGCCCTCTTCGGGGGGCTGGGCTGGGCGTTGCTCGCGGCGGTGGGGTTGTGGGGGGCGGCCTTCGGGGGCGTGCCGACGTTGCTGCAGACGGCGCTGGTGGACGCCTCGGGCGCGGGGAACGCGGATGTGGCCACGTCCATGCAGACCACCGTGTACAACGCGGGTATCGCGGCCGGGTCGCTGGCCGGCGGGGTGGTGCTGGAGGGCGCGGGGGCGGGTGCGCTGCCGTGGACCTCGCTTCCGCTGGTGGCGGCGGCCCTGGCGATCGTGGTCGCGGCGCGCCGCCACGCGTTCCCCGCCCGCCGGTCCTAGATGCCGTGCCTGGCCAGGGGCTCGACGAGCTCGCGCTCCTCGTACGACAGGTGGGACAGCAGGGTGTCGGTGAGCAGGTCCACCGTGGTACGCAGGTCGGCGAGGCCGGCCGGGTCGCCGACGAAGGCGACGAGGGCGCGGTCGACCCGTTCGATGACCTTGTGGATGGCGTGGTGCTCCTCCTGGAGGCGGTCGAGCACGGGGGCGAGGCCGGGCTCGGCGCGGCGCAGGTTGGGGAAGACCATGGCGTCCTCGGCGGAGTGGTGCATGGTGACGAGACGGCAGTAGGACTCGCAGTAGGCGCCGAGCGTCCAGTTGTTCTGGCGCATGGTCATGGTGTTGATGTGGGAGCGGGCGGCGCCCGCGTCGAGCGTTCCCGCGGCGACCTGGTCGACGAGGTCGCGCAGCCGGGCGAGCTCGCCGCGCAGGTGGTCGTGCACGTCGATGAGGTGCTGGGCGTTGGCCTGCTCCGCGGGGGTGTAGCGCCGCTCGGGTTCGGGGCGGGGGGCGGTGGGGCGGGTGGTCTCGTCCCACACGCGGATCTCGGTGAGCCGTACGCCGTCGTCCGGGGTCGGGGTGGCAGGCAGCGCGGCGCCCTCCGTGGTGTTCTGCGCGGTGGCAGGCGGCTCGGTGGTGCTTGGCGCGGTGGCCGGGCGGGGCCGGTCGCGTTCCGCGGCGACGAGCTCGCGCACGGCCGGGGCGGTTTCCTGGGCGAAGCGCTGGATCTGGCGCGGATCGTCGACCACGATGTTGAAGACGCTGACGCCGTACGTGAGGGCCAGCTCGGCGAGCTGGGTGGCGGGGAGCTCTTCTGCGAGGTTGAGCAGGCGGCGGATGTCGCGGGGCGAGCGGCCCGCTTCGGCGGCGGCCTCGTCGATGACGGCGTTGCCTTCGCCGATCGCGCCGATCGACCGGAGGTAGGGGAGGGACGGCAGCCAGCCGTCGGCCAGGCGTCCGGTCAGGCGGAGCATGCGGGGCTTGTACGCGCCCAGCCAGATGCCGACGTCGTGGGCCGGGCGGGGGCCTCGCTGGGCGCTGACCTGGTAGTGCTGGCCGTCGTGCCGGATGTCGCCGGGGGTGTCGGTGTCCCAGGCGGCGCGGATGATCGCGATGCCCTCTTCGAGCGCGTCCACGGCCTGGCTGGGGGTGAGGCGCGGGCCGCCCATGGCGGCGATGGCCTCCCTGAACCCGCCGCTGCCCAGCGCGAGCTCGAACCGCCCGCGGCTGAGGATGTCGAGGCTGGCCGCGGCCTGGGCCAGCATGGCGGGCGGCCGCAACGGCAGCGGATGCACGTTGCCCGCCAGCCGGATCCGCTCCGTCGCGGCGGCGACGTAGCTGAGCAGGGTCCAGGTGTCGAGGAAGGCGGGCTGGTACGGGTGGTCCTGGAAGGTGACGAGGTCGAGCCCGGAGCGCTCGGCGAGCTGGGAGAGGGCTACGACAGTGTCGGCCTGGTGGGCGGAGGGCGCGAAGTTCGCGCCGAAGAGCAGGTCGTGGCCGTAGTCGGGCATTGGTGGCTCCTTGGCCGGGCCGCTAGTTGGTTGTACGAACAGTTGATGACGAGAACGAAATTAGTTCGTATTATGAACCATTGTCAAGTAGACTCGGTGCCGTGGTCACGACGAAGGAGCCGGTCCTGCGCTTCACCGAAGCGCTCGTCCGTCTGGCGCACCTGGTGCAGCAGGTGTTCGCAGAGGTCAGCAGGGAGCACGACCTGACGCCGCAGCAGGCGCAGCTGCTGTGCCTGCTCATCGACGGGCCCGTGGGGATGACGGAGCTGACGCGCGCGCTGCACCTGGAGAAGTCGAGCCTGACCGGGCTCGTGGACCGGGCCGAGAAACGGGGGCTGGTGACCCGCACGCGTGACTCCCGTGACCGGCGGGCCTGCCGCATCGAGCTGACCCCCGACGGGGCGCGGATCGGGGTGCTGGCGCACGAAGAGGTCGCGCAGCGGCTGGACGCGTTGGCGGGGGAGCTGCCGGAGGGGCACAGGGAGCTGCTGGCGTCGACCATCGGCGGCATCCTGACCGCCCACGCCCGCCCTCCCGCCCCCGGCCGCTGACACTGCCGCCCGTGCGGTGCCGACCGCCAGCCGCGTCCCCCCGGGGGG